>JBDRRI010000338.1:0-11569 GCA_043825815.1 Candidatus Zixiibacteriota bacterium
GGGATCACCACCCGAAGCGTTTACGTCACCGAGGTGTTTGAACGGGAACGGTCCGTTTCCGCCATAATATACAAAATCAATCAGATAGGCAATATCGACGAGGTCGATAGCACCATCATTGTTGACGTCGCCACGTCCGAAGCCAGCCCATTTGTTAGCCATGTCGGCTATACCAAAGAAGTTACTGGCCACATCGCAATCGACGGCATCAGGAAGACCAAACCAGGCAGAACCCAGGGTGGCGGTTCCACTACCTTCCATCGGAAGGTCAAAGGAACCGAACACAAACCAACCTTCACGGTCAGAAGCATCCCCGGCGCAAAGAGCCGGATTGGTTCCCGGCTGATGCAGAAGACCAACCGTATTCGTCATCCAGGCAGTGATCGAATCGAGCCAAACGGCTGTATCGGACCAGCCACCCTGTTCGGCGGTAACGGTCTTGGCGCCCTGCATACCTTCGTATCCGCAACCAAATGGGATACGAACCATGCCCCAGGCATTATCCTTGGTGTTACAAGGATACATATAAGCCAGGTTGTGAGCGGCGTCATAGTTGGCCACGTCATAATCAGAATTCGGAATATCATAGTCAACAATAGCGCCAATATAGAGATCATTAATGGCAGCGTAACGACCGGACAATTCCATTCTGTGAATGACGAAGTTAGCCAGATCGGCTTCACCAGTAACACCGATAACTTCAACGCAACCGCGGAAGCCAAGGGTGAGTGAGTCAAGCAAAGGCTGTGAAATAACGCCATTGGCGATATCGGCCCAGTTCCAGCTTACACAATTGCCGAGGGTATCATAGGTACAAGCGTCTTGAGCGGAGTCAACGAAAGCATAAGCAACGACTTCGCCGTAAACACCGTCGTAAGTCGCGCCGTCATCGTGTGACATTTCACCCAGGAGGACGTTGGTTCTATGATTCGGAGGACAGGTTCCGTCATAACAGTTAGGATCCGGTAAGATCGATTCCCAACCGACAGAGCCGGAGCTCCAGCCGTCCTGATGCAGGAAGGTGTGACCGGACCAGAGGCCGGGGACTTTTCCTGGCGGGACAGTATAAACGCTATTGTCCTGCGCCTTGGAAAAGACATAACCACCCTGCCAGAAGGAGACTACATCGCCATCAATTTCGAAACTGGCAATGTCACCATCGGCTATTTTGGTCGAGTTCCAAACATGAGCATAGTTAGCACCGCCAACGCCAAACTCCATTACGACATCTTCATACAAGCAACCACCGACCAGATTCAATCTGACCTGAGGAGTCGCATAAAGGGCCGTGTCCGCGGGATACGTTAAAGTGCCGCGGGCACTGTCAATGAAGTAATCGGGGTCGTCGGTGTAGACGTCGACATATATTGCTGTCAGACCGCGCGGAACCAGAGTTCCGTTGATATCAATGACAATGTCCAGATAATTGGCAGAGTCATTGTAAGCGGACTGCGGCGGAATCACAGTTCCCGGGGTCGGTGCAATAATGCCATAGACCCAGGCGGGAATAGTGAAAGCCGAGTTGCTGCGTGAAACACTCTTGGTGTTGGCAACAACAACATCAGTAATAACATTATCGGCAAAGGCATCGGCATACATCCGGGTTAATTTATCAAGACGATCGAGACGGTCATCACCAACGGTGGTGACGGCTACCGCCGAAATATCACCCTGATCCGGAATAAATCCGTTGTCTTCGGGGGCAAGGAAAACGCCGTCAATGGTCAACGGAGCGCCGCCCAAGTTGCCGAGAACGTTTTCGGCAGTTACATAAGTGTGATCGGGCATACCAAACGGTACTACCACGTCAACTTGATAACCGTTAATATCCAAACGCGGGCGAGGAGTCTCATCCGCGGATGTCAAACAAACCAGATTCTGGCGTGCGAATAGCAACAGCCGTCCGTCACTCATAACCTGGCCGTCTGGATGGCCATAGCTGTATGAGTTAAGGGCGAAAAAGCCGGACCAGCGACGGTGGAACATTTCCGCGCCATCATCGGAACGGAAGAAGTTGATAAAGTTCCATCTCGTGGTCGCAACGATCCAGTCGGGAGCGCCCGGCTCACAGGAGAGAACGGTGCCCATACCGATAAGATCATACGGTCCGGGGGACATCTGAGTATGTTTGAAAAGAACGTTGCCGTTATTCTTATTATAACTCCAAACACCGCAGAGCTCGTGGAATCCCGGATTGTTCCAGT
Organism: Candidatus Zixiibacteriota bacterium; assembly: GCA_043825815.1. GTDB lineage: Bacteria > Zixibacteria > MSB-5A5 > GN15 > PGXB01 > JBDRRI01. The sequence goes on from JBDRRI010000338.1 coordinate 2,205, forward strand.
CATTCCAGGCAGCTACGATGATTTGATTGGCGTCGAGGGAGAGATGGATGCCATCCCAAACCTGACGACCAACTTGGACCCAGTTCATGGCGCCGGATGCGGCATCAATGCTGTACATCAAGCCACCGCCGGTGATATAGCTACCAGCAACGATGAACTTGAGCGGGAACATTGACGGGGCATAAAGGGTGCCATTGGTATACATGATACCAGATTGGAATTCCTCGATAGCATTATCATCAAGGTTACCGGTATTTTCAACAATCTCCATCTGAAGATCGGTGAATTCCCAAGTGGTTGTTCCATCACAGGCATCAAAGGCGAAAACGGTTCCCGGAGTAACGCCGGACGCATAAGTTCCGACATATACCGTCGAACCATCGGTTGACATATTGGTGTGAACCGCGCCGCCGAGGTTAATCGGATTGACGGTCCAACCAGTATAAGGACTACCGGTCAAAGCTTCCACAGCATAAATGTCACCGTCGTCATCGCCATAAATGACAACCGGCGTACCGCCGCAGTCAACTATGACGTTGGGAGCGAATGACATAAAGTGCATGCTGTGATAGGTGAAGTTTCTGGTCCAAACCGTAGCACCAGTCGTTAAGCTGAGACAGCTGAACGATTTGGAGTCAGCTCCGCCTATGAAAACGTAGGTCTGGGGGGTGCCATAGGCATCGAAATTGTAAATAGTCGGGGTAATCTGACCACCGGCGCCAATTACAAAACCATCCTGAGACCGAACCCAGATTTCCGAACCGTCGTTCATATCGACAGCAACAACTTCATTGCCGAAATAAGCAACTAAAGTGTCGCCGTAGATTGACGGAGGATTATAGAGCAGAGTTTGTGTCGAGGCATTATGATAACGCCAGGCAACACTCAGATTGCTCTGAGCATCGGGACCGATGGAGCTGAAAGAAGCACCGGTGCGGGCAAAGTCACGACCGAAAACCGGCCAGTCATCACCAGCATAACAGACTCTTTCGTCAACCGGAACACAGCAAACATCAAGCTGCATTTTAAAGTTGACGTCATCACCCCAGTCGTCAACCATATAGAAGTAACTACCGCCCCAGTTCTCTGCCGAACGACGGTTACCGCAGGTAGCGCCATCGGAGAGAGTCCGGATACCGGATAAGGTATCGGGAGCGAACGATTCCACACCAAACCAGATATCCTGATCAAATAGAATCGGATCCGGTAAAGTCGTGTAATCGATTTCGGTCCATCCCGGATAGAGAACATAATCAACCGGGGTGATAGTTGTTGTATTATAGACAACCGAAGGATCCGGTAATCCGGCTAAATCAGTGCCGAAAATCTGGAACTCCGAATTGTACGTATACAGCGGAAGAGCCGCTTCTGAGCTGCCCCAGTAAAAGGCGATACGGCCTTTTTCCAAACGACAGCCTTCACCTTCCGGTGAGAATTTCTGGTAATCACCGATATCGCCGTAGCGATCGGGAAGTCTCCAGAACCAGGCTAAACCGCAGGTATAATCCAAGGTCTTACAAATTGAGAACTGATCTTTACACAGATCGGCATAGATCTTGAAGTTAACATCGGCACCCCAGTCATCCAGCATCGTTCCCCATGAGCCCCAGTATTCGGAGCTGCGGCCAGTGCCGCAGGAACCATTGTCGGATAAAATGGCGACAACAGAGTTAACCTGATCAACAACCGTGTAACCGACATGGAAATCTGATGTCATAATTAGATTTAATGACGTAAGATCAATAACCTCGTATGCCGGGTAGAAATCATCAACCGTGATATTGGTTGAGAAGATTACATTACCCAGATCCGGGAAACCGGCATCAGAACCCCAGATATATACAGTAATATCCTGAGCTCCAACGGCGGCTGTGGCGTAGAAAGCCAGACCGATTTCATTCAAAGTTTCCGGTCCGCTGACCGAGAATCTCATGTTGAAATAGTCATCACCATAGGCATCCGGAATGGTCCAGTAATAAGCTGTTCCACACGAATAATTCTGGGTGTAACAATCTGAATACGGAATCAATCCGCAACAGAGGTCGACGCCCATGGTAAAGGTGTAGTTTCCACCCCAGTCGTCAAACATGGTGTAGTAGCTACCGCCCCAGTTTTCCCAGGCGCGGTGTTCTTCAATCATCGAGCCGTCGTCCGACAGGAAGAAGAGAGTGTCATCTGCCGTCTGGCCATTGACCATACAACCGATGTGGAACTCTTCCACGACGGTGCCATCGAATGTATTCGTGAATACAAACGGGCCGCCGGCATTGGCGGTTGAAAGATCAACCGGAACGTAGGCTGCGCCGGCAGTCGGAAGAGCCGCATGCGGAACCACGACCGAACCGAGAGCCGTACCGGGAAGTCCAAAGCCGTCATCAGCATAAACGGTTACCAGCATATCCGGAGTTCCGGCTTCTGGTAAACCCTGTTTGGAGCCGTAGATGGCAATGTAGGCGGTCGAGAGGGTACAAGTGTAGCCGGGAGCCGGTGTGAACCGGACGCCCTGCTCATAATCACCGTAGGCATCGGGGCTGCGCCAGAAATAGGCAAAATTACCCTCAGTATATTCAATGAATTCACAGAAATACTGTGGTGGCAGAACCGCCGATGGCGTCTCAACCGGTGTCAAAGCACTGGCCGGCTTGTCGAACGAAGAGCTTGCGTGCTGAATCTCGCGCAGGTCGTTAACCCTGGGCGCATTCGGATTGAATGTTTCATACGCATTCTTGCCGACTTTGTAGTCTCCTGAGCAAAAAGCTGCACTACTAAAGGTTAATAACAAGCCTAAAGTAAGTACTGCGATTATCAGTCTATTAAACATTTATTTCCTCCTTAAAATTAGGAAACAGTGTATTATTAACCAAAGCAATATAACCGACCGCCGAATGCCGATTGATAATGGAACGACAATTGCCGGAGGGGGCAAAGGCCGCGCACATTTCAAATGGCCCGGGTTTCTGGTCAGTCAAAATCTCACCTTCTGTCCAGGGATGGCAAGAATATGTCTTGGTCAACAATCTCATAATCATTCCTATATAGGAGTAAGGAGTTAAACGTTAATTACAGATTTTATTTAACTCCCGAATAGTCGTTAAAGGAATTAAATGCTTCTGAACTCTTATTAAATTACTATTAAATTTTTATATTAAGTTTCACCTCCTAATACAGATGACTTAGTATGTTACAGTTTGTAGTTATCACAAGTAGAGAAATGAGGTGGTAAATATAATCCAAGCTATTTGAGATTAGTATTCATAATTCAATTCGTTGGTAACGACCGGTTATCAATTTCAGGAATTATGTTAAATACCTGTCTCTTGATGAAACATCAATCCTTAACAAGCCGGATTGTATCTAAAGAAGTATTTTTTTTGCCATCGCCGAAAATATTGTGGCTCTCATTTCGACAATAAGCGCTCAAAGCTTGACACAGATGTAAATACAAGTAAGTAAGTCAATAGTGTCGAATCTGGTTGATTCACACTCGTTGAACTTAAAATATGAATTTTGGACCGTTTGTCAAGTAATAATTAATGCTTTCTGGAAATATTTTCCTTTATACTCTACGATACTTGACATGATGTCAAAAAGCCCATAGTCAGCAATCCTATGGGCTTTAGGCCCAATCACTTTGGCGGTGATTGTTCTCCCCCTGTCAAAAGAAAACTTCCTGTTCAAATGTTGAACAGAAAATATCAAATTTATTCAGTCCTTTATTAGAATGAGAAACGAAATTGACCAAAAATACAGACTAACGGGATTATTCATTCTCGCGCCATTCAATCCGAATAAAAATAAATCCGGTAGGAAGTCAGTTATTCCTTAATAGGTGGAGATCCCGGGTTATTAGAATTAATAAGGCTTATTAAAGCCTGAATATCATTATAATCAATAATTCCAGACTTATCTATATCACCGATTTCTGTAAACGGAACAGGTTCGGGACCATTGTAATACAAATATTTGACCAGATAATTAATATCAAGAATGTTAATTTCACCGGAATTATCGACATCGCCCCTGACGACCGAAATAACCGCCTCTCGAGCATCAAGACACCCGAAACCATATTCATTATCTCGAGGAATAACGGTTCCCCAGAGAAGCTCAGTTCTGGCCGACGATCTGATTATTCCTTTTACCCGGCTGGCAATTGATCCATTATCTTCTATAATGCTTGATACAAGGGCGCAGGCGGCGCTGACCATTGGAGTGGAAAATGATGTGCCACTCCAGGTTCCCCATTCGTACTCGCCGGCTAATGAAGAATATATATCTACTCCCGGAGCGCAGACATCCAGATATTTGCCGTAATTAGAAAAATCCGCGAGTAATTCCTGTTTATCAATCGAGGTGACAGCGATAACATTGTTGTAAGCAGCCGGATAGGTCATAATTTCCAGACCGTCATTGCCGCAGGATGCCACCATAATAATGTTATTTTGGGATGCGATTCGAGTGGCCTCTGCAATTAGAAACTCGGTCGTATTTAGGCTGAAACTCATATTTAGAATGTTAAGATCGTTGTCAATTGCCCAGTAAATCGCCTGCGCGATTGAAAATACGGTTCCCAACCCGTCACCATTAAAAGCCCTCAGGGGAACAATTTGGCAATCCGGAGCAACTCGCTTGATTAGTCCCGCCACAAAGGTACCGTGTCCAAAAGCTATCCCCGGTTCTTCGGAAGGATCTGTATCATTATCATTAAAGTCATAACCATTATTCGCTATAAAACCTTGGAAGAGGGGATGCTCAAAGGCAATTCCATTATCAATAATGCCGATTAAAACGCCCTCGCCGGTCGAAATTAGATTGGCATCATCGGAATTTATAGTTAGTATATTATCCTGCCCAAAATAATCAGGAGGACTAATGTTATAAACCAAACTTGGTCTTCGATCATCGGGAAAAGACTGGCTTATTTGATTGCCTTCAGGAATATCTGCCAGATAATTTGGCTGGGCAAACAGAACTCCTTGATTTTGACAGACACTTGACGCCATGGAATCGGCATTAAAAGATCGGACAGAGGAAACCAAATAAATATTTTGGCCCTCAATGGAATCAATTACAGTTCCATTAATATCGTCCAAAATCGATTGAATCGATTTATTTGATTCCATTTTAATAATCAAAATATTGGGTTGGAAATTATCGGCCATTAACAGCTGAAAAGACAAAAGAATCAATACTGTCCCGATCAGGGTCAGATCTCTTAATGTGGTTAGCATTTTTTTCATAACTTTACCCGGTTAAATACCAATTAAAATAAACGCACTCCAATATGCAGGGTTATCGGTAATTTTCTTTACCTCATCCACAGCAGTAATATATGAATTATAAATATCTTTTTTCTCGGCAATGCTTTTATAAAAACAGGCCATAAACATCATACTCAATCTATCAGAAACGGTCCATAACGAAGCCAACACATTTCCCGCGCCCGCCTGATAAAAAGCTTTTGCCAGACTAAAAGAATTACCATAATATAACCCAGGAGCGGCAGTTTGGCAACCAGAAAGTGTTATCAATTTAGCATTTATACCTGTTTTAAAGAGGTCAAAAGGGAAAAAAGGTCCATTATTCAATAAAATTTTGGAAAATAGGGGATTTTCAGAATCTCGAGAGGCATGTGCGGCGATATGAACGAAACTATTAGGTCGATTTAATTCCATTTTGATATTTTCAAGAGAAGCGTTTTCCTTGTTGTAGAGAACTGCCCTGGGAATCAGTCTCGCGATTTTTTCTGCCTCAATTTCGATTAAAGGCAGTTTTTCAGAGGAGGCCGCAAATATGGCCGCCTTTTGATTGATATTGATTTTCCCTGGGCCATTTCTAAGACGCAAATCTTCCGGGTTTATTATTAATCGTATCTCAAATTTATCCTTTAAATAGTAGCCGTTTTTATCTCGAAGAGCAATAAAAGGTATTTGACTGAGTTGTTCTTCCGCACTGATAAGGAGTTTGTTTCGAGTCAAATATTTTTCTATGGGAGTAATTAGAATTGAATACATATCTGTCAGATATTCGTTAGCCAATTCCGTAGAATTGGTCCAGCTTCCTGAACCAATCGTCTCCGATTCCGATATAAAATGATATTTGCGAAGAACCTCGTTTAACTTTTCCGGAGAAATATTATATTTGATAAAATCGGTCTTATGTCCATTGGTTACAAAAGCGCCAACCCACTTTTCAGCCATAAACAGATTAACAAGAATTTCATCAGATTTCAAAAAATTGTTATAAGCGGAATCGTCAAGAGCTGTTTTTACAATGGCATTCGGTTCGGGATAAAGATAGGCTCTTATTTTACGTTCATTGTACCATAGTTTTTGTTCCATCTGATGATTCTGTTCGGGCGTATTTGATTGCCGCCGTGAGCCATCCGGCGATTTAATCATTTTTTTCAGTCCGGCTCTTAATTCATTTTGGATAATTAGCAGTTCCGGAGGAATGTTAGCTTTCTTTAAAACCTTGTTGGGGATTCGGTAGTTAATAATTTCCAATGCCTTCAAACTGGCAATAAATGATTTTTTTATGTCGCCCAATTGAATCATGCAGTCAATCATCATTTTATAACAGGCATATTTGTCAACGACAAAGAAATATCTTATTTCATCGGGATAAATTCCGGTTATCATTTTCTCAATAATGGCAACCGCCTTTTTGTAGCGAGGCAAGGCTGTACGATAATCGTTTATCCCGTAATAATATGATCCGAATATAGATTCAAGATTGTAATTTTGATAATTGACCAATCTATTGCAGTTTATCTTGCCAGCCAATTTTTTTGCCTGATTTATCTGTCCGGAATATAATTTGGCTTCAATAATGGCAATGTCAGCATCGTTTCCTCTACGCTCATCGCCGCTTAATTTATAATATGCGGCGGCGCTTTCGGCAGATTTGACCGCCAGAGTGTATTTTTTTTGCTTAATATAAATTTTAGAACGGGCTATCTCTATCATACCAAGCCATAAATGGTTGCCTTCCGATTTCATGATAATTTTGGCTTTATCAAGGAATCGTGAAGCAGATTTATAATCCTCCAACATAATTCGAGCAATGGCCGAAAAGTAATTTGTTTTTCCTATTTCATATTTCATCCCAAGATCATTGAGAATGGGCATAATCTGATCGGCCTGCATAATTACCGATGAATACTGATTGAGCTGGAGGTTTATTTCAATCATATCAAGCTGCGTTACCGCCGATGATTTGAAATCTCCCAGAGTACTGAATTTATTAAATAGATTCTCAAAACTTCGGATGGCTTCAGTATAGCGATCTTCCAGAAAATAAAGATAGGCAATCGAATATTGAGCCTGACATTCGGCAATATGTAAACCGGCCTTTCGATATATATCGGCCGCCTGTAAATATAGTTTTTCAGCGGCTCGGATTTGGTTCATATTGGCAAAAATATTGGCTCGATTATAATCGATAATAGCCAGAGGCACGCCGCCTTTTTTCTTAAATATCTCTCGGGCCTTTTGATAATAGGCCAGCGCATTTCGGTTTTTATCCATCCGGTGATATATATTGCCAATGTTATTAAGAATTTGTCCCGCATCAGCATAGAGTTTATTGCTCCTGAAATAGGCAAGGGCTTTTTGCCCTATTCTCAAGCCATCCCGATACTGCCCCAAATACATATAAACATCCATCAAACCTTTGCTTAGTTTGGCGGCTGCCTGCCCCATCCGGTTTTTTTGATAGACCTTCAGGGCCTGTTGATAGTATATCAGGGCCCTATTATATTTTCCCGTCCAATGAAAATATCTCCCTTTGATTGCCAACAGGCGAGGATGATATTGGTTTGGCAGATACGTAAAGATAGATTCGAGACATTTTATATAGTCATTAACTTTTTTTAGGTCGGTGCGGATCAAAGAGCTTATCGAATTGTCAAGATCAACAACGAAACTATCAATAGAACCATTAAAATTCCGGTCAAGATAACCTAATAGTCTTTTTTTTGCTATTAAGTTTTTTTACCGTATTCAGAGTAATCATAAATCGATTCCAACGGCGCCAATTTTCTTCTTATCGAAATGAATATTAAGAGTATAATTGCCTTGTAGTACCTTGGCAAATCTGAAGATGTGAAACTTATCCCCTTCGACTGAAAATTTCCGCTTGCCCCCTGAAAGAGTAAAAGTCAAATAGCCGGGACTTTCAAACCCGGAAAGCTGTCCGATTAATTCATAAGCGTTTACCGAAATAGGATACATTGATAATTCGAGATGGAGTTTATCTATTTTGAACTTTACTCTTCGGCAATCGACAACCGCCGGCCTGATACCTTCGGGAAGGGGCATCGCTTTTGAATCGAAAACCCTGACGCCGTTAATCTTATTACCCGTTTTTTTTAACTTTTGAAAATCATCAAACATTTGTGAGGATAATGTCTTGATAGATTTTTTCAAACTTGGCCAATTGGTTCGTTTGCCTTCATCGCGAAGGGTCAAAATTGCGGCATACAAAGCAGCCATTTCGGGGTCGGATTCAATTAGTTTTTTGACCTTCTTTAATTCTCCGGGTGTCAGAGCATTATTGGCATATTGTAAAAGCAGGTCGGTTTTGTCGTAATTATTTGTCATTAACAAACCCTTTAGTATATAGAGCATCCAGCCCTTTGATAAATACCTTTTTTATCATAATTTCCTTTTAATCATTCCTAGAATCTTTTTTAAACATCTTGCCCGATAAGGACCTATAGAGGAAACAGGAATATTCAAGTTTTTGGCAATTTGTTCATAACTGGGGCAATCGGGATCGAAAAAAAGTGCCATTATCAGATTATATTCTCTTTTATTCAATTTTGCCAGAGCTTCCATCAGAATCTGGTTTCGCTTGACCTCATTGAAGATATCGTCCGGCGTTTTAATATCTGGTGGAGTTAAATGTGGCAAATCCGAATATTCTATTTTTCGGCGGAGCTTATCCTTTTTACTGAGTGCGTAAATTTCCCGCCTGGTCATGGTTGAAATATAGGCCAGGATTTTATCAGTTGATTTTAGGCGGTGAAGATTTTTTAGGAGGAGATAGGAAACTTGACCGAAAATATCAAAAATCTCCTCCTGACTAAGACCCATTTTTCCACAGATAGAGTAAATTAATGGCGTTACTCTTTCTATTAAATCCATCCATGATTTTTTATCGCCATTCTGACAATTCTTGACCAGGTCGGCCAATGATATGTTCTGATCGCGTTTCATTTGATTAATTTATACAATTTTGGTATTATCGCCAAGCCATTTCACCCTTATATTAAAAATTATCGGTTACAATGCCCAATATATAAGAATTAAAGAGCATAAAAAAAGGCGGGAGTAGATTTTGGGGTCCACTACCCGCCACTA
>JBDRRI010000339.1:0-2879 GCA_043825815.1 Candidatus Zixiibacteriota bacterium
TTGTCGGGCTACGCTTGGGGAGAAAACATTGGTTGGGTAGATTTCTCAAAAGTTGCCATCGGAACAGATGGTGTTTTTTCCGGTTCCATTTATGGAGAAAATATTGGTTGGATTACTTTTGGCACCGGAGATAATAAAGTAATGACAGACTGGAGACCTTTAAGTGTTCGTCCTGTTGTTGTGGGGAATAGCGGTCTTGGTGTTTATGCGCCACCTGCAATAATCTCTATTATTCCAGAAATTCCTGTTCCTGTCACAGAAATAGCAGGATGTGAAAATAGAAATACCGGATTTAGTATAACCACGGGCATGTCTTGTGTTGGAAATACAGTGACTACAGTGACTACAGTTACAGCCAATTCCCCTGCAAATTTACCACAAGCAAATCCAGAACCATTGGCTTACAATTTTGGTACTAAAACTCTCAAAAATGGCAGTCAAGGCGACGCAGTCAAGGAATTGCAAAGATTCTTAAACGATAAGCTGAACCTTGGCTTGGTTCTTGATGGCATTATCGGTCCAAAAACGATTGCGGTAATCAAGAAATGGCAAAAGGAAAATGATTTGGTGGCTGACGGTCTCGTTGGTCCATTAACAAAAGCCAAGATGAATTATCAATTAACAAATTATTAAAATTAACAAAATATATATGAAAAAAATATTTTCAATCGTTTCCCTTTTTATCATCACGGTCTTAATTAACGGCAATATCGCTTACGCCGGCAATCTTACTCCACCCGGCTCTGTCGCGAATACTATGTATAATCTTACCGATTTATATAATTTAGGAGCGGGAACGACTACCACATTGGGAACGGGGACAATAGAAACAACACCGGTAAGCATTGCTGAAACAGGTAAAACTCTTACCGAAATTTATGATGTTATTTCTACAGAAATTGGTAAATTAACCAATGGTAAAATTGCCAAAGATATTTCCGCTTTCGGGTTCACCGGCACTCTTTATGGTGACATTGATGCTTCAAAAGTTCTTACTTCGGCTACTTATGCGGGTACAGCCATTGCCGCTCTCGGCGATGCCGTAGCCGGCAATGTCCTCGCCGGCACCACTTTCAGTAATGCCACAACTGCAAACATTTCTGGCACAATGACGGACAACTCCCTCCACGCCGACTTTACCCCGGCTGTCACCGATGTCGCCATTCCAATCGGTTTTTACGACGGAATCACTAAAATCTCCGGTGACGCCGATTTAGTTGAAGGCAATATCGCTTCCGGGGTCAATATCTTTGGTGTGGCTGGGAGCGCAGCCGGCCCCGGTCTATCCAAGACCGGACAAACGACAGTGTATCAAACAAACGACGACGGAACCTATCAGAAAGGATTTGCCGGCACCCGTTTTACTGATAATGGCAATGGCACGATTACCGACAACGCCACCACTTTGATGTGGGTAAAAGATCACAATGCTGTCGGTGCGCCGTTTAATGCCATAATGACTTGGACTAATGCCATTACCAATTGCGAAGCTTTGTCTTACGCCGGGCAGACAGATTGGCGGCTGCCCAACTTAAAGGAATTACAATCGATAGTGGACTACGGTCGATCTAGTCCGGCGATAGATCCATTATTCACCAATACTCAGTCGGACTACTATTGGTCGAGTACTACCTATGCCATTACTACGACCGATGCTTGGTATGTGCATTTCACCAGTGGCAATGTGTCCCTCAATGATAAGGCTAATAGCTACTATGTCCGCTGTGTCCGATGAATTATTTGGTGATTTGAATATTTGGTAATTTTTGCATTTTAAATTTTAATTTACAATTTAAATAAATGGCTCAATATTCACATCTCCCGATCTACAATGAAGCATTTGGATTGCTCCGTGAAATGTATAATCGAGTGCCCAAATTCAATAAACAATATAAATATTTGTTGGGAGGGGAGATGATAAAAACGAACATTGAAGCCATAAGACTTATTCTTGAAATTAATAATACGCGTGAATTAGGAATGAGAATAAAATTGCTTGGGAATCTTGTCTGGTGTTCTGAATCAATTATTATTCTTCTCCGTATTGCCAATGAGCTTAAACAACTCGGTGGCGAAAAAAGTTATCTATATTTATTAGAGAAAACGGTAGCTCTTTCAAAACAAGCTGAGGGTTGGAGGAAAAGCGTTTCAAAATAATTTATTTTGTTCGCTCCCCGGAATAATGCATTCGCTGAATGCGTTAGCGTGGGTTTGAGAATTCAGTTTCCGCCCTTCATTATCATGGAGGATAATGTATACGAGAGACACGGTTAGTCGGAAACTTTTTAATTATACTCAGTCGGACAACTATTGGTCGAGTACTACCTATGCCAATAATACGACCAATGCTTGGAATGTGAATTTCAACAATGGCAATGTGAACAACAATGATAAGGCTAATAGCTACTATGTCCGCTGTGTCCGAGCACTCCCGCCTCCAGCCCTCATTTTGTTTTAAATTTTTTATGTCAGAAATATTTACACTTGAAAAACTTTTTAAGGCTTATAATGATTGTAAAAAAGGCAAAAAGAACACTGTAAATGCTCTTAATTTTGAAATGCATCGGGAGAAGAATCTTGTTTCTATTTTAGAAGAACTTTTGTCAGGAACATATATTCCGTCGCGTCATATTCTTTTTATTGTGACACGTCCCACTCCTCGAGAGATATTTGCAGCTGATTTTAGAGATCGGGTCGTACACCATCTCTTTCACAACGAATTGCATTTATTTTGTGACAATAATTTTATTAGACATTCTTATGCTAATCGTTTGAATAAAGGTACTCATCGTGCGGTTCGAGCAGTAAAAAATTTTGTCTATCATAACCCTAATGGGTACTATCTTAAACTTGATGTTAAAAGTTTCTTCTCCTCAATC
>JBDRRI010000340.1:0-16556 GCA_043825815.1 Candidatus Zixiibacteriota bacterium
ATACGTCATTCATAAAGATTATGAATCTTCGACTACCGCCCTACTCTTTATACTCTAATTAAAATTTAAAATATCTAATTTCGGACTTAAAACTTTTTTTCAGAAATGTTAGCGCGTTATTTTTACGAGCAACCATTTCAATATGAACGATTAACATATCAGATTCATATTTTTCATAATACTTGGAAATTTCTGAATTTAACAATCGGTAATATCCCGGCAACATTAGTACGCTGTCTAACATTATCACAGTATCATTATACATAGTATCAGTCAGAAAAATGAAGACGAATGATGTATCACCAAGGCAAAATTCGGGATCCAGAACGGGTGAAAAAGGCATTGGATTGAAATCAACATTATACCCGGATGGTGTTTTATCATCGTTGATACGCTCAATCCCTTCGTATTTAGTCTCTTCCGCAATTATACCAGAATAGGTACCTGTAAAAACGATCATTATGAGTATTAATATCTTCAAAAATCTCATTTTATACTTCCTGTTTAAATTTCTTAGTACCTTCGTAGTCTCCGTCTACCGCCCTACTCTTTCTTCTTCTATCTATTAGTCTAGCTTAATATACGCTCGACCATATGTCTCAAAAGACAATCTTGTTTTTCCTTTGTCCTTCACGGCTCCAATACCAAGGGTATAAGATTGATCTTTCATAGGCCTTATTGAACCGCCAACGCTTTTATGATTGTAATAATCATTAAAATCAGAAAGATGAATTGAAACATCAGTATCATTACGTAGACTATCAATATAGAGATAAATTGTCCAAATGCTTGAATCTTTATATATTTTGCCAGAAGTATCCACAAATAGTCTTATATAAGTACTATCAGGTCTAAGTTGAATCATTTCGTAAAGCCCCTCATCAAAATTCGGCTCATATACACCAACAATGTCATCGATATCGGCTGAAATTGACGAAGGGACCATTTCACAAATTCCGCCCAACAATGATAAGGATAAAAGAATAACTAAAAGTAAACGACTCATATTTTATACCACTACATCCTCATATGCTGTGCGCGGCAGACGCCTTCGTCTGCCCGTCCTTAAAATCTATCCTACACCTCCTCGGCCACCCAATCCGCGCCAACCCAGATTTTGATTATCTCGACATTAAAACCCCACGATGCAACGGTTTCTACCGCCTTTTCGAGTTGCACCATCTGCACATCCTTCTCCACCGGATTACCGGCACATTGGGTATGCCCCACAATGCCAATCGCTTTCGAGCCGTGCATATTAACCGAAACAGCCACGCGGGCCTTGATAGAATCTATCAGTGCCTCCGGGCCGTTATCCGCCAGAATTTTTATGGGACCCGGCTCGGTGATTTTATCAACATGATCCGCGCCGTATTTTTGTTTCATGAACTCAATAACCGGACCTTGCGTCCGTCCATCCATACAATTAATAGCCGTTACGAATATGTCATTTCCCATCTAACCTCCTACAAAATGTATCTGCTTAAATCTTCATTCTCTAAATATTGATTCAATTTCTTATTAACCATCGCGACATTAATCTTAATCGATTTCTTGCCGTTCGGGGCATCGAACATTATCTCCTCCAGCAGCGTCGACATAACCGTATGCAACCGCCGCGCCCCGATATTCTCGGTCGACTTGTTGACAAGCTCGGCGATCTCGGCAATCCGTTTCAGCGAGGCTTTATCAAAACTGAGTTTGACATCCTCGGTCGCCATCATCGCCGTGTACTGCTTGATAAGCGCATTGCGCGGTTCCTGCAGAATCCGGAAAAAATCCTCGGCGGTCAGCGAATCAAGCTCGACCCGGATTGGAAGACGCCCCTGAAGTTCCGGCACCAGATCGGACGGTTTCGAAATATGAAACGCCCCCGCGGCAATAAATAAAATATGGTCGGTTACGACCATGCCATATTTTGTCATCACGGCTGAACCCTCGATAATCGGTAAAATATCGCGCTGGACGCCCTCGCGGGAAACATCGGGACCGGTCTTTGATTTCGAACCGGCAATCTTATCAATCTCGTCGATAAAAATTATCCCCGATTCCTGCGCCCGCTCCAATCCCTCAACCACGCAATCATCAGTGCTGACCAATTTCGAAATCTCCTCGGAATATATATATCGCCGCGCCTCGGCAATCGTCATTTTTCTCCGTTTCCTTTTCTGGGGCATGATCCCGGAGAACATCTCCTGAAAATTCATCCCCATCTCCTCCATACCCATCGGAGAAAATATTTCAATAGTCGGGAATCGGTCCTGAGGCGTCTCCAGTTCGACCTGTTTATCATCAAGCTTGCCATCCAGCAGTTTCTGGCGGAATTTTTCCCGGGTGGCACTTTCAATCGCTCCGGTTTGCATCTCCGGCGTTCCCCCGGCAACTACTTTGGGCTTGGGGCTGGGCGGAAGCAGCAAATCGAGCAACCGCTCATTGGTATTATCCTCGGCCTTGGGAGCGATTTTCTCGGCCTGCTCCGACTTAACCATATTGACCGATAATTCTATCAAATCGCGCACCATCGATTCAACATCGCGCCCGACATATCCGATCTCAGTGAATTTCGACGCTTCCACTTTCATAAAAGGAGCATTGGACAATTCCGCCAGACGGCGCGCTATTTCGGTTTTACCGACCCCCGTCGGGCCAATCATCAGAATGTTATTGGGAAGAATCTCCCTGCCGATTTCAGGCGGAGCCGCCTTGCGCCGCCAACGGTTGCGCAAAGCAATCGCGACTGACTTCTTGGCTTTATCCTGACCGATAATGTACTTATCAAGATGCTCGACTACCTCTTTGGGCGTTTTAATTTCTTTGTCTATCATATTGTTTCCACACTAATGTTATCGTTGGTATAGACACAGATATCCGAGGCAATCTTAAGCGATTGCCGCACGATCTCCTCGGCCTTCATTTTCGGCTTGGTGAGCAATATGGCTCGTGCCGCGGCGAGAGCAAAAGATCCGCCGGAACCGATCGCCAGAATACCGTCATCCGGCTCAATCACCTCGCCCGATCCGGCAATCAAAAGCGAATTCTTTTTATCGGCCACCACCAAAAGTGCCTCCAATTTTTGAAGGTACTTATCGGTGCGCCAGTCTTTGGCCAGTTCCACCGCGGTCCGGGGAAGGTTGCCCGAGTATTCCTCAATTTTGGTTTCAAACCGCTCAAACAGCGCCAGTGCATCGGCCGCCGCTCCGGCAAACCCCGCCAATATCCGATCATTGTACAGCTTGCGAATTTTGACCGCTTTAGCTTTCATAATCGTGGCGCCAAAAGTCACCTGGCCATCGCCCCCGATTGCCACTCGGCCGTCATATCGTAAACATAAAATCGTCGTCGCCTGAATATTCATATCATCCTCTATTCTTTATGCCCTCGGATGGGACTTTTTGTATACCTTTTTCAATTGCTCGGTCGTTATATGCGTATATTTCTGAGTTGTGGCCAGCGAACTATGTCCCAGCAACTCTTTAATTGCCAGTATATCGGCGCCATTTTCAAGCATATGTGTCGCGAACGAATGCCGAAGCGTATGCGGTGTCACCCGTTTGCCCAGTTTGGCGCAATATTTTTTTACGATTCTATCTATTGAACGGACAGTCAGCGGTTCTCCCCGATAATTCAAAAACAGATATCCCCCATGTTCGCTCTTTCCGGCGCAAAAGCTTTCGCGAAGATCAAGATAATGAAGAAACTCATCTTTAAGCGTATCGCCTAACGGAACAAACCGCTCTTTATTGCCCTTGCCGGTTACGCTCATCGCGCCTTTGCGCAAATCGACATCCTGAAGTTTCAAACCTGCGATTTCGGCCCGGCGGATTCCTGAAAGATATAACATCGAAACCATAATATAATCACGCCAGGATAGATAGCTATCTTTTCTCAAATAGTCAAACAGTTCCTCAGTTTCATGCTGGGAGAGAAAATCGGGAATTTTCTCGGTATATTTCAGTTTGGTCAGTTTGCAGAGATACTGATTATATTTCTTTTTCGGCTGAAGATACTGCTGGAAACCGGATAGGGCCGAAATAAATCCTGCCAATGTCCTTACCGAAATATTCTCCTGCCGCCTGATCGATAGGAATTTACGGAGTAAAATCGAGTTTATTTGCGGATCGGGCGAGGTCGTCTTGTATTCGTTTTCGACAAATTCAAGCCATCGTCCAAGATTTATCCGATAGGTCTCAATGGAACCGGGCGAGAGTCGTCTCTGCTCGGATAGATATTTCAAATACTGATCCAACGCCTTTTTCAACATAGTATAAACATAGCGGAAAACCGCCCCAAAATCAAATTAAAAGTCGGTTAGGTTTGTTAAAACGATAAGGCGCCCTCCCCCCGCAAAAAAAATCAAGCCCGATTAGAGGCTTGATCTTACTAGAGGCGTCGCGCCCATTACGCTCAACCTCCTCCATCTATATTAAATAGAGACTGGCTCTATATACTATCAACCCAACCGGGCGATTATCCTCCTCGTCCCGGTCAACATCAGCCTGCCCGCCATCCCGGTAAACCAGAAGAGCCGCTGAACCGGAGTCAGGTTATCCGCCACCGTCTTCTCCTTGAAAGCAGTATAATATATCTCTCCGGCGGTCAGACCAATTTCGATATTGGCCGAGGGCAGTTTGGTCAGTTTCGTCTGATCACTGACAATAAAGCAGTTCCCCCGCCAATTAACCATATAGTTGAAAAACGGCATGAACCAGATTCCGGCAATCGCCAGATCCTTGATCGGTGTCAGCAGGTAATGGTACCACCGCTCGCCAGTGTTCATCGACAGCGACCCGATATAATCGATCAGCGACTTGGTCAGATAAACCGAAGCGAACAGTTCCACACCATAAACTTGCGGATTCTTTATCAGGTAGAGCAGGGCAAAGAATACCGGGTTGGAAAAAATCTCGGCGCTGTAGTTCCAGACATTGATATGCCGCCGCATCGTCGCCCACCGAAGGTGACGATTGGTGAACCGCCCGAATTTCCATCCGCTGTTTACGGCGTTGATACATGAAGCCGATTCGCGGATTTCCAGACCAAGACCGGAGATCATCTGCCCGATCATAAAATCCTCGGCCAGATATTGCGATAACGCCTCAAACCCGCCAATTTGGTTCAATGTCTCGCGACGGAACAGCATCGACTTGCCAATCGTGATCGGGATCTTGAACAGCTTCTTAATCGAAAAAACATTGGCCGCAACGAATGTATTAAGGTGCAGATTTTCAAAGAGCGATCCGAATCCGGTTGCATCGACTCCGCGAATAATCGAGGTCACTAATCCGACCTTAGGACTATCCATTTCGCTGACCAATTGTCGAATATAATCATTATCGACCCGCACATTGCTGTCACTGATCACCAGATGATTGTACTTCACATAAGAATTCATATTATAGAGGTTGTTGACCTTCGGATTGGCGCCGATTCGAAATTCATTGACGATCAGACGCGACTCAACTTCGGGATATTCTCTCTGAAGTTTCCGGACTTCCATAATCGCCGGATCATCGGCATCATTAACCCCGAATATCAGTTCAAATTCCGGATAATCGATTTCAAAAAACGACCGAAGATTGTCGATCAGTTGGCCGTCGATTCCTTTGAGCGGTTTCAAAACGGTGACCGGAGGAAACTCGGTCATCTGTGACAATTTCCGACCGGCCGATTTCCGCCCGACTGTCAGGAAGATCGTCTCCAGAATCGTGTAGATGATTCCTATCGAAATCCCGGTTATCAAAAAGTAATCAAATATCTCGTTCATATTCCAATCCTTCCCCTCTTTTACTTGTGAGAAGTATCGGAATCAAGCATTAATATGGTATTAATAAATGATTAAGATTTGGTTAATAACTCTTTATTTTGCAACCGGATAGGTCGCATGGCTTTTGATATGATTGCGGTAATATTCGCCGCTCGGCTTAATCGTACGTTTGTAATCATTATCGAAATCAACATGATAAAGCCCGAACCGGGCTTTAACCCCCTCCAGCCACTCATAATTGTCGATCAATGACCAGTGAAAATAACCCCGAACCGGTAGACCATCGGCGATGATCTCATCAAGCGCCCTCAGATGCGATTCCAGAAACTTAACCCGCATGGAATCATCAACCGCGGCGATTCCGTTTTCGGTGATATAAATCGGTTTCTCGGTTGCTTTCAGCCAGTTGCAGACTTTCTTGAGACCGCGTGGATAAATCTCCCAGCCAAGATCGGACATTCCCTCGCCCGATGATCGCGCCACCGAAAAGAGTTCGAACGGCTGATGAAAATTGAATTTAAATTTGACATGATTCCGGCAATAATAATTCACCCCCCAAAAATCGATCTTGTCATCGAGTGGAACTTTGGCGCCGTATGACAGCATTAGCGGGAACGATACTTTGAGTTCGTTATCCCGAAACGCTTCCAGAATCATCTGGTTGTAGAAATGATGCACCAACCGTTTGACTTTCCGATCCAATGCGATCCCGTGCGGAGCCCGTTTGAACGAAACGAAATTATTGGCGATCCCGATTTGAGCCGACCGGTGATCAGCTTTAACCAGATCGTACACCTCGCGATGACCGGTCAGCATATTTTTGAATGCATCCATCAGTTTCCGGAAATCTTTCTCCCCCGGAGGAAACTTATTGGCACCATATGCCGCGAGGACCCAGACCAACGGTTCGTTCAAAGTTACGACCAGCGGCACTCTATCTAACAATCCCTCTGATATTTTTTTAGAGAAACGGAAAAAGCATTCGATCGAACGTTCTTTGTGCCACGGATTACGACTATGGAACCATTTTGGTTGGGTAAAATGAAGCAGGGTCAACATCGGGACAATATCGTACTCCAGCAACCGGTCGATCATCCGGCTGTACTGATCGATTGCCGATTGGTTAAAAACACCCGGTTCCGGTTCGATCCGCGCCCATTCGACCGAAAAACGATAACTATTCGTCCCCAGTTCCTTGAGCAGGCGGAAATCATCCTCCCATCGATTCCAATGATCGGTAGCCAAACCGACTAATGGATTCTTCCCATTTTGCTTGAAACGACCAAGTCGTTCCCATTCGGTCATATCGTTTTCGATCTGACCCTCGATCTGGAACGCCGAAGTCGCCGTCCCCCATAGGAATTTATTGTTTACCGAATTAGTCATGGATATCAAATATATGCACGATCACCAAATTGTCAATCGGATAAGAGCCAATAAAAAAAGGCGCTTATAGTACGCGCCTTTTATAATTCATCTATTATATTGACTCTAAGCCGGTTCTTTTTCAAGATAGACCTTATGCTTGCAGGTCGGGCAAGCCAAATACGGTCCCTTAACCTTCGAAATTTTATCGAACATATAACTGCTCTTGCATTCCGGGCAGGTTTCATTGACCGGTTTGTACCATGAGACAAAATCGCATTCGGGATATTTGGAACAGCCATAAAAGGATTTGCCTCGCTTGGAGCGTTTTTCAACCACATCCCCGCCACAACCGTCCTTGGGACATTTGACACCAAGCGAAATCGCCTTGGTTGTCTTGCATTCGGGGTAAGCCGAGCAGGCTAGAAATTTCCCGAACCGCCCTGTCTTAACCACCATCGGCGAACCGCATTTCTCGCATTTTTCATCAGTTTCAACAGCCTCTTCGGCTTCGCCTCCAATCGGGCGCGTATTTTTACAATTGGGATAGCCAGAGCAAGCCATAAACTGTCCGTTTCGTCCCCATTTGATAACCATCTCACTGCCGCACTTTTCGCATTTTTCACCGGTACCTTTGGTCAGCGAGGCTTTAATCTCTTTCTCTTTGGAGGACAGCCCGGCTAATTGTTTTTTGAACGGACCGTAGAATTCTTCCATAACCGCGATCCAATCCATCTCGCCCGATTCGACCTTATCCAGTTCATCTTCCATTCCGGCTGTAAAGGCGACCGAGAAAATATTCGGGAATGATTCAACCAAAATGGTACTAACGGTCTTGCCCAGTTCGGTCGGGTGCAGACGGCGTTCGATATTTTCCACGTACTTTCTATCAAGCAGGGTCGAAACAATTGTGGCATACGTTGACGGACGACCGATCCCCTCCGCCTCCATCGCCTTGACCAGTGAGGCTTGTGAGTATCGAGCCGGCGGTTTGGTGAAATGCTGTGACGGCTTTAGTTCATCAAGCTTAAGTTCCGTACCCTCTTTCATATCGGGCAGGGAATCGAGAATATCATTTTCGCCATTGCCGTTATCTTTAGACTCTTCATAAACTTTAAGGAATCCGTCAAACTTAAGCGCCTGCGCCGAGGCCCGGAACAGGTATTTTCCGGCGCATATATCAACCGCCGTGGTATCATAGATGGCCGGCGGCATTTGTGAGGCGACAAAGCGATTCCAGATCAGGCTGTACAATTTCAGCTGATCCTTGGTTAGGAAATTCTTTATTTGCTCGGGTGGATATTTCAGATAACTCGGGCGAATCGCTTCGTGGGCATCCTGCGCGCCTTTTTTTGTTTTGAATTGATTGGGGCTGGACGGAAGGTACTCTTTGCCGAAAGAATCTTTAATATAATCACGTACCTCGCTGATAGCTGATTCGGCCACCCGGGTTGAATCGGTTCTCATATAGGTGATTAAACCGGTTGCCCCCTCATCGCCCAGTTCCACGCCCTCATACAATTGCTGGGCAATCATCATTGTCTTTTTCGGCGAATAATAATATCTTCGAGCCGCGTCCTGTTGAAGCGTACTGGTAATAAACGGCGGCGCCGCATAACGTTTTTTCTCGCCCTTCTTAACCGAATCAACCATAAATTTCGATTTGGTCAGATCCGCAACAATTTTATTCGCTTCTTTTTCGGATTTTATCTCCGGTTTATCATCGCCGATTTTAATTAATTTGGAAAGAATTTGTCTTTTCTTATTGTCGGATAGAAGAGCTTCAATTTCCCAATACTCTTCAATTATAAAGGCCTCAATCTCCACTTCCCGTTCACAAATAATCCGTAAAGCGACTGATTGAACGCGCCCGGCCGATAGACCATAGGTAATTGTTTTCCACAAAAACGGAGAGACCTGATAGCCAACCAAGCGATCCAGAACCCGGCGAGCCTGCTGGGCATTAACCAGCATCGTATTAATTTCGCGGGGATGTTCAATAGCCTCGGTGACCGCTTTCTTGGTGATTTCATTAAAAGTCACCCGGACAATTTTTTTCGATACTTTGGCAAGTTCGGTGGCGACATGCCAGGCAATCGCCTCGCCCTCGCGATCAGGATCGGGAGCCAGATAAACGCAATCCGCCTTTTTGGCGGCATCTTTTATCTTTTTTATGATTTTAGATTTGCCTTTGATTTTTTCATATTGAATAGCAAATCCATTATCCGGATCAACACCCAATTTTGATTTGGGGAGGTCAATTATATGACCGATTGTTGCCTCTATGTCAAAACCGCGGCCCAAAAATCTTTTGAGGGTCTTGGACTTGGTTGGCGATTCTACAATTAAAAGATTTTTAGCCATAAAATAAAATTATTCCTCTTCATCCTCGTGGCGGACGAATTTGACTTTTCCGTCCGAAAGGTCCTGCATTGCAATTGAAGTTACTTTGCGTCCGTCGATTTCAACCGCCTCTTCAGCCATCCGTTCCAAAAGCACCAAACGATGGGAATTAATATGGCGCGCTCTCTGAGCCGCTATGAGAACCGCCTCATATCGGTTGCGCGTTAGTTTGTCCACATCTTCAAAATTAGTTCTTGCCATTCTTCCTCCAATGAGTGTCTTATCTAACCGACAATCCGGTTAATTAGTTCCAAATTTAAATTCGATTTCCGGCAGTGAAGCGAATTTATTATCATATCCACCTCGTTTACGGCAGTAATAAGGTCATTGTTGATAACTGTATACTCAAATTGACCGAATAACTTCATTTCGCTTAACGCTCGCTTCTGTCTAATCTTTAATTGCTTATCGTCTTCGGTGCCCCGCTTCTTTAATCGCTGACGAAGATCGGTCCTGCTGGGGGGCAATATAAATATCGTCGCCGCCATCGGATAGGCCTTCTTAAGTTTCTTGGCCCCTTTGACATCGACATCCAAAAGCATCACTCCGCCGCCGTATAAAACTTTCTCAAGTTGTGCGCGCGGCGTGCCATATAAATAAGTGTGAACCTTACACCATTCCGCGAATTTGCCCTCATCGCGCATTTTTAAAAATTCTGCATGATCGACAAAACAGTATTCACGCCCATTCTTTTCATTCGGACGTTTCTTCCGGGTTGTAACTGAAATCGAAAAAGACCAGTCTTTATATTTTTTGAGTAATTTTCGGCAAATGGAGCTTTTCCCGCCGCCGGACGGCGAAGAAACAATAATTATTTTGCCTTTTGCTTTTTTATCTTTCATATTAGGACTCAATATCTTAACGGCTAAAAACTTATTCGATATTTTGGATTTGCTCCCGCATCTTTTCGATTTCTTCTTTTAAATCAAGAACTACTTTTGTTATCGATGTCCCCGCGCCTTTGGATCCAATAGTGTTGGCTTCCCGATTCAATTCCTGTAAAATAAAATTCAACCGCTTGCCGATCGAGTCTTTTTCGCTGAGGGCCGTTTTAAGTTGCTCAAGATGACTTCGGAACCGGACGCATTCTTCAGTAATATCGGAGCGTTCAGCCTGAAAGGTGACCTCCTCTTCCAGCCGCGCGCCGTTAATGGCTCCTCCGTTAATACTCAACTCTTCAATCCGTTTGGTCAGTCTTTCGCGATATAATTGAACGTTCTGAGGAGCGAACTTTTCTATCTTGGCAATAAGCTTGGTCAGGGAATCAAGACGCATCTGCAGATCTTTCTTAAGATTGGCTCCCTCAATCTGGCGCATATTTATCAATTCCTTAATCGCCTGGTTCGCCGCTGTTTCCACAACCGGCCAAACGATTTCCTCGATATCCTCGCTCTTGTCAACCTTAAATATTTCCTGGAACCCTAAAATATGTCCCAGTTCGATTTCACCGGCCAATTTGAATTTTTTCTTAAGCGATGATAATTGCTTATGAATTTCACCGACCAGGTTTTCATTAATGGCCAATTTATCGATTCCCGTCCCATAATCAGAATAATTCAAATTTACTGAGATTTTCCCGCGGTCGATTTTGGAGGCGATAAGCTTTTTAAGTCTTGGCTCTAAAAAAGCCAACTGTTTGGGCATTCTGAAACTGAATTCTAAAAATCTGCTGTTTACTGAAAACAGCTCAATTGCAACGGCCAATTTTCTTTTCTTAATATCGGCCTTGCCATATCCGGTCATTGAAAGCATACGTTACCTCAAATTAAATAAATCAGTCTGGTAAAATAGCAAGAATAAACAGATTGTCAACTATTCAATAATTTGTTTATTGACTCTTTTTTGATCATTCCCGCGTAAAATCGAAAATATGGCGGCCAAAATTATCGGAATTAGAACCAATTTATACACTGAATTATAACCATACATGAATGATTTGACCGAATCGCTGGCCGCGAACTGATTATTATTTCTGAAAAAACTAAATATCGCTAAAGTAATGCCTACCCCCATGCTGATCCCCAAAGTCCTGATTGTCGCAAGCATCCCGGAGGCAATTCCCAGCTTGGATTTGGGCACCGAGCCCATAATGGTCGAAGTGTTTGGAGTGTTGAAAAGGGCCATCCCAATCCCAATAAAAATCAGCGATATGACAATTTCAAATCTGGATGAATCGACATCAAGATATTGCATCCGGACAATGCCTCCCAAAATAAAAAATACTCCAATTGTCGCAATAAAACGAGCCGGGAACCTGTCGGAAAGATACCCGGCCAACCGGGCCAGGAAAAAGGAGGTGAGAGGTATTGTCATCAATAATACACCGACCTGCTCCGGTTTGAATTTTTTTATCTCTTCGAGAAAAAACGGCATTAGAACTGTCACCGAAATAATGCCGATAAACACGCACAACATGGCCAAACCGGAAAAGACAAAAATCCGATTTTTAAAAAAATCCTTTCCTATAATCGATGTCGCCGGATTATTTTCATAATAGATGAACACCCATACCAAAAGTCCGGCGGGAATCATTAAAATAAGGGCCGGCCAGATTCCGATTTGACTGCGGCTATATAATAGAGTGGATATCATTATAATTAGAAGTGAAATGGAAAGAGCCGCTGAACCCGGAACACTGATCTTCTTTTCTGGATTTAATATCGGGAAATCTTTGATGAACCGATGAGCCAAAAACAGACCAACCAGACTTACCGGCAAATTAACCAGAAAAATCATTCGCCATCCCGACAAGGCTATAATAAAACCGCCCAGCGGCGGACCGAGCATCAGGCCGACCGAAACAACCATGGCGATAATACTCAAACCTCGCCCTCGCTCCGATTCCGGGAAGGAACGAGTCACCAGAGCCGGGCCGACCGATATAAGCATGGCCGCTCCGACTCCCTGAATAATCCGCGCGATAATCAAAAACGTTATATTCAATGCAAAACCGGACAGAGCCGAGCCAACAAAAAATAAAGAAAAACCGTAACGATAATTAAACTGCAGTCCTTTTTTCTCGGATAAAGCCCCGAAAATCATCAAAAGTGAAAAAATAACCAGCGAATATGACAGGACTACCCAGCCGACCAGCGGTATCGATGCCTTAAGGTCTTTGGCAATTGTCGGCAGCGAAACATTAATAATCGATGAGTCCAGGGTGGCCATGAAAGTCCCCAACCCGGTAATAATCATAGATTTACGTTTGTATTTAAATTCTGTTGCCATTTAAAAATTTTATCGAACCCTTAATCCGCTTTCTTAAAGTTGTTGACTTTATAAGCTCTAATCATAATCTTAAAAAATGCGGTAGTCAAACTTTAATTTTAAACAAAGAAATAACTCCGCTCGTCATTTTATATGCCGGGCAGATGCCGGGGAAAAAAAGGGATTTGAAAGACTTAATAACAAGAATTTCAACGGGTGATAGGGAGGCATTTGCCGAACTTGTAAGGAGGTTTGAAAAAAAAGTATATTCTGTCGCCTATCGAATGCTGGGAAATCATCTCGATGCCGACGAGGTTACGCAGGAGACATTTGTAAGGATTTATGAACGGCGAAGCGAACTGAGATCGGTCAATTATATTTCCAGCTTTATATTGAGGATAGCAACCAACTACTCAATAGACCTGATCAGAAGACGTCAGAAAAAATTTATCGCGGTTGACGATTTGGATTATCTGCCCGATGTTCAACTGGAACTGGCCCAAAAAATAGTCAGCCCCGACAGCTTTCTGGAGGACGCGGAAATTCTCGGAATCATCAAAGAAGGAATCGCAACCCTGCCTCCCAAACAAAAACTGGCAATTGTCCTGCATGATATTGAAGGATACAGTAAAACCGAAATAGCCGACACGCTCGGATGCCCTCAGGCAACCGTCAGATCCAATCTGCATATCGCCCGGGTGAAACTGAGGAAATGGCTGGAAAAGAGAATGTAAGGATTCGATATGAACTGCTCCGAAACACAAATATATGTCGACGATTACCTCGCGGGGGTGCTGTCTCCCGATGATAAGGTTCGTTTCGAGGAACATCTCGGCCAGTGTCCGGATTGTCAGAGAATGGTCGACGGGGAACGGCGCTGGCTGGAAATCATGCGCTCGGACAAGGAACCGGATCCGGGCGAGAAATACTGGAGCGGCCTCGAATCGAGAATAATGGCCCGAACCTTTGATGACGATAACATAATTCAACCCTCCTTCGAAAATAACAAAACCGGTCGCGCCAAAATCAGTTTTCTCAATTATCTTATCCCGGTGGCGGCCGCTTTCCTGATCTTCGCCCTGTCGCTTAACGATAATTTGTTTAAACATAATATGACGCCTTCGGAATCAATTGAGATCGCCTCTATCGATCAAACCAAAATTGAATACGATGCCAAAATTATGATAAATTCGACCAAACGACCGGAGATTCTGGGAACAATCCTGATGTCGCCCCCTGGTTCGCTGGGAAGAAATTTAATGATAAGCCGCCTCAAGCATAAATAAAAGGTAGAAAAGGATGCAAAAACCTCTAATAACAATAATCGGTTGTCTGATAATCGTAATGATTATTTTAACCGGGTGCGGGATTGAAAACAGGGAAATTCATCTCGCCTATAAATTCAACCCGGATAAAATCTATCATTACAAATACCAGAGCCAGAATTCATATAAAGCCTACGAAAACGGCCAGCTGGTTTACACCGGCGACAGCTCCTTCAATGTCGTCTACACTCAGGAAGTGGTCGAAATGATTGATTCGCTCTGCGCTCGTTTGCGGTTTGAATACATTTCCAAACTCGACGGACAAAACCCGAGCAACTGGGAAACCGAATATATAATGTTCACCAATGGCGAGATTACCGGCGTTTTCGACGATTTCGACACCTCCAATGCAACCATGCAGTACTATAAGGAGCTGTTCGAACAAACCTCGCCCGCCTATCCCGATGAACCGGTTAAGGTCGAGTTTACCTGGAAAAACAGCACCAAAGTTCTGCTCAATGGCGGCAATACCGATGCCAGCACGACGTACAAAGTCAAAGCATTTGTTCGCGAAGCCGGGTACGATTGCGCCGTTATCGAATACAAAGGGACCATGATTCTGCCTCTCCCCCCCGACGGCACCGATGATAAGGCGGTTACCAAAGGCTCCGATCATGTGACAGTCGAGGGCGTGGTGTACTTCGCGTACAAAGAGGGAATCGTTATCAAGGAAGAGGAAACCTCGCATCTTCTCCGCGAAGGTACGGTTACAATCGACAACGAAGCCATCTCATTCAAATTTGAAGAGGACCGCACCTACAACAGCATCCTGACCAGGATCGACGGATAGAGAAGTAGGTCGGGTTCTGAGTGGAGCAGAGCGAAACGAAAAACCCGACAATCCCACAGCGCGGTCGAAATCTCTTGCAGTTTCGACATTTCAGTTAAATCCACAACAATCCTACCGTTTTTTTCAACATTTTCGCATCGACCCCATAAAAATCCGGTGTAATCAAAACACCCTCATACGTTTACAGCATATTGGTATTGTTTCCTCATATTTTAGTTTTTCGTTGTAGTCTTTTTGGAGCAAAATTGTAATTCCGTTAAAATATATTTATAACCTCTTATATATATATGGGGCCAGTAATTAATATTGAA
Organism: Candidatus Zixiibacteriota bacterium; assembly: GCA_043825815.1. Lineage (GTDB taxonomy): Bacteria > Zixibacteria > MSB-5A5 > GN15 > PGXB01 > JBDRRI01. Next base: position 15,166 of record JBDRRI010000340.1, read on the forward strand.
ATGGTATGGAAAATGTAATTGAGGTGTACGATTCAGGGCACCAATAGAAAGCCAAAAATCACCAGTGCCATTTATAGATGGATTGAAAAGAAGGAACGGAAAGGACAATTGACCAAAAAGGTCAATATTGCCAAGTTAAACATTTAGTATTTGACAAAAGGCGGGGGCGGATTATATTGATTTAATAGAAAATAAATCGGCTCAACTGGTTACCAATCTTAAACTTTCAACGTGTGGGCAAATGAATAAATAGCGAAAAAGTTCAATTGATAAGAATAAATGTGTGAGGTGAAGATGTATAAAGGAATATTAATATTCGCGATTTCATTCCTAATAATGAAACCAATGCTAGTGCTTGAGACAAAGAATGATAAAGACAATTATCTGATTAAAAATCAAAGTTATGAAACATCTAATGATACTGTAACCATAAATGGTATAAGAAGTTCGGTAAGATTCATCAATGCCCACGGAGATATTAAGAATAATGTAACGACAAAATCTTATTGCGTAGGTGAATGGCAAGGCGGCGGTGCATATAGTTGGAATAATTTTTTTACAGGAAGTGAGTATTATGCAGTTTATCAAGATATGTATTTGTCTGGATGTTATGATATTTTCCCGTTTAATGTAACAGAGATTGAATGGTACTTATATGGTCGTGTAGATAATATAACAATTGAGGTGCAACCACTTATATATGAAGCGGATTATTCTGATCCTAATTGTTTAAAACCTGGTGAGATATTTTTTGCTGGTCCCGTATACGAAGTAAACTTACCATCCAGCGGTGGCTATATATTGGGCTTGCCATTCTTGGAACCTGCTTGCGTAAATGGACCGTATTTCGCTGGAATATATATATCAACGTATTTGGGAAGTGGTATTATAGAAGTAGTGATTGATGACGAAACAGCCATAGAGTGTAAAAGTTATAATTACTATACTGAAGAATTCTTAGATTTAGTGACGGCCTATGGCATAACAGGAAATTTAGAACTCTGGTCAGTAGGCTATAGCTCCGATCAAAATGAATGCCAACCACTATTTACTACCACCGTTATTAATACTATGCCATTAGTTAATTTTTCTAATATTCCCATCTATACCCAAATTGATGCAATATTTGATAGTTCTATGAATCCCTCAACTATAAATAATTCCACTTTTATCGTCCACGCTTCCCAAACCGGACTGCATACCGGAATAATCTCGTATGATGAGCCATCCAAAACCGCCACATTCGACCCCGCCGTGGATTTTGCGCCGGGTGAAGTTGTGACTGTAACACTTACCGATGCTATTGAATCAACAGATGGTATTTCCCTCAAACCATATTCATGGTCGTTTACAATTGAAAATGAAGAAGGGGGAATGGATTTTTTAATATC
>JBDRRI010000341.1:0-3553 GCA_043825815.1 Candidatus Zixiibacteriota bacterium
TTGAATTTCTGGTCGGTTCCTCCGATTTCGATATCAGCCTTGATCGCCACTGAATCATACGCCTGCATTAATGGATATAATAGCTCATGAATCGAAATTGGTGTATTTGATTTAAAACGTTTATCAAAATCATCGCGCTCAAGCATGCGGGCGACCGTAAATTTCGAGGTCAGTTCCATTATCTCTTTAAAACTCATCTTGGCAAACCAATCGCCATTATAATGCACCTCGGTTTTTTCACGGTCCAGTATTTTGAAAAACTGATCCTGATAAGTCTGGGCGTTTTTCATTATCTCTTCATGCGACAACTTCGGCCGGGTAATCGAACGCCCCGTCGGGTCGCCGACCAAAGCCGTATAATCGCCGACAATCAAGACTATTTGATGTCCCAAATCCTGGAATTGCTTTAATTTCCTGACCCCCACCGTGTGCCCCAAATGTATATCGGGAGCCGTGGGATCGAATCCCTGTTTAACTCGTAAAGGCTTATTGTTATCAATTGATTCTTTAAGCCGTGTCTTGAATTCCTCTTCCGGAAGAATATCAACGGCGCCCCGAGTGATTATTTCGTACTGATGGTCTAATTCGCTTTTCATATCTTTCTTTTTTATTATTCTTTATCGGCTGTTGCCAAAATTGGTTAAGATATTCTGCTGTTTCATTTTATGAATTAAGGGAATTCATTTACAAAAGGCAAGGATTAATATTTTATGAGTCTGCTATTTGCCGGCTTTGTATAACATATATTGGGGATGCATGATTTGGAGATAAAAACTCATTTTTTGTTGACTTGATAGATAAAAAGGGTATTTATAACGCCTATGAATAATAAGATAAGGAAATCAGAGAAGGCAAAATGGTATAGTAAAAAAGGACTATTGATTATCGCCATTTTAATTTCACTTCTGATCATAATAGTCAGTATCCGAACCTATACAATTTATCAGAGAGATCTCCCCTCTTTCGAAAAACTTCACAATATCGAAGCGGCCCTTAAAACGAAAATATATTCAGCCGACGGTACCCTTTTGCAGGAATATTTTAATGAAAATCGGCTTCTGACGCCTTTCAATGAAATGCCGCCCCATTTAATAAATATGCTGATTGCCGTAGAGGATCGGAAATTTTACGACCACTGGGGCGTCAACCCCGTCAGAATTGTCAAAGCCTTCTTTGTCGATATCGTCAACTGGCGGATTGCACAGGGAGCCTCTACCATTACGCAACAATTGGCTCGAATGCTTTTTCTGAGCCGGGAGCAAACTCTGGCCCGAAAAATCAAAGAAGCCATGACCGCTATTAAACTCGAAAGAACCTATTCCAAGCAGGAAATAATTCAGATGTATCTGAATCATTACTATTTTGGAAAGGGTGCTTATGGCATAGCCGCGGCCTCTCGAACTTATTTTGATAAAAACGTGGGTGATTTGTCCATAAACGAATGTGCCCTGCTGGTAAGTCTATTAAAAGGCCCCAGTCGGTACTCCAATAAAATATTCGAAGATAGCGCGTTCGCCGTTGATTTTCGCAATAATGCTTTATACTCCTTTTATGATTTCGGCCAAATAACACGGGAAACCTATGATTCCCTTAAGGCTCTTCCTCTCGAGCTCAATCCGCCGGTGGAAGAAACTGGCAAGGCACCCTACTTTACCGAGGTTGTCCGCCAATATTTATTGAGTCAATACGGCGAAAAGGCGCTTTATTCGGACGGTTTGAAAGTTTATACTACTCTCGATTGGAAAGTCCAACAGGTTGCCGAAAAGTCCATAAAAGAAAAACTCGACTCCATTCAGGCCCGTATCGAAAGAAGCTATAGCCTGACCAATCCGACCTACACTTATTATCTCCCCGATACGGTCGATAGTATGGGCGATTCTATAAGAGTCTATGCCAAAGTACAAGGCGCCTGCGCGACAATAAATAATGAAAATGGCGATGTCATGGCGCTGGTGGGCGGCTATTCTTTTGAACAAACCAAGTTTAATCGAGCCACCCAATCGTTGCTTCAACCGGGTTCATCTTTTAAGCCGTTTGTTTACACCGCCGCCATCGATAATGGCTACCAGCCAATTGACATCTTTTATGATAATTCCATAAAACTTGAAATCCCGGGCACCAAAGATTGGCGGCCACATAATTTTGACAATACCTTTCAGGGCGAGATGACCTTAAGACGGGGTTTGTATCTCTCTCGAAATCTGATAGCTATTAAGCTGTTGCTAAAAATTCACCCCGAACAGGCAATTTTTTATGCTCATAAAATGGGGATTACAAATGATTTGAAACCGGTCGCATCGTTGGCCATCGGGACCGAAGTTGTCAGATTGATTGAAATGGTGTCGGCCTATACTGTCTTTCCCAATGGCGGCATTAAGGTTCCTTACCGATTTATTACAAAAATTATCGATCGGTACGGTAATGTTATCGAAGACAATACTAATATAGCCAAAAAAGAGGTCCTCTCGGAACGGACTGCCTATATTATGGTCAATATGATGCAATCGGTAGCTGATGAGCCACAAGGCACCGGCCATGGAATGCGCTGGCGTGGATTTACTCGGCCGGCCGGAGGCAAAACCGGCACATCGGATAATTTCTGTGACAACTGGTTTATCGGTTATACTCCGCAAATCACGACCGGGGTCTGGATCGGATTCGATGAGAAAAAATCGTTGGGGCGGAATCAAACCGGTGGAAGAAACGCGCTTCCGATATGGACCGAAATTATGATTGCGGCTCATGATACGCTTCCGATTATGGATTTTACAATCCCCGATGGGATTGTTTTTGCCAATGTTTGTCTCGAATCAGGAAAATTAGCCACAGATCGATGCGTCAATATCGCTCGGGAAGTCTTCCGTTCCGAGGATGTTCCAATCGAAACCTGCCCTATTCATCCCTCGCAGGGCTTGTACATTTCACCGGATACCGACAACGAAAAATATAAGATACCCGAGGATACGACCACGGAAATTATTCGATTCTAATTAAGATTTATTTATTAAGTCGATTTTTTTAATACCAACTTATATTTTGGATCAAAGCGACTGCCTTTGGAACAAACTCCGCAAGATGCCATCCTTAGTCTCTTTCTCCGCGGATATTCCTTGTTGCATGAGGGACAAATATAAAGATATTTAAACGGTGCCCGTAAATCCGGGTGGTAATTTGCCCGTAGCGAGGCTCCAATCCCGGCCGCCACAGCCTTGAATTTGGCATCATGGCTCGGATAAAGAATATGTATCATTTCGTGCTTCAGAGTATCTTCGATTTCTTCAGGAAAAATGGAATGATATTTCTTGCCGATTTTTATTATTCTCTTTTGAGGAGTATACGACCCGGCAATAAGCATTCGTCCCGAATACTTAATATTTATCCGGGGAAGCGATCCGCCGAAATATTTATGATTTAGCTGATCAAATAAAAGATATAACTCGGATTCGGTAGGCAATTCCGGCTTCGACGGTAAAGATGATAGCGTTTCGCCCCGATCCCGGCAATTTAATATTAGGCTCAAATCAGAACGCGAAAAAAGGTTGTAATTTACCGC
>JBDRRI010000342.1:0-2366 GCA_043825815.1 Candidatus Zixiibacteriota bacterium
TGAAATTGAATTGCCTCCGCAAGACGCTAAATTTTCAATTTCGCCCGAAGGAAAAGTGGCGGAATTTCAAGCCAGCAAATCAGGCACCAAATTAAATTTTGATAAAAGTTATACCGACATCAATACTGCGTTCAAAGAAAGAAATTATCATCCTGCCACAGCTATAAAAACCGTCAGTCTCACCATGGACTCGGTGGAGCCAACGACTAAAAACGCGGATTCCAACAATTTGGGTATAGCTGAAATAATCGGATCCGGTTTTTCCACTTTCTATGATAGCCACAGCACGCGCATTAAAAATATCGCCAATGCGGTGAAACGCTTGAATGGCACAATAATAGAACCCGGCGAAGTTTTTTCCGCAATTAAATATGCCGGACCGTTCACAATTGAAAATGGATTTTTACCGGAAGCCGTGATCAAAGGAAGAGAAATCAAGGATGAGGTGGGCGGAGGAATGTGTCAAATCGGCACGACATTATTCCGTATGGCCATGAATTCAGGCATGGACATTGTCCAACGTTCCAATCATTCATTGGTTGTAAGTTATTATGCCGATCCGACCAATCATAATCCCGGAACCGATGCCGCTCTGTATGAGCCAAGCATTGATTTAAAATTTCTTAATGATACCGGAAGCCATTTATTGCTACAAACGGAAATCGATTATGTACAACAGAAATTAATTTTTACGCTATGGGGAAAGCCCGATGGCCGCAAAGGCTGGTATGATCCTCCGAAAGTCAGCCGATGGATTAATTCGGGCGAACCCGAAACTGTGCTCACCACCAAATTGCCTTATGCCAATAAAAATTGCCAACCGGCATATCGGGGCGCCGTGGCGAGTTTCATATATCACAGAGTGGCGCCGACGGGCGAGTTGATCGACAGGGTATTTGATAGCTATTATCGACCTTTGCCTCAAATTTGCATGATCAAGGTGGATGCGATTCCAGCTGGATGCCGAGATAAAGAAGTGTGCGATAAGGTGCAGATTACGGAAGATGGCAAAGTACTTCCGCTCGGTGAGGCCACGACAACCCCTTAGGAAAAAATTGCCAAAAGAAAAACCCCCCGACTAGGTCGGGGGGTTTTGTTTGTGAGTGGGGGAAAAGATTCCCCCTCATTCCGCATCCGAGAAGGCGTATCAATGGAGAAGACGAGCCGTAGCCTGTTCTATCCATCAACACGCCCCCATGCTTGTTGGACACGGATTGTTGCATATTAGATTATTAGTATGCATTGTATCCGCATCCAACATCTTTCATTAGCAGTAGTTGTTTATCCTTTGTAATGTTTAGGAATGTGCCGCGCAATCTGAGGCGCGCGCTATTTACTGTTATTTAAGCAACAAAATAGTATATCATAAAAGTATGATTTTGTCAAGCATGATATTGAATTTTATCCACAAAAGTGTGGTTTTTTGGCTAAAATAGAGGGGGGTTGGCTTGTATTGCCTGTCATCCTGAACTTGTTTCAAGATCTCTGTCCAAATCGTGGTAAAACGGCCGGCTGAGATTCTGAAACAAGTTCAGGATGACAACTGCAAGCGAGCAACTGAGCTAGCAAAATAAAAACCCTCTCATTCAAGAGAGGGTCATCGGTGGGCTAATTTATTTCTCAATAACCTTGTCAATCAATCCATATTTTTTAGCTTCATCCGCAGTCATGAAGTTGTCGCGATCCGTGTCTTTTTCAATGGTCTTGAGATCTTGTCCGGTATGTTTGATGAGAATTTTATTTAGCCTTTCTTTCATTCGCAAGATCCTTTCGGCATGGATTTTAATATCAGAGGCCTGGCCTTCCATACCACCCATTACCTGGTGAATCATCACTTCCGAATTGGGCAATGCCAAGCGTTTTCCTTTGGCGCCGGCGGCCAACAATACGGCAGCCATGGATGCGGCCATGCCGATGCAGATAGTTGAGACATCCGATTTGATATATTGCATGGTATCATAGATGGCCATGCCGGCTGTCACCGAACCGCCCGGAGAATTTATATATATTTTAATATCCTTTTCCGGATTTTGGTTTTCCAGGAAAAGCAATTGGGCGATGACAATATTTGCCACATGGTCATCAATTGTCGATCCGATAAAAATTATCCGATCTATCAAAAGACGGGAATAAATGTCGTATGCTCTTTCTCCGAAATTTGATTTTTCGATAACTGTGGGAATTAGGATTTGGGAGGTTGGTTGTTCGTTTTTCATATATTTACAATTTTCAATTTTTAATTTTCAATCAATTTTCAATTAACAATTATCAATCTTCAATTTCTATTTTACATTTGTTCTTATTTGATTCATTGAAAATTGATAATTGTAAATTGAAAATTAGGCGTCTAAATTGTAGCATTCTAA
>JBDRRI010000343.1:0-3178 GCA_043825815.1 Candidatus Zixiibacteriota bacterium
TAATATTTTCCGAAGCCTTTGCCCGCATAATTGAAAATTTTGGGTTTGGTCATTTCTTTCCAGTATTTAATCGCGGGAATCTTTATGGCATATATTTTATTGCAACCAATATTGAAGAAAATGACGATCTTTTAAATTTGCTGGCGGTGACTCTCGCTTTTAATCTATCAAGCGCTTATCATATTAATGTTCAGAATCAGAGAATCGGACGCTATGAAAAGCAAATTGATTATCTTAATCAACGCGCCAAAAATAAACCGGTTCCGGTGGAGCAGAAAACCAATCGACTGGACTATTCGCATCTTCTCGAAATCCGCAGTTGTCGCAAATTAATTCCGGAAATGTTACAAATTTTGAAAAATGACTGTAAATTGGATAAGCTCGGCTTTTATCTTCGAAACGATTCTAAAGAGAAAGATTTGTTTTCCGCAAGCTGGAATCTAGATTTGAAAACGGATAAGGCCCTTCAGGAGAATTATGATTTAATCTTAAGCAAGATAGATAAAGATGATACGGTAACATTAAATAATACAACTAATATTGACAAAGAGTTAAAGGAAAAAATTAATTACGGCGAATCAGCATCGGTTCGCCTTTCATCAGTAAAATGGATTAAAAACAAACGGGCGGTTCTCTATATTGATTCAAGCGAACCCGATAAAGAGATTACAGCACAGCTAAAAAAATTCGCAGCCGAGGCTCTTCCGCTGGTGGAAAATATCAATCGCTTTGAGAAGGCCGAAGCGCTTTCTTATACCGACGGATTGACGGGAATGTATAATTTTCGGTATTTCAAAAAACGGATAAAGGAAGAAATGGAGCGAGCCAAAAGATATCAGCGCCGGCTGGCTCTTTTAATTATTGATATTGATGATTTGAAAATGGTTAATGACAACCATGGCCATTTGGCTGGGGACGCCTTAATAAAAGAGTTTGGCGCCATTTTAACCGATTCGGTTCGGGTTAACGATATAGTCTCCCGATACGGCGGCGATGAATTTTGTCTGCTTATGCCGGACACCAATCGGGAGATGGCGCTTATATTTATGGATCGCATAATTTCGAAAATTTCCAATGGCAACAATGGGTTTGACTGGGCTAATAAAAAAATTCGATTCACGGTCTCAATTGGCGGGGCAGTTTATCCGGATGATGCCAATTCGGTGGACGGACTAATTAATTCGGCTGATATGGCTCTATTAAAAGCCAAAGGAGAGGGCCGTAATTGCTTTCGGATATTCAATCCCGAAACAAAACCCGCTGAATAAATAAATTTTTGACTTGATTCCTGATTTTTCATGACATATATCATACTGTAAATGCTTAACTTATGGCGAGGAAAGCCGAATTAAGAAATAAACCGACTTTTGTATAACATGTGCGTATACAAAGTAATAATTATGGAGTTTATCCGGATATGAACAGGAAGTTATTTTTTGGAATATTTGTATCTCTGGCAACAATGGCCATCTCTTTTGTTCCGGCCATTGCTGATGATACTTATCGAGTCGGCCCCGATGATCTCCTGGAAATAAGATTCTGGCAGGATGAGACAAATCGCCTTAATGCCAACGTTCGCGTGCGGCAGGATGGCACTATCTCGCTGGATATTGTCGGTGAAATAGTCGCTGCCGGACAGACAACTTCGGATTTGGAAAAAGAGATTGTTCGGAAAATTTCCCGATTTAATAAGTCTATTTCGCAGGCAGTGGTCAGAGTAACAGATTATGGCTATCAAAAAGTATTCGTTTCCGGGCAGGTACTTACTCCGGGCAAATACACTTTTGAAAAAATACCGGATTTATGGACGATTATTAATGAGGCGGGAGGAATAACTGAATTCGGCGATCTTAGCCGGGTTCTGATTATTCGCAAAAATGACGGTGGCGGCAATCAGGTTGAAATAGTCGATGTTGCCAAGGCGGCCGCAACCGGAACAATTGGATCATTACCGACTATTCAAAGAGAGGATGTTATTGAAGTTTCCCGCATGCCGGGCGGACTTCCGGCCCGTTCAGTTTCGATTCCTTCCGATGCCCGCAATATTTTCTATGTCACCGGCGCGGTGACATCGCCCGGTTCGCAAACGCTTGAGGATAATATGGATATTCTTTCCGCGATTGCCATGGCCGGTGGAGCCTCTGAAACCGCCAATTTGAAAAAGGTAAAAATAATCTCCCGGGACGGTTCAAATAATTCTCAGGTCGTAACCTTAAATTTAAAGAAATATATGGAGTCAGGGACTCCGGGAAGATATACGGTTCATCCGGAGGACAATATTTTTGTCCCGGCCCGGAGAGCCGGATTTCTCGGTATAAATTCGATAACCGAAATTGCCGCCCTGTTGGGAGCGGCAACGACAGCCTTTTTATTGTATGATCAATTAACGCAAGACGATACATCGAGATAACCAAAGGCTGATAAGTTTGCGAGGTAATTTATGGAACCTTTACATTTGAGTAGTAAAATTGTTGAAAATGGCAAAGAGTTTTTAATCCAGACCGTAAACGAGGTCGGAACCGGCCAGATTAAAACATCAATTTTCGAAAACGGAGAATTGCTCGATACCAATGTTATCCCGCACGCCGAGGATGCCGGAACCAACGAGATTAATAATTTATTAAAAAGTACCCATCAGGAAAAAAAGTCTGAAATGGAGTATCTTTTTAAAAGTTATAAAGAAATCATTCAAACCGGACAGCCAAAAATGATGTATCATCTGGGGACTTCGCTTTATTATAAAAAGCTTTATTTTGAGGCTCAGCAGTTATTTCGAACAGCGATTAAACTCGATGAAAATTACCATGAAGCCTACCTCTTTTTGGCCAAAACCAATATTGCCCTGAATCATTATGAAGACGCCATAGATGCAGCTGATAAGGCGGTTTCATTAAAATCGGAGTACGCCGATTATCGCAATATTCTCGGCGAGGCATTTCTCGGGGCGCAATCGTGCAAGCGGGCGGTCGTTGAGTTTGAAAAGGCAATTTCCTCCAACGTTTATTATGCCGATGCCTATTTGAATCTTGCTCTGGCCAATATGCTTAATGGTATTAATCGCGAGGATTATGAATTGTCATCGGATATGACCACCAAATGTGTTGATTATCTAAAAAAAGCGGCGCTTATATATCCCGAGTATCAATCGGAGTTTTTTAACCGGGGTTTGTCATTGTTG
>JBDRRI010000344.1:0-2448 GCA_043825815.1 Candidatus Zixiibacteriota bacterium
AGTCCATGCATTTCGGCATAAGACTTATTTAGATAAATAATCTCGCCGTTTAAACCAAAAATCATATTCCCGTAGTTGGCATTGTCGGAGATAGTTTTAAACTTTCGGATTTCTTCTTCGCGCTGCTTCCTTTCATTAATATCGTCAACCAGCACATAAATGCCGACCACATCTCCACTATTATTAAAATGCGGAATATAATTGCCATGAACCCATCGACACTCGCCGTCTTTATAAGGAATTTCGGTTTCAAAATTAACCAATTCGCCTGATAATGCCTTATCCAAATATGTCTTAATAGTCTTAAAGGCGGCAGTCCCAAGAACTTCTTCGACTTTTTTATTATTAATATCTTCGCTGCTATAACCAAACCAGTTTTCATAGGCGGAATTATTGAATCGGTAGTAAAGGTTTTTATCTAAATAGCAAATTAAAGACGGAAGGGCATTAGTCAGCAGGCGAACCTTTTCTTCATTATTTCGAATTTCATCATGGGCTATTTTCTGTTCCGTAATATCATAAATAAATCCCTCAAGTGTCGGTCCCATTTTTTCATCGTCTACAAATGAGCCAATATCTTTAACCCATTTTATCTTACCATATTTATCAATTATTCTATATTCCAGTTCGAATCGTCTTTTTTGTCGTATGGCCTTATTGACATCCTCCCATACTCTTTCCTGATCGTCTCCATAAATAATAGAGTTAAAGATAACATCATTCTTTAAAAATTGTGTTGCCGAATAACCGGTTAATTCCAGACAGCCTTCGCTGATATAATCCATCGGCCATTCTTTTTCAATTTTGCATTTATATGTCATCCCCGGAAGATTGCCAATGAGCGTAGATATTTTACGTTCGCTTTCCTTGAGTAATTCATCTGCTCGTTTTTGGCTGGTGATATCAATAAGAACTCCATTCCAAAGAATGCTGCCATCCTCAAGTTTTCGCGGGTTTGATTTGCCTCTTATCCATCTGATTTCATTCTGATTAAATATGACCCTGAATTCTAATTCCCATACAGAAATTGATTCTGCCGATTTTTTTATGGCAAAATTAAAGTTATCAATATCATCGGGATGAATTATTTCATATATTATTGCCGCATTTTTCATGAATTCTGAAGCCGTGATCCCCGACATATTTATAACTGATTCGGCCATATATGGAATTGTAAAACTGCCATCGGTATTTAGAAGGAACTGATATATTATTCCCGGCATATTGGCAGAAATGTCCTGGAATCGCTGTTCACTGATCAGAAGCTCCGATTCTGCCAATTTTCTCTCCGTAATATCTTCGGCTATACCTGCATATCTATTTGTACTTCCATCGTCATCTATAATTGGAAAGGCTCTCTCCAAAATCCATACTATTGATCCATCCGGCCTTTTTATCCGATACTCGGGGAAGACGATACTATTCGGATTCGAAGTTGCGGTATTTCTTAAAAATTCAATAATATTCACTCTATCTTCGGGCATAATTGAATCAATCCATGATTTTGGATTTTCATATAGGCTTTGACAACTATTCCCCCATATTTTTTCATAGGCGGGACTGATATAATAGATAATTCTCCAATCAGATGAGCCAACCCAGAAAACATCCTCTATATTTTCAACGGCCTGTCGAAAACGCTTCTCACTTTCACGATGAGATTGTTCAATATCTTTACGCTTGGAAATATCTCTTAAGGCGGTGACGCGAATCTGCCGTCCCTGATATTTAATCATTCTAGCCTGGATTTCAACTGGGAAAATGGTCCCATCTTTATGCAAACCAGTGGCCTCATAAATTTCTTCAATTCCAGATTGCATTCGTTTTGCAACCATTTCCCTGTCCTGAGGAATCACAATTTGAGTACCCGGTAACCCAATTATTTCCTGATCAGTATAACCAAACATTCGCTTGGCAGATTGGTTTTGACCAAAGCCAAAACCTTTTTCGGATAAAAATATTGCTTCGAAAGAAGCATCTGATAACGCTTTAACCAATTCCTGCGATTCTAATAATTTTAATTCAGCTTTTTTCTGTTGAGTAATATCACGAAATATGCAGTGGGTTTGTTTAAAGGTGCCATCCGGATTCATAGCAGTTTTGCCATCAAATACGACAAATATTTCGGATCCGTCTTTACGAATCATTTCGAATTCGATTCCGAGAATTTCTCCGACTTTTTTGAATTTGGGGAAATTTTCATAAAAATGATTCTTAAAATCGGGATGTATGAATTCGGAGAAATTACGGCCGATAACTTTTTCCTTTTCGAATCCAAGCGACTTGACCCAGGTATCATTAACCTCTATTATATTGCCATTTTGGTCAAGAGACTGATAGGCTAATGGCGCATTTTCATACAGAGTTTTATAACGCTCTTCGCTTTCCTGTAAAAGTTTCCGGGCAATGATTACCTCGGTTATATCCTGAGCAATCACCGATATGGCT
>JBDRRI010000345.1:0-8986 GCA_043825815.1 Candidatus Zixiibacteriota bacterium
GCTCTGGCTAATTTGTGCTATCTTCCCATCAGCGATAAGTTAAAATTGCGCCACGAGGAGGAATTGGCCATTCTCGACCTTATTATGGAAGGTGCTCTGGCTATTCAATCGGGCGATAATCCGCGAGTTGTCAAAACTAAATTAATGTCGTTTATTCCGCCAGCTTTGCGTGGCTAATATGAATAATATGCGTCCCAGAAAATCGAGCGAAGATCATGAAAATCTTGAACGCTGGCTCCTGACTTATGCCGATCTGATAACCCTTCTTTTGGCCTTTTTTATTGTTATGTACTCAATGTCGCAGGTTGATGCTAAAAAATTTGGGAAAATGTCAAAAGCGCTTTCCGGTGTTTTAAAGGGTGGCGAAGCGATTGCCGAATTGGGCGATGATGTCGGTACTGCTCCGGGTAAAGGAGTATTAAATATTGGGCAGTTAATGTCGGTCGGCCGCAATATTAATGAGAAATTCGAGAAGCTTTTAAAATTTGAAAATAAATCGGAGAATGAGGGCAAGGTTACGACCGAAATAACGGAACGCGGTCTTGTGATTCATGTTATGGAATCGGCACTATTTAAATCGGGATCGGCGATTTTGGAGGATCAAGCGATATCAACGCTTGATATTGTTGCCTCGGAAATTAATGGTCTTCCCAACCATATCAGGATTGAGGGACATACTGATAATATCCCGATTGTGACGGGCAAATACCCATCTAATTGGGAATTATCATCGGCGCGCGCCACAGAGGTTGTCCGCTATTTAATTGATAATTATGGAATTCCTCCAACTCAGATATCGGCCCTGGGATACGGCGAATTTCGTCCGGTTAAGCCCAATAATAATTTTGAAAACAGGGCTCAAAATCGTAGAGTCGATATTGTTGTTTTGACCATGGAAATAACGATGTCGGAACCGACCTCTCAATTTTATCAATAATCAGTCTATTTAGGAAAATATTTCCGAGCCGAATGTTCTTCTTTTCTTATTTGCAATCTCAGTCGAATCGTTATTGTCTTTGTAATTCGCTGTAATTTAATATGTTAGGGGTCTGATTTATTTTTGGCACAACGGTTGCTTGTTGACAGAGCGGATAAAGCTATGTCAAATATAATTGAAAGATCGGTGTTTGGTAAAATCGGCATCCCGCTGATGAGTAAGCTGCTTGATGTCTCATCATTAAGACACAAGTTGATAGCGGGTAATATTGCCAACGTTTCGACTCCCGGATATAAAAGTAAAGATGTTGATTTTCACGGTGAACTACAAAAAGCAGCCGGTAATCAGAAACATTTGGAGGGGGTTCGGACCAATGCGGCTCATTTACCCGTGGGTAAGTCGACTGATAGCAGTCCGGAAATCATTGTTGATAAAAAGTCTCCGAGCAATGGAATTAATAATGTCGACATGGATAAAGAGGTGGCCGGCATGGCAGAAAATCAGATCATGTATTCAATCGGAGCGCGCCTTCTGGCTATGAAATTTGACGGATTGAGATCGGCAATAAAAAGTAAATAAAGGTTTATTATAAAAAGCAGGTTTAAGTATGTCAGGATTATTTAGAGCGATAGATGTTTCCGCAACCGGATTGTCCGTCCAGAGACGAAAGATGGATGTTGTTGCGGAGAATATTGCCAACGCCGAGACAACCGAAACCAAAGAAGGGGGACCGTATCGCCGGAAGCGGTTGAGCGTTTCCGAAACCAGAGAAATGCAACCATTTAAAACGGAAATGGCCCGCGCCCAAACCGGTTTAGCAAAAACACATAGCAACCATCTCGGCGGCAAGGTAAGAAGATATACTAATGGAGTGGAAATGTCGAAGGTCGATGGAAAGGAAGTCCAGGATTCGGCACAGAGTTATAGACTGGTTCACGATCCGGGGCATCCCGATGCCAATGAGGATGGTTTTGTGAAGATGCCCGATGTTGAAATAGTAACAGAAATGGTCGATATGATTGCGGCTTCGCGTGCCTATGAGGCAAATACGCTGGCAATCTCATCGGCTAAGGAAATGGCAAAAAACGCTCTTGAACTATAGGTAAGAGGTGATATAGAATGAAAATTAATCCAATTGGAATTGAAGCCTACCGCCAGACTATGGAAAAGTCGAAGACGGATGTGCGTCCCCAAATCGAAAAAAACGCTGAGACGTCTAAGTCATCAGCGGTGCATCTGCCCGGGCAGGCCAACAAAATCGGTTCGAAACTGGCTAACAAGCTTGAATCAGGCACTTTTGCCGATATGCTGACGACCGAAGAGAAGCAGGCCTTCGAAATGGTTTTTGAAAAATTTCGCCAAATTGCTTCGGCAGACGGTTCCTATCGCCATGACGGCGAGACCAACCTTCAGTCGGTCGGCAATTTTGTGGACGTAACATTATGAGCGCAAATATAGGTAATATTAACCGCGTTCTCCCCGGACTGCAGAATGAAATTGGAATTAATAAAAATGTCAAGGGGGATGACAAGGGTAATTTTACCGAGATTTTCAATAATATGCTTGGTTCGGTGAACGATCTGCAGATGGACGCCGGCAAAGCCCAGGAGATGCTCGCCACCGGTGATGCGGCCGAATTACATGAAGTTATGCTGGCCGCTGAAAAAGCCGGGGTGGCGATGGATTTACTTTTAGAAATTAGAAATAAATTGGTGGATGCCTATCAGACAATGATGCGCATGCCGATGTAATTGTCGGTCGATAAAATATTGGCCATAGGAATGGCAATATAAACAAAATAGGATTTGGTATGGATTACCTTAAACAATTCTTGAAAAACGTTTTAGAATTTGTCCGACTGATGACGCCCAGTCAGGCAATTATGGTTATTGGCGTCGTGGCCGGTTTTATAATCGGCGGGGTGGTGGTTTCCGGATGGATCAACAATATTACCTATTCGACTCTATATTCCAATATTGATTCTTCCGAAGCAGGCGAGGTCGTCAATTATCTCAATGAACAAAAAATTCCTTATCAACTATCCAGTGGCGGCGGGACGATATCAATACCTTCCGATGATGTCTACAAGGTTAGAATTGCGTTGGCCTCGGAGGGCCTTCCCCGAACCGGAAATATGGGCTACTCGATATTTGACCAGTCTAATCTGGGCATGACCGAGTTTCTCCAGAATTTAAATTTCCGAAGAGCGCTGGAAGGCGAATTGATGAAAACGATAATGCAGTTGTCTGATGTCCAGGCGGCGCGGGTTCATATTGTTATGCCCAAGGATCGTTTGTTTAAAGAGGATAAAAAAGAAGCTACAGCTTCGATTGTCCTGAAACTGCGCCGACCCGATGGACTTTCAAAATCTCAATTGTCCGGCATTTCTCATTTGGTGGCTTCATCAGTCGAGGGATTAAAGCCGGAAAATATTTCAATAATCGATTACAATGGCAACCTTCTCTCATCCGATATGAAATCGGATGCGCTGGCCGGACTGTCATCGTCACAATTGGAAGTTCGTAAAAATGTTGAGCAGTATTTAGAAGAGAAGTCGCAATCGATGCTTGACGGGGTTATCGGATCGGGACGTTCAATTATAAGAGTAACAGCCGATCTCAATTTTCAGCAGGTTGAGAAAACTTCGGAACTGTTTGATCCCAATTCAGCTGTAGTAAGGAGCGAAGAAAAAACCGAGCAGAATAAGACGGCGACCGACAAGCAAGTAGAATTGGCGGAAAGCTCCGATGAAGACCGTGTGGAAACCTCGGTCACCAATTATGAAATCAATCGTACTACCGAACATATCATAAATTCGGTCGGCGGCGTTAATAGGTTATCTGTGGCCGTTTTAGTCGACGGGGTTTACAAGGAAGTAACCAATGAAGAAGGTGTGACCGAAACCGTATACGAACCCCGCTCTCAGGAAGAAATTGATAGAATTTCAGCGGTTGTAAAAAATGCGGTTGGATATGATGTCGATCGTAATGACCAAATTGAAGTTTTGAATCTTGCTTTTGATAAAACCTCGATGGAATTCGAGCAGGATAAACTCGATTCAATCTATATGCAGGAATTCCTGTATGAAGTTGGGAAAAAAGTAGGGTTGGTTGTGCTGGCCATTTTGGCCTTCCTATATTTTCGTAAAAAAGCAAAGAAACTGTTCGGATCCTTAGGGCAGTTGCTTCCGAGCTCGACTCCATTAAAGTATAGAACCGAGGGCGGTAGGCAAATGGAATATTCCGGTGATAACGAGCAGGAAGAGCCTATCGAAGTTAAAGCCGAGAACCGGCGTCCCAAGCTTGTCGACCAGATGCAGGAGACGGCAAAAAAGCGGCCGGATGAAATTGCAAAAGTTATAAAAACAATGATGTTCGATTAGAGGTAAATGATGGATTACGAAGATCTAAAACCATTGACTAAAGCAGCCATTGCCCTGGTGGCATTTGGAACCGAAGTTTCCGCGGTTGTTCTTAAAGGTTTGTCTGAATCGGACGTCGAAAGAATTACTGTAGAAATCGCGAATCTTGGCGATGTTTCTGCCGAAATAGAAGAAAAAGTGATCAGTGAGTGCCATCAGATTTTTATGGCTCGCCAGTATATTTCGCAAGGCGGTGTCGAATTTGCCAAAGAAATATTGGAGAAGGCGGTTGGTGTGGGAAAGGCTAAAGAGATTCTGGGACGGCTGGAATCATCTTTTAGAACTTCCGGATTCAATCTGCTAAAAAATATTGATGCTAAGCAATTGGTCCAATTTCTCCAGAATGAACATCCTCAGACGATAGCTCTTATTTTATCGCAATTAACCCCGCAACAGGCGGCCGGAGTTTTATCAGAATTACCCTCGGAGCTTCAAGCCGAGGTAGCTCTCAGGGTTGCCACGATGGAAAAAATCTCACCGGAAATTCTCAAAGATATCGAAGCAACTCTTGAAGTGCATTTTGATTCTAGTGCGGCCGGCGACCTGTCTATTTCAGGCGGTGCCAAGACCATGGCGGAAATACTGAACTTGATTGAAAGTTCGGCTGAGAAAAATATCTTGCAGTCAATTGAAGCTGAGAATGCCGATTTGGCGGCAGAAATTAAGAATATGATGTTTGTCTTTGACGATATTATTCTTCTTGACGATCGTTCGATCCAGAGATTACTGAAGGAAGTTGAAACCAAAGACCTTTCGATTGCTCTTAAGGCGGCTTCGGAAGAGGTTCGGACAAAAATATACTCCAATGTTTCCGAGCGTGTGGCAGTGATGATCAAGGAAGAGATGGAATTTATGGGTCCAATGCGTCTCTCCGATGTCGAACAAGCACAGCAGAGAATTGTGGAATCGGTCAGGCAGCTTGAGGAAGAGGGTCAGATTGTGGTTTCCGGGCGAGGTGCCAAGGAGGATGTTATTGTCTAGACTACTGCATAAAATTGTTAGCGGTGAAAAAGTAATAATAGGCGAGTTTCGCTCCGATCTGGAGAAAGACCGGGAAGTTGAAAATCGTCTGGAATCCGTTTTCACTGATGTTGCCGTCGTAACAACAATTGAAGGCAGGAAACTGGTTCCGATTCAAGAGCTTTTAAAAATTGAAAAACAAATGTCTGAAGACCGAGATCGAGCACGAGAAAATGGATATGAAGACGGCTACCAGAAGGGAATTGAACAGGGTCAACTGGAGGCCAAAAAAGTTATTAATAATTTTGCGTCGTTGTTAATTGATGCCAATAAGCAGAGGGATATGCTTTTTAAAGAGGCGCATCGGAAAATTCTGGAACTGGTTACAAAGATTGCCAGTAAAGTAACTTTCGAGTCCGCTCGGCTTGATCCCGAAATAACCAGTTCAATTATAGCAGGAACAATCGAAAAACTGGTTGATAAATCTAAGATTATAGTTAAAGTCAATCCTGATCATTTGCCGATTATCGAACAGCAGATTGAGCGATATAAAGGCCTGTCCAGCGCAATCAAGGAAATTACGATAGAACCGGACAGCCGGGTTCGCCATGGTGGATGTTTTATCGAAACACCGGCCGGTGATATTGACGCGCGAATCGATTCACAGCTTGAAATTATGACCAAGGCTTTATGTTTTGATGAGGATGGGGTATGAATCGAATCCCATACGATTTATACAATAATCGCATAGATCAAACCAATACTATTAAACAATCAGGACGGGTTGCACAAATTATCGGTTTGATAATTGAATCAGTCGGACCAGCCGTATCAGTCGGCGATCTCTGTCAAATCGAAAATCCGGAAACGGGTGAAAAGATTAATGCCGAGGTTGTCGGTTTTCGAGATAACCGGATTTTACTCATGCCTCTTGGTTCAGTCTCGGGAATTACTTCCGGGTCAATTGTCATTTCGACCGGCGAGCAGATTCATGTCCCCGTCGGAGACCAGCTTATTGGGCGCATTCTAAACGGCTTAGGACAACCAATGGATGGTCTTGGTTCAATACTTAGTGCCGAGACACGATCGATTGACAGTCCGCCCATAATGGCTTTGAAACGTAGTCGTATCACTGAGCCAATCAGAACCGGAATTAAGGCGGTTGATATAATGGCCGCTTGCGGCCAAGGGCAGAGAATGGGGATATTTGCGGGCTCCGGAGTTGGCAAATCGGTTCTGCTCGGTATGATGGCCAGAGGATCATCGGCCGATATCAATGTTATTGCATTAGTGGGTGAACGTGGACGAGAAGTTCGTGAGTTTATTGAAAAAGACTTGGGGCCGGAAGGCTTAAAACGATCAATTGTTATAGCCGTGACATCCGATCAGCCAGCTTTAATAAGAATTAAAGGCGCCTTTGTGGCGACGGCGATTGCCGAATACTTTCGCGATCAGGGAAAAAAGGTAATGTTATTAATGGATTCCATAACCCGAATTGCAATTGCTCAACGGGAAATCGGATTGGCTATCGGAGAACCGCCGGCGACTAAGGGCTATACGCCATCGGTTTTTGCAATGCTTCCCCGTTTGCTGGAGAGAGCCGGGACCAATGAAAAAGGCTCAATAACCGGTTTGTACACTGTGTTGGTTGAGGGTGATGATTTCAATGAACCGATATCTGATGCGGTACGGTCGATTCTTGACGGCCATGTTTCTCTATCGAGAAAGCTGGCCTCATTGAATCAATATCCCGCTGTCGATATTCTTGATTCCATCAGCCGTCTGATGGTGGACATTGTTGATCATGAGCATCAGGAATTGGCCGCAAAAGTCAGAGAGATTGTTGCCATTTACCGCGAAGCTGAAGACCTTATAAATATTGGAGCCTATGTTAAAGGTTCATCCAGTAAAATTGATTTTGCAATATCAAAGATTGAAGGCATAAATCAATTTTTCCGACAAAAAATAGATGAGAGACCGGATTTTAATAAATCATTGGCCGAACTGGCCAGTATAATAAACGCTCCGGTTGAAATGGAAAAGCCAAATGAAGAAGTTTCAGTTTCGTCTCGAGCGCGTTCTTCAGTTAAAATTGCATAATGAGAAGGAAAAGCAAAAAAAACTGGCTGAGGCGGCTCAAAAGGTTTTTAATCAGCAGGAAAAGCTAGCCGGTCTTGTTACCGATCGCCATATAAATCAAAAAGAACAAAGACAGTGTTTGTTGGGCAAAATTGATCGATCTTTGATGTCGAATTACTCGCGTTATTATTTGCATTTAAAAAAAGAAGAGATGATGGGAACGGAAATGCTAAACGCCTTGAAACGTGCACAGGAAAAAAAGAGATTGGATTTGATTGAGGCGACTCGTGAAAAGAAAAGTTATGAAAAGCTAAAAGAGAGAAAAAAAGAAAAATATCACAAAGAGGCTGAATTGAATCTTCAAAAAGAACAGGATGAAATTGCCTCGCAAATGCTTTTGCATAAAAAAAGACTTCCGGCATAACCGGAAGCCTTATGGATGATAGTTGTAAGGAACCCTTACTTAATTAAAGTCATTTTTCTGGTCTGGTTGAATCCTTCTGCGTCCAATCGATAGAAGTAAACCCCCGACGCCAGATTCTCATTCCTCTCGTTTTTCCCGTTAAAGGTTATCTCATGCGTTCCGGCTAAATAAAACCGGTTTGTTAGTGTTCTAACATTTTGCCCCAATATATTAAATATTTGGATGGTCACATTACCCGCCTTCGGCATATCAAAGATTATTGTCGTCGAAGGATTAAACGGATTGGGATGATTTTGCTTTAAATCGTAATCGACTGGCAGATAATCATAGTTATCATCGCCCACTGCAGTAGTTTGGTCTATTATTATTGACCCCGCCGTAAAAAATGGGGTGAAAGATAAATCACCTTCGGCGGCTGTTACCGATAGTCTCAAAGGCTGACTATTCAGATAACTGATTGAATCAATAATTATGGTTTCCGGCGATGCGGCCGGATCAATAGTGAATCTGACTTTGGCCAAAATTCCGGTTCCCGGAGACAGGGGAGAGGTCTGGCTGTACACCAAGGTTATTAAAAATTGTCGTAATGAATTATTAGCATTAAATGTTTTGGTTTGGGCCATATCTCCGCGAGTGCCCGAGAAAACGGCATCAACAAAGGAAATATTGTCGGAATTGAATCCCAGGGCTAATTGGAGTGTATCTAAAGGACTTTCATTATAACCATAGATGTTCAATTCGATTGTTTCACCGGGCATTCCGATAACATCGGCAACCCAGATTGAATCGAGATGGGGCGGAGTGTCGAGAACCTCAATACCGCCAATGATAAATTTCGGATAAATGAAACTCATTGCTGAGGAATCGGCAAATCTTGTTTTGGCGGGGATAACTCCCGGCCAGGTTGTCGTATCAATTGCGAACGTTTGAGGCAATGTTGACTCATCAACGGAAAAGAACAGATTAAATACTATCCCATTACCGGGCGGTATCCATCCTGAAAAATCCATAAAATTCAAATTTACCATACCTGATTCAGTGCGATAAATGATTTGGTCCGATGCAATGTATTCAAATCTGGTACCTACTGTGGAAAATGAATCGAGTGTGAGATAGACAGAATTGAAATTAAAAACGAATTCGGCTGCCGAAAGAGGCTCATCAT
>JBDRRI010000346.1:0-7361 GCA_043825815.1 Candidatus Zixiibacteriota bacterium
TCGCTCTTCGTCCTTCGTTCCTCCCTTCCTTTGTCAGGGTCTAGGACAGGGTCTACGAAGCGACCTGACGGCAGGGAATCCTTCCCTACAGGGACTAAAAAACAAATATGGCAACGGAGATTTTGGGATCATATTATTCGAGATCGGGATGATTTCAATAAACATATTGATTACATTCATTATAATCCGGTTAAGCATCGATTATTGAAGAATCCATTTGAATGGCAATATTCCTCGATTCAATTATTTAAAAAAGACGGTATTTATAAAGACGATTGGGGAGTTGCGGAGGAAATCCATATCAATGGCGATTTTGAAGAAATCTAGAATTGGCAGGATCGCAGGGATCCTTCCCTACGGGGACTGAGTCAGATTAGCCGAAGAGAATGCCCGTCAACAACAACATCCGGTATCATTCGGATTTACTCCAAAAGAACGACCTTGAAAAAATGTAAAATATGCAAAACAAACCCGATTTTTTTAAAATATGTGATACATATTAACAACGAAGGTTGTATCGCCCAAAATGTAAATATGAGGAAACAATATCAATTCTCTGTAACCTGAAAGGTGAGATTATATTATGATGATTTTTCGCATATCCAAACCTCGAAAACTTATATTATTGACAATGAGATGCTTATATCATAATTTCAAACCATGAATATTGAAAATTACTCACTTTCGACACAGATCTGGGCGTTAAGAGAATATGCCAAGGTGGGGCCGCGGACATTCAAGGCGCTGATCGCCCGATTCGGGAATGTGGCCGCGATACATCAAGCTGAGGTCGAGGAAATAAAATCAATCGACGGGCTCGGCGAAAAACGGGCGGCAACAATATATGGAGCTTCGGAAAAATTAGACGAGGCCCAGGCGTTTATTAAATCGCTCGATGAAATCAATGTCGGCCATTATAATGTATTCGATGACGCCTACCCGGCGCTGTTTGAGGAGCTCAATGATCCGCCTCCGATAATATTCTGCCGGGGCGAGGTCCCATCGCCGGATGAAAAAACCTGCGCCATTGTCGGCTCGCATAATGCGACCAATGAGGGAATCGCTTTTGCGGTCGATCTGGCTGAGAAGCTGGCGAAAAAAGGAGTTTCGATTGTTTCGGGATTGGCGCGCGGAATCGACACGGCCGGACATATCGGGGCGCTTAAGGGCGAGGGAAAAACGTATGCGATTCTCGGTTCCGGGCTGGAGAATGTTTATCCCGAGGAAAACCGTCCGCTGGCGATTGAAATACGGAAACATGGCGGTTTGATTTCGGAATATGCACCGGACAAGAAGAATTCTATCGGCGGGCTGATGTCCCGCAACCGTCTGATTGTCGGTTTGTCGCAGGCGGTCGTTATCGGCGAGGTTTTCCCGGAATCATCGGGAACGCTCGACACGGCCAAATTTTGCAATGAGATCGGCAAGATTATGTTTATCCTGATTGACGGGATTGATATGCCCAACCGCGATAATTCGGCGGTTGAGGAGATAATCGGCTGGGGGGCGATTCCTATCAGTTTGAGCGATGATATCGATATGATTGTCAAGGTGCTGGTGTAGGCCGTTATGATGGATAGTTCCGATAGTTATAAAACGATTAAATCGGAAGTCGAACACGAGATAAAAATCAAGGGCTCGAAATTTATCGGGCGGACATTCAGTTGCACCTCCGAAGAGACGGCCGAAAATCATCTGGCGCAAATTCGTAAAAAATATTACGATGCGACGCATCATTGTTATGCCTATCGGGTCGGTCTGGGCAATGAGGCTAAATTCCGATACTCTGATGACGGGGAGCCGAACGGGACGGCGGGCAAGCCGATTTATGATAGAATCACCGGCAAGGATTTGACCGACGTATTGATTGTGGTGACGCGGTATTTTGGCGGGACAAAACTGGGCACCGGCGGATTGACCCATGCCTATTCCGATTCGGCCGGCGAGGTGATAGAAAAGGGGGGGGTAGCAACCAAATATCTGACTGAAAGAATAAGCATAACGGTCGCATTTTCAGATTATAGTGCAGTGGAACGATTGATCCATCAGTACGAGGCGATAGTATTACGCTCTGATTTTGCCGAGAATGTATCGCTGGAGATCGAATTGAGATTATCCAAAATAGAAGCGCTCAAAAATGATTTAATAGAGCTGACTTCGGGGAGAATCAAAATTGGCTAAAATGGTCGATTGCCTTGGGCTGGGAATCGCTCCGGCGGATATTTTGATGGGAATTGAATCATATCCAAAACCGGGTTTGAAGATAGATGCGGTCAATCATGCGGTTCAGGGCGGCGGTCCGGTGCCGACGGCGATGGTGACACTGGCGCGGCTGGGAATGAAGCCGGCCCTGCTGGCGGTGGTCGGCGATGATCTGTTTGGCAAATTCGTAATTAATGAGCTAAAAAAAGAGCGCGTTGACACTTCGCTGATTATAGAAAAAAAACAGCCGACCGCGGTCGCTTCGGGATGGTTTGAAAAAGATACCGGACGGCGCACGATCGTGCTGGAATTGAATATAGTATTGCAGGCCAAAGATATCAAACTTGAGGCTCTCCCCCGCGCACGATGCGTGCATCTCGACGGACGTTATCTGCCGGCCTGTACGAAACTGGCGAAATGGGCAAAGAAAAATAAAATACCGATTGTACTGGATGTCGGCTCGATGAGAAATGATGTCAGCGAGTTATTGCCATTGGTTGATCATATGGTTTGCGCCGATGCGTACGCTATGCCGTTCACTCAAACTAAGACTGCCCAAAAAGCTATTGAGAAACTTCGGGAGTACTGCAACGGCACCATTGTTGTTACGCTGGGGACGAGGGGTTCGATCGGATATGCGAATGATGAGGGATTTATCGAGCAGAAAGCGTATATGGTCAAGACAATCGATACCACGGGAGCGGGCGATGTTTACCATGGGGCGTATATATTCGGGTTATTGAATGGTTATGATTTGAAGGAGCGAATGAGATTTGGCGCAATTGCGGCGGCGATAAAATGCACCAGACCGGGGGGACGGCTGGGAATACCGACTCTCAAACAGGTTCGGGATTTTATAAGGAAGGCGGCGGAGAATCATGCTTGAGATATTAATCTGGCTTGAGTCGCTCGACCGGGCGATTTTTCATTTTATCAATACGACGATGGCCAGTCCGATGACCGATTTTATAATGGTGAACGTAACGCTTGATCTGCATCTGAGGATTTTCTATGGCGTATGTGTGATTCTTCTGCTTTGGAAAGGCGACAAACGGATTCGTTACGCGGTGTTGTTTTCGGCCCTGGCGCTGGCCATCAGCGATCAACTTTCCAGCGCGGTTTTAAAACCGCTTTTTGAACGTCAGCGACCGTGCCAGTTTATGGAGGTGCATCTGCTTGTAAAATGCGGGTCCGGTTTTTCGTTGCCATCGTCGCACGCGGCCAATCTTTTCGCTCAAGCATATTTATTTAAAGGAATAGCTCCGAAATCAACTAAATATCTAATTCCATTGGCGATTATAGTGGCGCTATCAAGAGTATTTGTCGGGGTGCATTTTCCTGGTGATGTTTTAATCGGGGCGGCGCTGGGGACGATTATCGGGGTCAGTATGGCGAGTTTGTTTAAAATGATAATTGATAAGAATATAATAAAAAATAAAAAAGAAGAGAAATTGTTTTGGCGATAAAAATAGAGGTTATTCAGGGTGATATTACCGGAGCCGACACCGAGGCGATTGTCAATGCGGCCAATAATCATCTTTGGATGGGTTCCGGGGTGGCCGGTGCGATTAAGGCCAAAGGCGGGATCGAAATCGAAAAAGATGCGATGGCCAAGGGTCCGATAAAGGTTGGACAGGCGGTCGAATCCACGGCGGGAAAATTACCGTTTAAGTACGTTATTCATGCCGCCGGGATGGGTCAGGACTTGCGGACCGAGGGCGAGATTGTCTATGAGGTCACTAAAAATTCATTATTGCTCGCCGATAAGTTGAAATTAAAATCGGTTGCTTTTCCGGCGATTGGAACGGGGGTTGGCGGATTATCACTCGACGAATGCGCGGAGAGAATGATCGGTGCGGCCAAAGAATTATCGGGCTCGATGAAATTTCTGGAACGAGTCGTGTTTGTTTTATTTGAACAGAATCAAATGATGCCTTTTAAGCGTTTGATTCGATAACTGGCGTCTTTTACCTCATCAAATTCATAGTCAGCATCTTTAAGGATATCAAGAAACAGCGTGTATTGTTCTATAGCTTTATCATTCCAATTGGAACGTTCATAGGCAATTCCAAGATAATAGTGCATTTTAATATTCCACGATCCGGTGATCAGCCTGAAATAATCATAAGAATTTAATTGTGATTCAAGTTCTTTTACGGCTCCGGCCAGATTTTCGGCATTTAGGTGTGCAAGGCCCAAAAGATAATGCGCATCGAAGCAACGATTGGAACCTTCGTCAAGCAGGAATTTTTGAATATTATCAATAGCCATATTAAAATCGCCGGCGTAATAACCAATCGAGCCGATATCGAATAGATATTGGCGCGCCGCTACATTATCATCTTTGATATTATTCCAGTTAGCTTCAATTAGCGTCCTGGCTCCGGCAAAATCACCCTTCAGTCGCAGGATGTAGCTCTCCCAATAGGTTAAAGCGGCGGGCGAATTTAGTTCTTTGATAATATCAATAATTCGGTGAATTTCTTCAATAGCCAATTCATTCCGATTGATATCTTCGTATAGACGTACTTTTAAGGTGCGAATACGCCTTTCTACTTTTTCGGCTTTATCCTTATCCGGGCCGGTTAAGCAATTATCAAGCATTTTCAGGGCTTGATTAATTTTCCCCTGTTGCACTAAAACGAGACTCCGATAATACGTACTAAGCGCACGGTATCCTTCACTTTCAACCGAGGCCAGTTGTTGATAAAGACTGTCGGCCTTTTCGTATTCTCTTTTAAATAAAGCCATATGTCCCAGATTGGATATGGAGTTATAGAAATCGGGTTTCTTATCCAGAGATATTTGATACGACCTTATAGCCTCATCGATTTTGCCATTTATGGCATATAAATGGCCTCGAGTATTATAAGGATTAGCTTCATCGGGGGCAATTTCGATATATTTATCGATGGCCCAAATGGAACTGTCGATATTTTGAAGTTCGTCGTAGGCAAAAGCGAGTAAATTATAAGCATTCCTGGCTCGGGGATCGATTTCAATAACCTTATATAAATAGGGAATTGATTCCCTTTGCTTCAATTGATAAAAATAATATTTGCCAATCAGAAAATAGGCATCTTTTTCATCGGGATATTTCTCAACAATTTCCTGCGCAATTGTCCTGGCCAATTCAAGGTCATTACCGATTTCAGCCTGGCGGCATAAGATATATGATTTTTCGAGACTGGTGGCGTTATTGGAATATTCAATAGCCTTATCGATATATTTTTGATCCTTTGTCATAGAAAGATAATAATATGCCATAGCAAAGGTGGAATCATATGCCAAGGCGGAATCAAAGCTTGAAATTGCCTCGTAATAATACAGTTTTTGCACCTTATCAACGCCGTCGAGATAATACTTGTAAGCCTTTTCAGAGGTGGTCGTAATCTCGGAAACCGGTCGATCGGTTTCGGCGTAGGCCTCTTTAGGCAGTAATAAATCTTTCTTAATTTCAGCAGAGAGCCGATCAATCAAATTAAAAATAGATTCGCCCGAATCTCCGCTGACCTTTTGAGAAGAAATAATATCACCAGATTCAACATCGATCAATTCCGAAGATATAATCAAATGGGGGGATTCCTGAAGAATTGAGCCGTTTATCATCCATCGGGCATCGGCTTTTTTTGCAATCTCGAAAGAGTGTTCTTTATTCAGATTTACGGTACTATCAGCATTCATCTGTTGGAGCAGAAGATTTAATCGCTCGCTGGAAACGACGCGAAGATACTCAGATTCCGACAGATCGCTTATCAGCAGGTTAGATGATATCTCGCCCAGATGCAATGAATCATCAGAGGTTGATAGATTATTAAAATAAAATATTGCCAGGCGATTTTGGGCCGCCATGGCTTCTTTGGTCGGCTCGAATTCCAAATGCCAAGGTTTTACCAATAATATGAATAGAATGATTACGGCGATAATCGTGGAGGGGATCAATGATTTCCAGATATGTCTCGGCGGGCGCGATTCCGAAGCAGCCTCTTTGTTATCATCGTACTGCTCAAAAAGTTTTCTCAAATCGGGGTCAAAATTAATCAATTGCGATGGTTCAATAAATGATTTTACCTGCTCAAAACAATAGTCACATTCATATAAATGAACTTCAAAATCGGCTCTATCTTTCGGTTCGAGGAGATTATGCTCGTACAGCGGAAGCATTTCTTTGAATTTATTATTCGAACAATGGCTCATTAGTCAAGCTCTCCGGTTTCAAGGCAATGCTTTAATAAAGACCTGGCCCGAGAAATAATTGCATAGACATTATTGGCGGTGACCTTCATTTTCTCGCAAATATCTTCAATCAAAAATCCCTGATACTTCAGGTTTATTGCCCGAGCGTATCTTTGATTGGAATCCAGCAATTTTTTCATGCAATCCAAAAGTTTCTGTTTCAAAATTGGGTCAGGAGTCCACATTGGCGGAGGCGTGGTTAAGATATCATCGTCGGATATAAACTTTTTATGAATAAATTTCGAACGATAATATTTTAACACCTCCTTATTTAAAACATCATGGGCCCAAGCCGAGAAACTTTTTTCAAAAATAATTCCTTTATATTTCGTCGAGACAATTGCCAGTGTTTTCTGGATTACCTCTTCTCTATCCTGCTCGCTACTTATCTTTTGCCTAATAAAGAGGGCAAATCTTACAGATAAATTTCCAAAAAGTTCTTCTTCGGCGCCATTTTCGCCATCCACGACCCTTTTATATAAATCATTGATATTCAACTATATTTCTCTGGTAAGGTTTTAGCTAATATAAATCGTCGGGCCATTAATAAAAACAAAAAATCAAAAAAATGTGCAAGGTTTAGACAAATTGCGGAGCGCTGTCATAAACAGTAACATTTAACTTTGGGAGAAATCGATGAAAAAACTGCTAACACTGGGATTAATCTTATTCATTAATGTATTTGTGAATGCCCAGGGATTGATCACAACACCGGAATGCGGGAATTATGATTCGATTAACAATCGTTACCTGATATCCTGCTATAGTGCTGGGACTATTATTCAAATTGATTCTGATGGAAATGAGCAATTATTCAGGGCAGGATTGGGGCGCGCTTACAGTAATCATATAAAAAATGATACCTTTTACGTTTCCAATGGTTCCAGAGTCTATAGTATTAATCTCAATGATTCTTCCGAAAC
>JBDRRI010000347.1:0-2777 GCA_043825815.1 Candidatus Zixiibacteriota bacterium
GAGTGCGGGAGTCTGTGGATGAGGCGCCGGGCTTTTGCATTGGGGATGTTATCACTTGGTGGACAAGTCTGACTTATTCGGGAAATTGATGCATCTCTTCACGGTGCAGAACTTTTTATTGGGATATCATTATTCGGATGGATGATTGCTGTTGCAGTCGGCGCTGTTACTGGACGGTATCTTAAATCTTTAAACATCCAGTTAGTCATGTTGACCGGCGTACTGTTACTTCCGCTATCATTGGTGCTGATCCGGTTGTCGCCGATAATGTTTGGTACGGTACCGGGAGAATATCTGCCATTTTATATTTCGGTCATTATTGCTATTGTCGGTCTGATACCCGTCGGGTTGATATCAGGAATTGTCTTTACGACTATTAGCAATGAAGGTCATCGTCCCGCCGCTTCGGTCGCTCGGGTTTATCTGTGGGAGGGGGTCGGAGCCTTTATTGGCGGGATCATGGTCTATGCCTTAGTCGGATCTGTTTTATCCGGTATCGCGATGAGTCTGATTCTGGCGATATTGATTGTCTTTATCTGCCGAACAACCAGTCTGAATCTTAGAATATATCTTCTAATAGGTTTCGGAATAATCGGGATGGCCACGGTCACAGTTAAATCGTCATATCTTGAAAGATATCTGGATCAACTTAAATATTCTGGATTTCAAGTAGTCGATTCATTCGATACAAAATATTCTCATCAGGCGCTTTTAAAAAAGGATGATCTGACAATACTTATGACCAACGGATCTGTCGAAGTGACCAGGCCTGATATCGAATTTAATGAGGATCTGTTATTATCCGGTTTGGCTTATCTTCCCGGTGATTCATTGAAAAAAGTATTATATGTTGGTCGACCCGAGTTTGGTTTGGGTGAACTGGCCGCGCAACTCGACAATATCAGATTGGACTGCTTTGATCCTCGTACAGGATTGGCCAAAAGATTAAAAAAGATTGATAGTGCACAATACAAGAATGTCACTCTGTTTGAAACTGATCTGCTGGCCTCGCTGAGGGGTGAGGACCGTCTCCTGACTAAATATGATCTTATAGTATTGTATTTTGCGTCATTTGATTCGTTTGAATCATCACGGTATTTGGAACGCGAAAGTATCTTAAAATTCGAAAATTTATTGGCGAACGGTGGAATTCTACAAATCGTTCTTGATATCGATACGGACCGACATATTTCTGATAATAAAAGATTGGTTCTTCAATCGATAAACAATAATTTCCGTCCTCATTTTGCGTCCTTTAATTATTGGCCGGGAAATGTGACATTGTTATTCTATGCCGGTTCAAATAGCCTGAATATCGAATATGATGCGGTTGTCTCTCGATTGAATTCGCTATATGATTCCAGCCAATACTTAAATGAAAATTACTTGTTTGATAAATTTGAGCCATTAAAAAGAGATAGGCTCGATAAGTTATTGGAGCGGGATTTGCCGCCTATTAAATATGGAACAGCCATTATTCATTTTCAATTATTATTGACCGCGACGCAAAATAAAATAGATTCAATTATTCTACCTAATATTCTTTTTCCAACTTATTCTCCAATTCTTGTCGGAGCGATTTTATTGATCGGCTTCATATCGATTTTATTTCCCGGGAATCGTCGTCGAAGATTCGCCTTAATTCTATATTTAATTGCCGGATTCGTTTCGATTTCGGTCGAACTTATTGCTTTTTATCAATACCAGTTGCAGGCTGGAATGTTATATGGCGAAATTTCGATTCTGATCGCCGTGTTTATGTTGGGGCTGGCGCTCGGGACATACTATTCAGGAAGGCTTAATAAGGAAAATCTGGAGTTTCCCTCGCTGTTGCTTCTGTTGTCATCGATCTTTATTTTTTATTTCAGTTATCAGGTGGTAGTTCCGAGTTGTCTGCTACTTTATTATATCGCCTTTATCTTTGTTACGGCGATGGCGACCGGATCGTTGTTTGTCGCGGCGACCGATCGGTATTATTTCGGCAAGACCGATGCCAATCGCGGATTGGGCTATGCTTTCGAAATAAGCGGTTCGGCTTTGGGAGCATTGACCATTGCAACCCTGATTGTCCCGTTGTTTGGCGCCAATTTTGTATTGGTCTCGTTAATGATTATTCTTATTATTACCCTGATTGGGGCGATGGTGACGGTGAATAGATGAAAATGAAAAAGTTTATACTATTTTTAAATAACAGCTATCCGGCCAAAGACAATCAGTTCTATCTGGAATTGACGAAGAGCCGGATTAAAATCGCCGTCGATGGCGGCCTTCGGTTTTTCATCCGCAATAAAATAAAGCCCGATTTATTAATTGGCGACCTCGATTCAATTCCCCGAGTTTCCCAAACATATTTATCCGGAATAAAAACGCTTATTCATCCCTCAAAGAAGAATAAAACCGATTCAGAATTGGCCCTTGAATACGCCCTTGAAAATTTGGCTGATGATATCATTATTTGCGGCGCGATCTCGGAATCTCAGATTGACCATACTCTGGGCAATATCTTTTTATTGCGTCTAATCTCTAATTCTTCCGCAAAAGCCAGCCGCGAAATAAACGCCCGAATCGCGTCGCCCCAATCGGAAATATATCTATTAAACGATTCCGGGGTTGAGATAAAGGGGAAAAAGGGAGATATCGTGTCGATTCTTCCATTGCCCGGCTGTGATTTGGTCGCATATTCCAATCTTGATTATCCCGCGCCAAAGGAACCAATAGAATGCGGAAGTAGCCGGACCTTGCGCAACCGTATGATAAAATCAGGCTATTCGGTTCGG
>JBDRRI010000348.1:0-3058 GCA_043825815.1 Candidatus Zixiibacteriota bacterium
AAAAAGACTACAACGAAAAACTAAAATATGAGGAAACAATACCAAATCGCTGTAACGCTATGAGGGAGATGAGAATATAAGGGGTTTTTGTAGGGGCTGGGCTTGACCCAGCCCACCAAAAGGCGACCTCAAGGGTCGCCACTACAATTACTCCAAATGTACACCGTTGCAAAAACACCAAATATGAAAAATAAAGCCAAAATAAGATATGGCCAAGCCTGAAAAACTTAAAATATGAGAAAACAATACCAATTTACTGTAAACGGTTTAACGATTATGAATTATGAGAAAATTCCACAAAACCCCGGATTCAACTATATCGGTCGGCGTTCTGACGGTCGCGATGGCGATCGGAGAAACCCTGCCCCTGAAATTACAAAATTACTCCAAAAGGTGTAGCTTGAAAAAATGTAAAATATGCAAAACAAAGCCAATTTTTTTAGAAATTTCTAAAAAATAATCGTTGAACCTGACTTCGTGGGCGACCGACGCCCTCATTTATCTAAAGGCGGAGCTCCAGCGGTTATCTGGGTGCCCAAATATATCCACGGATTCGAAACAAAATTGATGTTGAGACGTTGTAAAATATATTATAACAAATTGACTTATTATTATTTTAAATTATAATGGGTGCTATTGAAATTAAATAACTGCATATAAAGGAAAGATTAGATGCAAAAATCAATGTGTTGCCTTTTGTCAATTATGTTCCTCATGGCTGTCATGAGTTCAATGGCCTTGGGCCAAACTAATGAACGGGGTATCGATCCGGCCAATTTCGATACCGCTTTCGCTCCCTGCGATAATTTCTACCAGTATGCCAATGGAAACTGGCTGAAAAATAATCCGATTCCGGCCGAATACAGCAGTTGGTCAATATCGCATGAGATATTTGAGCGAAACAATGATATAATACATACTATTCTGGATGAGACTGCCCATGATTCCAAAGCCGAATATGGCACCAACAAACAAAGGATTGGCGATTTTTATCGGGTGGCTATGGATACCGCCCGGATTGAAGCCGAGGGCTTATCACCCATTAAGAATGACTTGTTCAGGATAGATGCTATTTCCAGTATCGAGGATATTCAAAATATTATTATTGATTTCCATCGAGAGGGAATGTCATTTCTCTTTGACGCCGATCCGGAACAGGATATGGCCGATAATACAAAGATTATCATTTATGCCGGCCAAAGCGGATTGGGTCTTCCCGATAGAGATTATTATACGAGGGATGATGCCGAGTCCGTCAAGCTGAGGGAAGAGTATATTAACCATATTACCAATATGATGAAGCTTATTGGTTACGACGAACAAAATGCTAAAACTCAGGCCGAAACGATCTTGGCTCTGGAAACCCGTCTGGCTAATGCTTCTCTGACTAATGTGGAGCTCCGCGATCCGGCCGGATGGTATAAAATCAAGACCATTGCCGAGGCTAACGAGGAAACTCCCAATTTTGATTGGGGCAAATATTTTGCCGGTCAGGGACTGGCCAATATTGAAAGTTTCTCCTATGCTCATCCCAAGTTTTTTGCGGAGATGGGTTTGATGTTGAAAGAAATTCCGATTGAAAGCTGGAAAAGTTATCTTCGCTGGCATTTTATCAGCCGTTCGGCGGCCTATCTAAGTTCCGATTTTGTGAATGAAAATTTCAAATTTTATAGTACAACTCTGAGCGGCACTCAAGAGTTGAGGCCGAGATGGAAACGTGTTTTGCGCGTCATTGATGCCTTTCTGGGCGAGGCGATGGGACAGCTCTATGTCGAAAGAACTTTCCCGCCCGAATCGAAAGCCCGCGCCTTGGAAATGGTTAATAATCTTTTGGAAGCGCTCAAAGATAGAATTAACGGTTTATCATGGATGAGCGATGAAACCAAAGAAAAGGCGCTGGCCAAAGTGGCCGCGATTACGCCTAAAATCGGTTATCCTGACAAATGGCGGGACTATGCCAATCTGGCAATTGATGAAACAAATTCATATCTTACTAATGCCAGAATGGGACGAGCCTTTGAGCGGCAACGCAATCTCGATAAAATTGGAAAACCGGTTGATAAAACCGAATGGGGCATGAATCCGCAGGAAGTCAATGCCTACTATAATCCGCTGAAAAATGAAATAGTTTTTCCCGCCGCCATTCTGCAACCCCCGGCATTTGATGGCGCGATAGATGATGCCGTCAATTATGGAGCAATTGGCGCCGTCATCGGGCATGAAATGACCCACGGCTTTGATGATATGGGCTCGCAGTTTGATGCCGATGGTAATTTCAATAACTGGTGGACCGAGGATGACCGAGCCCAGTTTGAAAGCCGCACCGATCGGATAATCAAGCAATTCGACAATTACGTTGCCATTGACTCTCTGCATATCAACGGGGCCCTGACAGTCGGTGAAAATATCGCCGATCTGGGCGGATTGATTATTGCTTATAATGCACTGGAGAAAGCTCTCGAAGGTAAACCAAGGGATAAAATTGACGGTTTCACGCCCGAACAGAGATTCTTCCTGTCGTTTGCTCAGATGTGGCGTACGAATGACCGGGACGAAGGATTGAAAATGCAGGTGAATACCGATCCGCATTCTCCCGCTCAATATCGTGTTTTGGGACCATTGTCGAATTTAAAAGAATTTCGCGAAGCCTTCAATTGTAGTGATGGCGATAATATGGTCCGGCCGGATTCGCTTCAAGTGAATATCTGGTAATAGCCGCCTAAATAAATAAGTTAAAAAGGGCAGAACCGCTGAACGGCTCTGCCTTTTTTAGCCTGCCCGAGTCGGTCGAAATCCCTTGCCAAAGGTATTGAAAAAGGAAAGGTGGTTTCGACAAATTCCATCGCTCATTTTCGATATAAATTCACTATTGAATTATTGCCATACCCATTATCAGGACGACCTATGAATAGATTTTCCAACTTGGAGGGAGAGGTAACGGATTTATTAAAAAATAGTAAAATGAATCTATTGGGGGAACGCAATGAAAATATCGAAAACCGTCATCACGTTGCGCGAAGTTAAAATCAAACGATGCGTTGATCTCAATTATAATTAT
>JBDRRI010000349.1:0-5279 GCA_043825815.1 Candidatus Zixiibacteriota bacterium
TCGGCCACATCCTCGCCGATATGCCGCGCCAGAGCCAAAAATCCGGAATGCTTGCCGGAGCAGTTATGCCGAAGGGGGTCCTTGTGCTCATCATTAGTCGGGAACTGCTTTTTCATTTCCATAAAAATCGGGACATGGCACCCGCACTTAAGATTCTCCGGTTTGTTGCCGGCGGCTTTTAAATTCTGCAGGACAATTTCTTTATGTTCATCGCTTCCGACATGCGATCCACAACAGATCGATATCTGCTTGGGAGTAAAACTATATTTGTCGGCCGCGCCCGATTGTATCATGGCCATGGCCTGAATCGGTTTGGGAGAAGAACGGGCGAACGTAAAAAATTCGGGATCACCCAGATAATGAGTTAAATTACCTTTGGAGTCAACCACCGCGATAGAGCCGTAATGAATCGATTCTTCACGTCGACCCCTCAAAACTCTGGCAACTAAATCCGGCATTAATTTTCCTTTTCAAAAGGTGGAAGCGTAGTCTAAAATTCTATCTTTCTAATTATTTCAGCAGCCTTACGACACTGTTCAGCAGTAACATCCAAATGCGTAACAAAACGGATTTTTGTTCTTCCAAATGGAACGCACAAAATGTGATGCTCGCCCAAGATATGCATGACCTCGATCGAATTCTTTCCCAAACCGGCAATATTCGCAATAACAATATTAGTCTGGACCCGCTCTATATCGATTTCAAATCCATCGACCTTATTTATCTCCATGGCAAGCATATGGGCATTGTCATGATCCTCTTTCAGGCGGGCTATATTGTGCTCAATGGCATATAAGCCCCCCGCGGCAATCAATCCGGATTGACGCATGGCCCCGCCGAATAGTTTCCTGACCCGGATAGCCCTTTCTATAATATTTTTATCAGCTAATACCAAAGAACCAATCGGCGCCCCCAATCCCTTAGAGAGGCAGACGGAAACAGTGTCAAACGGCTTGGTCCAATCGGCCAGCGATATTCCCGAAGCAACATGGGCATTCCATAGACGAGCGCCATCGAGGTGCATTAAAAGGCCATATTGGTCGGCCACCGTCCTTATTTTATGAATTTCATCCAGTGGATAAATTGTCCCGCCGTGCCGATTATGGGTATTCTCCAGAGCCACAATTTTGGTCAACGGACAATGAATATCAACATCGCGAATAGCGTTATCAATTTGATCGGCTGTCAAAGCACCATACCGACTATCGAGCATATTAATCATTAATGAGGAATGTTCGGCCGGTCCCGATGTCTCATAATTGACAATATGACATTCGCGCTCGCAAATCAATTCCCATCCCGGCTGCGAGATTGTTTTTAGAGCAACCTGATTGCCCATCGTACCGGAAGGCACGAAAAGAGCGGCCTCTTTACCCATCATTTCCGCAACAATTCGCTCCAGTCTCAGGACGGTCGGGTCGTCGCGAAAAACATCATCGCCCACTTCGGCTGAGGCAATAGCACGCCTCATTTCCGGGCTGGGACGGGTTACCGTATCTGATCTTAGGTCTATTTTTTCCATTATTCAAATATAAACCGCCTGGGACAATTTCACCAGAAGATTTTACTATTGATTAGATATAAATTGATATCGGCAACGGTTAAAAAACGAATAATTTTAAAAGAAGGGTCATAGCCAGACCGCTTATCAGAGGAACACTGGTATTGTCATCTATTTCAAAAGATAAAAATTCGGTGATGGTGGCGACAACTGCCCCCACAATCATAACCATATACGGCAAACCGGGTAACAACCCGCCAACAATGAGACAGGTAACAAGAAAAGCCAGTGAACCTTCGAGCGATTTATTTCGATATTTGTGTTTTCCGAATTTGCGGCCGATTAGAGCGGCTGAGATATCACCGAAAATAATAAAAGACATACACATAAGAAATACAGGTTTGGAAAACAAGAGGGCGGCCGCACAAGCGGTTAAAAGAATGTAGGTGGCACCGGAAAAGTTATGTCCATCAATTTCAGATTTTCTCAGGAAGGGCTCATTCAGGTTTTTGATTAATGTCCAAAACCTCCATCCGCGCAACCGGGCCACTTCAATCATTATCATAAAGGCCGTAAAAGGAAACAGTATTGATAAAAATAATGATCGGTCAATTTCCAGAAAATAAAAACTTCCGGGAATTGCAAAGGCAAAAAAATGGGTCGATTTGCGGAGAAGCTCCCCCTTAAAAGAAATATATTTAGTTTGCTCCGTTTGTTTCATTCAGGCCGCAATATCTTTATCGGCGATCTTTTTCAGCCAGTTTAATTTTCTTTATTGGCTCGAGATTATATTGCAAATTGTGCCGCGCAAAAACGCTCTTATTCCATTGTTTTGCAAAATCCTCTTTATATTGCTTTTTCAATTGGTGTACTATACTACTTTGAACCTGATCCAGAGACCTGGAATATCTTTTATCAAGAACTTTAATAATATGATACCCTAAATCCGTTTTAACCGGGTATGATATCTGATTAATAGCCGTCACCTTGGCCTTTTCATAAAATTCTTTTGGCATCTCGTCGGGACCAATCCACCCTAAATCGGAAGCGGCGACTCTTATCTCTTCGGCCCCCGGGTAGTATTGTTCGGCCAACTCCAAAAAGTCAACTCCCGAAAGCGCCTGATCTCTGAGAAATTCCGCAAAGAGTGAGTCATCGGAAATAATTTGTTGAACATAAATCGGCTGTTTAAA
Source organism: Candidatus Zixiibacteriota bacterium (assembly GCA_043825815.1). Classification (GTDB taxonomy): domain Bacteria; phylum Zixibacteria; class MSB-5A5; order GN15; family PGXB01; genus JBDRRI01. The sequence goes on from JBDRRI010000349.1 coordinate 2,695, forward strand.
AACATAATCATCAATATGCTGCCTGTAATAATCCTCTATTAGCGAATCGGGAGGAGTATAATCAAGTACTTCCTGACCCTTTCTTATCATATTGATGCAGTACTTGTGATATAACTTTTCCCGTTCTTGAGCAATTTCCGGATATTTATCCAAACCCAGAGTATTGCCGGCCTGTGCCATTAAATATTTAACGGCGCGATAAGCAAACGATTGCTTAATATCAAGGGTTGTTAGCTCGGTTATATCTGCTCCCATTTTATACTGATGCAAATAGTCCCCGATTCTATGGAATGTGAGAGTATCAAGACCGTTTATAATCATCGCCCAGGTTGTCTCGGGAACATTCATGACACCCATCGCCATAGCCGAATCATTAAAAACCAGATTTGAAGCTTGGAAAAGGGAATCAAGAAATTGGGCTGCTCGACGATTGGCAAAATGCTCCCGGCAGTTCATTTCGGCGTCGGCATAAATTTCCGGCGTTAATTCGGCCATTCCGGAATCAACGTGGTCGAGAACTTCGACTATATGCCAGCCATCCGGAGTGCGAAAAGGTTCCGAAACAGTTCCGGGCTGGGTGTTGAAGGCAACATCAGTAAACTCCTGGCGATATTTATTACGCGGGAAGTATCCCAATTCGCCATCCTTGTCTCCTGATTCCCGATGCATTGAGTTTTCAAAAGCAAGTAAACCGAAATCGACTCCAGAATCGATTTTCGTCTTAATTTCGGTAATTTTCATTTTACAGAGTTCTTCCAATTTTTCGTCGGAATAGTCTTTATACAAAGCCGAATCGGCACCCAATCGATAACCCTCAGGAGAAATAACAATATGCCGGGCATGAACCTGCTCTTCATATGTATAGGCCTCCTTGTGAGCGTTTACAAACGAGTCGATTTGAGATGAATCAATTACGATAGGATCTCGAAAAAGAATCTGAGATATCTTGTCAACATAATAATCTCTGAATCGAAAATCATATATGCGATATAAAGATTCATCATCTTTCAAATTGACGTTTTTGGCCTCAAGTGAAATCATTGAATCAAGAACAATGGATTGGAGAGTATCAAAATATGTGGTAGAATCCAAGATACCGCCATTTGGAACTAATTCGGAAAGAGCCAGCCGAAGATACAAATCCGAAGCATTGATATTCTTTACCGAATCAATTTGAACAATAGAAAAATCTTTCTTGATTATATCTTCATGGCCTACCATTGGAGCTCGACATCCGCTACTTGTCAAGACTGCCGCCATTATTATCGTTGTCAGGAGTATTTTAAATTTAGCCATAGATTTAGTACCTTCATTGCTTTAAAATTAATGTTCTAATTTATACAATGTTACGGGAAAATCAAGCCAAATAAGATTTAAAATCCAAATCGGATCGAGATCATCTGACCGCGACAGAATTCTTTTGATCAATATCTTGAATATATTTTTCCGATAATTGATTGAAAACCAAACAGAAAGTCGTGCCCTTGCCCGGTTGACTATGGCAACTTAGGCCGATATTAAGACTTTTTGATAATCTCTGAACAATTGCCAGCCCCAATCCAGTGCCGTCTCTTTTGGTTGAATAAAATGGGGCATATACTTGATTGAGAGTCTCTTCCGTGATTCCCATGCCGTTGTCCATTATACTCAGGTAAACATCGTTATCGGAATTGCGATCGATTTTTACTTTGACATCGCCGCCCTCTTTATCAAGGGCCTCGCAGGCATTGATTATTAAATTAATCAAAATCTGTTTAAGGTGATCCTCATCGCTGAAAACATAAACAAACGATTCCAACGATGACATATGGAGATTTATTCCACTATGGTAAGCGGGGCAATGCCGGACCATTTCGATGACATTACTGGCCAGGCGGCATAACTCGACCTTTACAGGAGTTGTCCTTCGGATACGGGCATATAATAAGAAATCTGAAAGAATATTGTTCAGGCGGTTTGATTCCTTGATAATCAGATCAAGCAAACGCTTATCCTCGCCGTCAACCTTTAGACTATCCGACAAAACCTCGACCGAACCGGATATGGCCGCCAGGGGATTTCTAATTTCATGAGCAATAGCCGCGGAAAGTTCTCCGACAGCCGCAAGACGGTCTGCCATTCTGATTTTTTCCTCCAATTTTTTGGTATCGGTCAGATCCTGAAAAATGGCAATTACACCCCGAATATAATGGTCATCATCGAGTAATAGAGATGTGGAAACTCCAATAGGTATAATCCGGTTGTCCGAATTGCAAATATCCAACTCGATTCGCGGTTTTTCTTTTTGAGTATAAAGGACCGATAAAAGGTTGTCCGATAGCTCCGAAAGCCTTTCATTGAAAATATCCCGAAAATCCAATCCTTTTACCTCGGATTCTCGATAACCGAGAATTTCTTCCGCCCCCTTATTAAAAAATATAATTTTGCAGTCCTTATCGACGGTTAAAAGGCCGGAATTCAGATGACGAAGGATATCATCAGTTTCTAATTGCGCCTGCTTGAGGGCTTTCGACTTGTCTTCTAATTCCTTGTCTTTTCTAATAAGTCGCTCAACCAAATATCCCGAAATAAAGGCTACCAGGAAA
>JBDRRI010000350.1:0-3439 GCA_043825815.1 Candidatus Zixiibacteriota bacterium
AATCTGCGCCATGGTAAAATTAATAAAAAGCATAAAGGCATTCCCGATACCCTCTTGGAACAGCGTAATTCACTCAGATCGACCTTAAAGAAAATTTATTCGTCCAATAATGGTGGCCAAAACCATAGACTCGTAAAATCGGGCGCTATTGCCGAAGAACAAATGCTCTGGTCAATCGAACGTAAAATCAGGAATATGTCGGATCGCTCTATAAACAATAATATTGTCCCGCAATTGGAAACTATAGATAAATTCATCTCCGAAAATGAAATCCTACTTAATTATGTGGCGTTGGGAAATAATCTGGGAATATTTGTCATTTCTCAATATACACAGGATTACATCGAAATCCCGGTTTCCCTTAACATCCTGAGGTCTGATCTTCGTAAATTATCATTCATTTCGGAAAACGCCGTTCTCGGATTTAAAAATAATGAAAAAAGTCAAAGCGATATTAATCATATTTTGACTAAAATTTACCAATATATAATTGGCCCGGTTGAAGATATCATAAGGGATAAAAATATTATTCTGCTCGCCAATGGTGATTTCTTCCAAATTCCATTTCTGGCCTTGCGTAATGACAACAAGAAATATCTTAAAGATTCCAATAGAATAAATATTATATGCGATCCCTTAGACCTGGCCTACCGTGGACGAAAATACAGGAATATAAAAGAAAGTCGATCAGCCATTTTTGCCGCCGGTTTGGATAGTATTCCCGCTATAAAAATCGAAACCGAGCAAATCGAAAAGCTTTATTCCAGGTCGAATCTTTATTCGATGGAATCGGCCAATAGATTAAACTTGGTAAAGGAGATGCAAAAAGCGGACGGCTTCTTGCATATTGCCGCGCATGCTGCTCACTCTTCGGAAAATCCAATCTTCTCTAAAATTATTTTGGATGATGGCCCGGTTTATCCGTTTGATATTTACGGAATAAATAACAAGCCGACTCTGGTAACTTTGTCGGGATGCCAGACAGCCGCGCCGGGTCTGTATTTTGGTAACTCATTTAGTCTGGCCAAGGCATACTATCAGGCGGGAACCAGATTTGTCATCGGTTCGCTGTGGCCGATATCCGATAAGTTAAGCAGTTATTTTATGATTCATTTTTACAGAGAGCTTAAAAAGAACAATGATGTTTATTTATCGTATTATAAAGCGGTGAATATAATGGCCGAGACCATAGATAATCCAACATTTTGGAGTTCATTTATTCTGTTAGGAATTTGAAAGGGATGATGCTATGAAATATAACAAAAATAAGATATTATTAATCCTCATTTTAGCCTTTATATTGCCAATGGCGTTGCAATCACAAACCCATTTCCAGGCTTGCGGGTATATTTATAACGATTCCGGATGCGCTTATCTGAACGTCGATGGTGTCTCCGGTTACAATTACTTGGTTGATTCTACAGCCGGATTGAATAACGGCACTTGGGCTTGCATATACGGAATCATCGACCCCCTATGCGACACCTCTCTCTGTTCAGTTATCGATTGCGTGAATGTCGATTCCATTTTCCCCGGGGTTCCGCCTGATACCGTTTTTTTCAATGGTTGTGGCGTTCTTATCCCCGGTACAAATTGTCTAATATTCAACTCCTATTCCGGACCGGGAGATAATTATAGTTTAATCCTCTCCAATTACGGTTCATTCGGCATTGGTGATTCGGTCTGCGTCAGCGGAATCGTTGAAAATGGTAATTACCCGGATTGCCCGGAGGCCGTCGGTACGCTTTTGGGAAACAGTATCGAATCCTGGTTACCCGCCAGCGGTCCCATTTCTGAATGCGGTATTTTATTAAACCATTTCGGTTGTCTTGCATTTCAACCTTTCTCCCAGCAATATGATTATTACATTCTTGACTACACTTTTCAATTTACGGAATTTGATACGGTCTGCGTTGCCGGAACCTTAATTCCAACCTGTGATTCGGGATGCATCGGAGTTACCGGATGTATTGCCGCTAATTCCATTTATCCCTGGAATGAACCGGATTTGCCTTACGAAAATTGCGGGGTAATAGTCCAAGGCCAGGATTGTATATTATTCGCTCCTCTGGCTGACACCATTCTAATCGTAATAGATACTCTGGGCGATTTGAATGTCAATGATACGATTTGCGTTTCGGGGACTATCGACTGGTCTTGCAATACGGGTTGCGTCGGTGCCTTAGGTTGTCTGAATATCGACTTTTATACGCCTCGAAATGATTTTTATAATGAACCGCGGCTGATTATAAAGTTGGAAGAGGGCTTCAATATTGATTACTTTATGAACCAATATGGTGGTATTCCCCTCGATTCGATTCCATCCGAAAATCTATATCTTGTACTTTTTCCCATTAACTTTCTGTTGGAGTCGATAGCATTATCCCTCGATTCCCTGCCGGGAGTTATCTTTGCCCAGCCAAATTTCTCGGTTGGTCATCCGGAAACGTTCCATGCTACGCAATCTTTCCCGGATGACAGCCAGCCAACTCTTTCGGAAGGTATTAGCCCCGTTGATTATTTTAGTGATGAAAGCGTTTATACGATTAATTCCGATTCCGCCAATATACTTTCATCGGGAGAAGATGTAATTGTTGCGGTTATTGATAATGGCATTGATTTCTCTCACCCTCTATTCGACGGAAGGATATTGCCCAATGGTTTCGATTTTGTCGACGGTGACACCGACCCTTCCGAAGTCGAGGGATTGCTGTATGGCCATGGAACTTTTGTGGCCGGAATAATCAGGCGCGTCGCGCCCAGCTGCAAAATTCTGCCCATCCGCGCTTTTAACGCCCTCGGATATGGGGATAGCTATAATATTGCCGCCGCCATATTCTATGCCATCGAAAATTCTGCGGATGTCATAAATATGAGTTTTGGTAATTATAATAATAATCCGGCCGTTCAGGAGGCAATCCTGAAAGCGCTCGAAAACAAGATCAGCATGGTATCAGCTGCAGGAAATGACGGCAGTAATTTGCCGACTTATCCCGCCGTATATCCCGGTGTAATTTCCGTTTCGGCTATCGACAGTTTTGAATATATTGCCGACTTTTCAAATTATGGCGATTACCTCGATATTTGCGCTCCCGGAGTCAATATTTATAGTTCATTGACGGGAACTTATCAATGGGGAACGTGGAGCGGGACTTCTTTTGCCGCACCGATAGTTGCCGGAGTGTGTGCCTTGATTAAGGCCGAGAATAAGGATATTGGGACATTTGAAATTGAGAGAATGGTAAAATCGAGCGCCCAAATATGCCTTGATTGGGGGAATATTATTGTACCGTCAAATCAATATGGTTATGGGAAAATAGACGCCTTTGGACCGGTTTTGGACACCCGCATAGGCGATGTCAATGATACCAGAGTTGTGGATATATTGGATATCATTTATCTAATCGAGGCACTATATGTAAATGGCCCTGATCCGGTT
>JBDRRI010000351.1:0-5436 GCA_043825815.1 Candidatus Zixiibacteriota bacterium
GATAGACTTTATAATCGGATCCTTCATCCATCAATTCATGAGTTAATATTTTACCGCCGCCCGCTTCGCGGGTTTCCATATTCGACAAACTGTCATACGGTGACTGTTTAATGGAAGTCTTATATTCGACCTCAAAATTAATTCTATCACCCATATAACTATTCAATTTGCCACCGTAATTTCGTTGATCAAAATAATTCCCGTGAAGGCGGAACAGATTCCCGTCATTCTTTTTCGAAAGAAGACTGAATCTGAATTCGGGGAATAACTGGTTCTTTCCCAGTTCATATTCGGCGACCTTTTTATTGTTATCCTGAAAATCGGAATAATGGGTTCCAATCCACAGGGAGTATTTATTCTCAGTTTCCTGCGCGATACCGGTATTGATAATACCGAGAATCAGAAGGAAACCTAAGAACATCGCTATTATAGATTTTCTCATAATTTCCTCCTACCTTGTTAATCCTGTGCCGCCGTTTGAAATTGCCTGCGAAGGAAGATCGCTACCGTGAATTTCGGTATGGCATTGGGTACATTTTGTTAGCATGCCCTCTTTCCATCCGTCCGGTGTTGAAGTTCCTGCTCGTTCTGGAGCCTGTGGTACCGCAAAGTTGCCATCCCAACCCTCGACTGTGGCATGGAAATGCATCGGATGGCAATTCAGGCAAAGTGTCGGTTCGTTTTGTACAAGCAGATTATCCGCAATCGTACCGTGTGGCGAGTGACAAACCATGCAATTCTCAGCGACCGGAGCATGTTCGTAAATAAACGGACCTTCTTTTTCAGGATGACAGCTCATGCAGAGCTCCCGGCCGGTCTCCTCCAAAACCATTTCCGGAGTTCCACCATGTACGGCATGGCAATCGACGCAACTCACCAGACCTTCTTTTACGGGATGATGTGAGGGCATATGCATGGCCGCCCGAATGTCGCTATGGCAATTATAACACATTTCCTCAATAGTAAAATTTGTCATTGCTTTCGGTGCCGTATGTATCGTATGACAACCGGCGCAGTTCATGTCGGCGCTGTTGTGGGCCGCAAATTCCCAATTGTCAAACATGGCTGTTTGGTGACAATTCAAACAGGCTGAATTGCCGAATTGGTTGTCATTAGTTGGATTGGTGATCATCAATATATCGCCATCCTCGGCATGTGCCGATCCCGGGCCATGACACGATTCGCAGTTCACAGCGGAATTTTCACCCTGGCTGACAATGCCATGCATTGTTTCAGAGAACTTTTCTCCAATCTCATCATGGCATCCCAGGCAGGTTGCATTGCCTACCAATACGGCAGAAGGTGGTGGTTGATTGGCAAAAACAGAGCCGGCCAATAGCAGAACAAGACTGATAAACAGCCAAGCCGCTCCGGCGAACTCTCGTTTCCCCAAATTAATTTTCACCTTTACCATTTAAACCCCTTTCCTTAAATATAAATTTATATGGTTAATTAAGTGGTCAATTTTAATCCCCGGGCGAATATCGGAACCGAGTTCTTCATGGATTCATAAGGATCAAAAGCCTTGCCCTGATATTTTTTCCATAATTTGGAACCTATTGCGCATTCTGATACCATTCCCACAAAACAGCGAGCTGTTATTTCCGGATTAACTGGATGTATAAGCTTTCTTGATTTCAGACGAGTAAAGATTTTTTTTAAAAGTTCAGTGTAAGGGATACGGATCGCCTGAAAAATATCTTTCGTTTTAGAATGAGCTTCCAAAGAACAAAATAAAAAAAGTCGAGTCACTTCGGGATTATTTAAATAAATATCAAGTAAACTTTTAGCGGTAGCAAGTAAAATTTCTTCAATATCTTCCTTTTCAAATATCTTTTCTCGAAGAGAATCCATGTCACTTTTGGCCCTTATCTTATCCAAAACAGCATCATAGATTGACTCTTTGGAAGAAAAATAGCGGTATAAGGCTGGTTCCGAAACATTGCACTTTTTAGCCAACAGTCCAATCGTAACTTTTTCATAACCGAATTTTGCAAATAATTTGGTCGCTTGCTCGACTATCTGGCTCTTCCGCTTAACCGCGGTCATTCTTTGAAAAGGAGTCATCGCAACCCTCATAGTTAGTTAGCGTTCACTAACTGATTGTATAATATTTCACAAACAATGTCAAGGAAAATCAATTATAGCCGCCCATGATATTAACTTAAAGATTACAAAAAAGTAATGTTATATAATAGAATAAAAAATATTTTGAAAATAAATGTTGCCTCGCGTAGGCTTTTTTTGTATAACTATAAGCAATGAAAAGAGGATAATAGAGGTATAGTATTAATAACAAACGAAGGGGTAGTCTAATGTTAAGAAAACTGACTGTTCTGGTAATCCTGATGGCGGTTATGGCGTTATTTTCCGGTTTTGCCATGGCCCAGGATAAGGCCGAAGCCAAGACCGAAACCAAAGCGGCGGCCAAGCACGAATATGTGGGCGCCGATAAATGTAAGATGTGCCACAAAAAGGATGGCGTTCATCCGTCTTGGGAAACAACTAAGCACGCCAAAGCTTGGGATCTGCTAAGCGAAGAAGAAAAGAAGGACAAGGAATGTGTTAGGTGTCACTCTACCGGTACCACCGCCGAAGGCGAACTTCTGGTTGGGGTCCAGTGTGAAACCTGTCATGGTCCGGGTTCCGATTACAAAAAAATGAGCACTATGAAAGATCGTGAACTCGCCATTGCGGCCGGATTGTTGATTCCCAATGAAAAAACATGTTTGACCTGCCACGAAGGCGTTCCGGAGAAATTCCGATCCAAAGAGAAATTCGATTTTGAAAAGATGAAAGCTAAAGGCGTTCACGCCATGCCGGTTAAAGAAGAGAAAAAAGAAGGCTAAGTCTGATTTATATTAATAAAAAAGGCATCCTAAAATGGGATGCCTTTTTTATGCTTAGTTCTTTAACTATGGCTGAGTGCCGGTATGGCATTCAAAACAGTCCATTTCCTTCCAGGCCTCATCAATATCTTCAGGATGAATAAACTCCATACCGTCCATAGATTTAGCCATAACCATATCATCTCCGCTACCCTGGGATAAAATAATATGGCAGGAGTTGCAGTCGCGCGATATCTCCGCACCATCTTTGCTGAAATGTTCCCCGGTATGGCACCGCATACATCCGGGATTATTAAAATGCCCCAAATTATTCGGGTATTCGTCCCATCTGACTTTCATTCCCGGAAATATATTTTTTGAGAATTGATTCTGAGTTTCCAGAATTGACTGCTCAATTTCTTTTCCCATATTTTTATATATTTCAGGATATTCCTCGACATAGAAATCATTGATTTTATTGGCTATACCATGCCGAGCCTCTTCTTCGGATTCATATACTTTCGCCATTGCTTCAACAGCAATTCGTTTCATTTCCGGGAGTCTTCGATCAATTTTGTTGGTAAAAATGGCCTCATCAATAGCATGATCGGGGGAATTATATATATGACTGGGACGATTGTGGCAATCCATACAGTCAAAAACATGAATCTGGCCGGAGGCAATCTCTTCCTCCGTGAGAGGATTGTCTGTATTCTGATAGACAGTCTGTTTCCCGGTTTTAACATTAGTGGCCCTGACCCAGGGAATATCCTGGCGCTTTTCATCACGGGCAATATATTCAATTTTATTATTAATAAAGGTATGCCAGTGGATACCGGAGGTCAATCCGGTTTCGGGGTTGCCTCCGCCGACTTTAATAATCATATCAATCGGCCATTCCCTGTTTCCTTCATCATACATATAATGGACAAACGATTTTTGTTGATTGCCGAAAAACTTTTCGGGCCAATGACACTGTTCGCAGGTTTCACGAGCTGGACGTAGATTCGCAATTGGGGTTGGGATTGGGCGCGGATAGATATCACGTATGACCGCATAAACCTGATATAGGCCCGAGAGCTTCGATTTGGCATACCAATCCGCTCCCGGTCCGACATGGCAGCTGACACAGGCCACTCGGGCATGGGGTGAATTTTGGTAGGCAACAAATTCCGGCTTCATTACCGAATGGCAGGTTTTACCGCAAAACGTCACCGATTCGGTATAATGAAAAGCCTCATATCCTCCAATGGCCGTTACAATTAAAAAGAATATGGAACCCGATGCAAAAATAGCGGCAGCATTGCGATGGCTTTTTTTATTAAGATCGAAATATGGCCAGGTCGGATATGATATCTCGCCAGTTTTTTTAAACCTTCGCCAGGTTTTGTACATTCCAACAGGAACCATTATAAGACCGCTGATAAGGACTGGCGGAAGGACCATGTATAAGAATATTCCCAGATACGGATTGGTCACTTTGGCGAAGATACCGATGATATAAAGGAATGTCATCATAACCGCTGTCACCAAAGCTATTATAATACCCGCGCCGCTTATCCAGTTGTATGCGAGGCGGGGCAGTTTCATTTCTTTTAAAGACATATCAAATCCTTAAATATAAGTGTCTTGGTCTCCATCTTTTTGTGGCCAAAATATATGAATTTTCTAAAATTCCTTTGACTAACGTCAAATTGAGATTCATTTTTTACTAACGATAGCCAAATACTTCCGCCCAGATAATCAAAAGAATCAATGAGATTCCGATTATTAGGGCAATTGCTCCAAATATCTTGAATCCTTTTAAAAATGGTTCCGGCATCGGTTCAATTAGATGTTTTTCCAATTCATGATTTTTTATCAAGGCTGCATATTCGCGCGGACGGTCTTCCATCAATTCTTCTATTGTGATCCTGCCAGAGAAAATAACCGTATCCATTGGAAAGCGATCCGGTCGGAAATGAGTATTGAAGAAATGGACAGTGAATATAAACGCCACGGCCAGAAGCGCTTCATCAGAATGGATTATCGTTGCCACATTAATTATCCAGCCCGGAAGAAATCGGGTGAAAAATTCAGGGAACCAGAGCATAAGTCCGGTCGAACCAATAATTGCCACACCCCAGAATACAGCGAAATAATCGAATTTTTCCCAATAGGTCCAGCGCCCGTACCGCGGACGGCGTCCCATGCCAATAAACCATTTCAATGTTTGCCATACCTCTTTTAAATCAGTCTTGTTGGGAAGCATACTATCGGCGTCAGTAATATATTTGAACCATGATTTGCCCGATTGGCGTTTCTTGTTGATGATATCGTAAATATGCATGCCGAAATAGAAGAATGTAATTACGGCGCAAATCCGGTGAATATAACCGGCTGATTCAAATCCGCCCAGAATGCCGGATATAAATTGAGCCCATCCGAGATACGAAAATTTAAGGGTCATGCCGGTTATAGCTAATCCCAAAAAGCTGATAATAACTAATATATGCATTCGTCGCTGAAGCGGAGTGAAACGGCGGTATTGGCGCTGGCCTTTACTTTTCTTGCGAATCAGTTTATTTTCCTTCATCGTTTTGAAGGAACGTGGCAACCATAGCAGAGT
>JBDRRI010000352.1:0-5255 GCA_043825815.1 Candidatus Zixiibacteriota bacterium
TTATTACCGATGATTTTTTCGAAACCTATGCGGATGAATTCCCCTGTAATAAGGAAAGTAGCCGGTTGGCACTGGATCGGTTTCTTGAATATTTAAAAAAAGCCAATCTTCCTTTAATTACAATTTTTGAGATTCAGACTCTTTTTTACGAATTAACAACTAATATAAGTAATCATTCCGGTTCAGATCACAATGAGTCGATCGTTTTTACCGCCCGGATCGAAAACAATAATATTGTCATGGTTTTTATTGATTCCGGGGTCGCTTTCAATATTGTTGTGAAAGGACAGAATTATAATCCGGAAACCGCGAGCAAGGACCGTAAAAAGAATGGGTTTGGATTGATTATGATTCATAAGTTGGCAGATAAAATATCATATGTTAGAGAGAATGATGCCCTCAATGTAACAATCATTGAAAAAAACTGGAGTTAGTAATGATGAGTGAATGTTCATTTAAAAAAACGAAAATATCGGATAAGACCGCTATTATAGAAACGGGAAAAGTATTGGATAATAATAATGCCCATAATATGGTACAATGCATTACCGAACTGAATCAGGATCACATACAATTTATTATTCTGGATATGATTGATCTGGAATTCCTTTCATCTGCCGGAGTCGGATCGATAATTGGGACAGTAGAGCTTTTTCGCGAAATGGGCGGGGATATAATTCTTTGCCAGGTTTCTGATCAGATCAGGCATATCCTGCGCATCTTGGATCTAGAGGAGTTCTTAACCATAAAAGAAAATATTGAAGAGGCAAAAATTGCTCACTGTGTATAATATGGAGTGTCAGGTTAATAAATATTCGGGTACTCATTATGAATTTACAATATGCCGTTGAAAAACCGGCCATGGCTCTGGATGCTTTGGCCAAATTGAATCGTCAGTTTGCCAATAAACCAAATTTTGCGGAACTGGTTCAAACTCTTCTTTTGACTTTCTCCGGCCAGTTTTCAGTCGGAAGTGCATTTGCCTACCTAAAGTTGCCGGAAAGTTCCAATAACGAGTATGTCTATCATGCAACCGGTAGATATTTGAAAAATGAAGTCCTGCATTCTCTTATCTGGGATAAAAACGATGAACTAATGCTTCTTAATTTAAAGCATCCTGCATTGATTGCAAAATTGAATCAATTAGGAAATGCCAATAATCTGATTAGGGTTTTATCTGAGTCAGAAGTCCGAATTATTTGTCCAATAGTGCATAACGATGTATTATTGGGATTTATTGGGTTTGGTAATAAAGTAACCAATAAGTCGTACGAAACCAAGGACCTCGAATTATTAAACACGCTATTATATTCGATAACTCCGTTAATTGCCAGTTCCTACCAGTATTGGGAAGTCAGTAGTTTAAATACCTGGTATCTTGATATTCTCAACAATGTCAAACAGGGCGTGTTTGCGTTTGACGGAGATTTTCGTCTTAAAAAAATAAACTCTTCCGGTTTAACGATTCTTGATCGTCACTATAGAATGCAATATGATTCTGCGAATTTGGTTAATAATCAAATTAAGAATATTTTTCCTGAAGATATCTTTAAAGGGTGGTCGAATCTATTTACGCGCGCCATTGTCGAAAATAAAAGAAAGATAATGGATAATCTTAAAGTTGGCGAAGGGGACGATGAGAGAATCTACTCCGCCTATATCTGCCGAATTTCGGCCGCCAATGATTATCAATCCGATTTTATTTTAACGCTGGATGATGTAACGGAAAGAAAAAATGCCGAAGACGCTCTTCGATTTACGAAATATTCTCTTGATCGGGCGGCGATTGGTGCCTTTTATATTGATGAAAATGCCAGACTTATTTATGTCAATGATGTTGCCTGTCAATCGTTGGAATATACTCATGATGAACTTCTAAATATGACGATTCATGAGATTAATGTTAATTCCACATCAGATAATTGGGAAACTCATTGGGAAGACTTGAAGGAAAAGGGATATTTGACACTGGAGTCAAACTATCGAACTAAGGAAGGCAAAACATTTCCGGTTGAAATTACCGCCAATTATGTGGAATTTAAAAATAAGGGGTTTTATCTTGCCTTTGCTCGTGATATATCCGAAAAGAAACAGGCCGAATTGGAGCTTCTAAAGAAAAGTGAAATGCTTCGTGCCACACTTGAATCGACAGCCGACGGCATTTTAGTGGTCGACAATGAAAGGAATGTGGCTAACAGTAATGCTCGTTTCGCGGAAATGTGGAGAATTCCGGAAAAAATAATGGGGACAAAAGATGATGAAAAACTGCTGGACTATGTATTAAGCCAACTTATCGATCCCAGTCAATTTTTGGATAAGGTCAAAAAACTTTATCGTTCTATCGAGGAAGATCTGGATATCCTCAATTTTATAGACGGTCGGGTTTTTGAAAGATTTTCGTGCCCGCTCATTCAAAATGGCGAGGTAACCGGTCGTGTTTGGAGTTTCCGAGATATTACCAGAAAGATCGAAGCGGAAAAGCAGGAAAAACTATTGCAGGAAAAATTGGATCATGCGGAACGTATGGAGGCCATTGGTGTTATGGCTGGCGGCGTTGCTCACGATCTGAATAATATGCTCGGACCATTAGTCGGCTATCCGGAATTAATACTGCTGAAGTTAAAAGAGGAAGATCCAATTAGAAAGCAGGTTGTCAAGATCGGTCAGTCAGCGCAGAACGCGGCCGATGTAATTCAGGATCTATTGACTCTGGCTCGCCGTGGCCGATATGAGATGGAGCCGATTAATATCAACGACGTCATTCAAAAATATGTTGATTCTCCTAATTATATAAAAATTACCAAAGAAAATCCCGGAATAATTGTGGAAATGAATATTGATGATAAACTTCCCAATATCATCGGTTCTACACCGCATCTTTTGAAAGTAATCATGAACCTGATTGTCAATGCTTTTGATGCTATGCCCGAAGGAGGTAAGTTGGGTATTACAACTTGCCGGGAAGAGGTTAAAAATGAAGACGGCGTGATTGGCAAGATGGAATCGGGAATATATGCAGTCTTGAAAGTCAAAGACAGTGGTGTCGGAATTGATGAAAAAGATATTGATAGAATATTTGAACCATACTATTCCAAGAAAAAAATGGGAACATCAGGCTCAGGATTGGGATTGGCCGTTGTTTACGGAATTGTCAAGGACCATAAGGCTCATTATGAAATTATATCAAAAAAGGGAGAAGGAACCGAATTTATATTCCATTTTCCAGTCACAGAAAAGAATATTGATAAAGAAATGGGTAAAACCGAAGATTACTCGGGAACTGAAAAGATTTTGATTATTGATGATTCTGCGGAGCAAATAGATATTGCCAATGAAATGCTTTCCAGTTTAGGATACAAGGTAACGGCCGTCTCAAATGGTCGAGAAGCGCTTGATTATTTAAGTAAAAACGAAGTCGATATGCTCTTGCTGGATATGATTATGGAACCCGATTTTGATGGTTTGACAACCTACCAGGAAATAAGGAAGCTAAAGAAAGATCCGAAAGCGATTATAATAAGCGGATATTCAAAAACCGATCGAGTCCGGGAAACATTAAAATTGGGCGCGGCGACATTCATTAAGAAACCCTTTACTTTGGATCAGCTTGGCTCCGCTATCAGAAATGAATTAAATGCAAAATACGTAAAATAGGTATTACGTCCCATATTATAGATTGACAATATCAAGGAATTAGGCGCGAGTTATTCCTAATCGAAGCCGGCTCAACCAAGACAATTCTTCGCCGAATGGCCACCATTGATTTTTCGATATATTATGGGATCAGCAAAGATAGTATGCTGTCCCTTCCCGAAGGCGATTTGACCCAATGGGGCGGCAAGATAGGATTGCGGCTGTTTTTCTGATCTCTGGCTATTCTGTACTTTAAATGTTTATATCATAACATCTTAATCAATATTTCAGGTCACAATTGAAACGTGACCGAAAAACTCTTTTATTGGTGCAATTATTTGCAAAATTGCACCCTCTTTATACAAAATTTTCATTTTCACTCTTTGTTGTAAGTTAAAGACCTATTACCAATTGACTTTTTTAGACTATATAGTATACTATTTCCGCATAACTATGTGTTTTACTGATTTGATTGGACGTTATGATTTGCCGCAACTGCATACTGGCCACAAACTTACGATTAAGTCGTTAATTTTAATTTAATAGGAGCATCTGCCTATGACCCCCATTTGCAAATGTAAGCAGATCGGAATTCTTGTCATTCTAATCCTTATCTTAAGTATTCCTATCACTTATGGTAAGGTATTTAAATGGCATGACTCTTCTGATCGTCAGGATTTATTGTTGCTTGGGTTCGGAGAACTGACCCTGCATAACCTGAATGTCGACGGCGATAAAGATTTATTCGAGTCCGCCAATCCATCGCTTGAGGAAGGTTTCTCAACCAATTATCGGTTGTCATTATTTGCCAACGGCGATGCCATGAAAGGCCTGTTCGTTAATGGCGCCGCAATTATCGATTCGAGAATCGATGATGAATATCGCAATGTCGATCCCTCCGAATTTAGATTGAAGATGTCGGTGGAAACAACCGAACCTCTCTGGGATGGCTGGCGCTTTACCGGGCGCGGGCTCTATGATCCTAACCGTCAATGGGAGATGGAAAATCTCGATACGAGGTTGTTATATCAGCCGCAGGAGCCATCACAATTGGAACTTCTGATGCGTCTTGAATCCAAAGAAAATGGATATATCGAGGGTGGCTCATTGCAATCCAGCTTCAAAAACTCCAAGTTTACGCTCCATCAGCGGTCGCTTTTCGGCGTTTACGCCGATTTGTATACCGGCCCGGTCGGGGCCGAGGCAGTGGCCGGAAAACTTGAGGGGAAAGCGTATCGCGAAGGTCGTTCGGAAGGAACCGAATACGGTATTCGAGCCGATGGAACTTCGGGACCCTATGATTTAAGCAATGCTCCAATTACGCGGGGCTCGGAAGAAGTTAAAATTCAGACTCGTGATCGTTTTGACGAATCAACTGTAATCGATTCAAGAATCCTACGGCGCGATATTGATTATACCGTCGATTATATTCTTGGCCGGATTTTGCTTCACCAACCGGTCGCATCCGAATCGCCGTCTTCCGATCCTGTCTATATAGTCATCACCTATGATTACCTCCGCGAGGCCAACGATGAACTCTATGGCGGACGGGGGAGAGTGTTGCCGCTTGATGACGTAACAATAAGCGGGTCAATTATGCACCGTAAAATTGAAGATCCGGC
>JBDRRI010000353.1:0-5828 GCA_043825815.1 Candidatus Zixiibacteriota bacterium
TGGAAATACTGGAGCATGAGCCTGTCGCCAACGAAGCCTTTGTTGAAATTTCATTACCCATTACGGTTTCATTTTCAGAGGATATTAATCCCAAAACTGTAAATGATTCGAATTTTATAATTAATCCTTCTGTAGCAGGAACTGTATCTTATACCGATCGGCAATTAATTTTTACACCTAATAATCCTTTAAGTTTTAAAACTGTTTATAGTGTAACTTTGCGTAATAATGTCAAAGATATTAAAGGCCGCTTGATGGAAGAAGAAGCCAATTGGCTTTTTACCACCAGAAGTGAGTATCCCGAAGTAGTATCGGTTGTTCCGGCAAAAAATGAGTTGGATGTTTCGATCAATAGCCTGATTGAAATTTATTTTACCAAGGATATTGATGCATCGACCATATCATTAGCGGATTTGAAAATTGTCCCGGCAACATCGGGAACAATTTCCTATAGTGATAGAAAGATTACATTTACACCGGATGCGCCGTTTGATTATGGAAAGAGTTACGATGTTACAGTTCTGCGCGAATCTCTTCAGGACACATCGGGCTATTATATGGCGACTAATTATGTCTGGAAATTTACCACAACAAGTGTTTATCCCGACGGCTTAATTGTTCCTTTGAAGGATGGCAATTACTGGAATTATACCAGAAATTATTATACAACAACTTTTGGCGGAGATGATACAATTAAGGTTGATACTTCTCGACTGAGCATACGGAATCATAAGCAAATTGATTATATGGGTGAATTATTGGTTGTCTTCTATTGGAACTGGTATAATGTGGCTACCAGCAGCCCCAAAAAGTATTATGAATATGTTCGCAATACGATTGATGGATTATGGTGGATGGGCGGTATCCATTATAACGACATCGGCGTTTTGGAGGAAACAATTGATCAAAGACTTTGGTTTAAGTATCCCGTAAATTTAAACGATACCTGGGATCTTAATGATTCGGTGAGCTTGGAGTGTACGGCAATTGATGAAGTCTTAACGACTCCTCTTGGAGATTTCGAGTGTATTGTGTATCGCGAGATGTCCGCCTTTGGGGGAACCCCAAAATTTATTGGAAAAATCGCGGATATTTCCGGAAGCTATGCTTTGTTGGTGACCGATTATTATATGGTTCCTGAAGTGGGATTGGTCGGCTACAAGGTTTGGGGCGACGGTGAATTGATATATGAGGCGGTTGTTAACGGATATGTGCTTAATTAGCAGAGAATAAATTAAAAAAGCGGGAGTTTCCACTCCCGCTTTTTTTTGGCTATTTATACCTTACTTGCTCGCATTGAAAGCGAAATTCGATTGCGGTCAAGATCAATCTCAATTACTTCCACGGTCACTTTTTGGCGAACCTTCACATATTCAGTGGGGTCCTTTATATATTCATCCGCCAGCTGGCTAATATGAACGAGACCGTCCTGATGAACGCCAATATCAACAAAGGCACCGAATTTGGTGACATTAGTGACGATGCCGGGCAACTTCATGCCGATTTTGAGATCGCTGATGGAATGCACGGAGTCATCGTAATGAAACTCCTCAAATTCGGCTCGAGGATCGCGGCCAGGTTTAACCAATTCCTGCAAGATATCATTTAAGGTCGGCAGGCCTATTTTATTATTTATATAGTCCTGAAGATTCAGTTTACCTCTTAAAGATTCATCCTGTATTAAAAGATCAACGGTACAGCCCAAATCCGAGGCCATTTTTTCAACAACGGAATAACTTTCCGGATGCACGGCGCTTCGATCCAGAGGATTGGGAGCATCATTGATGCGTAAAAAACCGGCTGCCTGTTCGAATGCCTTGGGCCCAAGACGGGGAACTTTAAGGAGAGATTTACGTGATTTAAAGGGACCGTTTTCATTCCGATATTCAATTATCTTTTGAGCCAATTGCTGTCCCAAACCGGAGACATAGTTGAGAAGCTGACGGCTGGCGGTATTGACTTCAACGCCGACCGCATTCACGCAACTCATGACAGTATCGTCCAGACTAAGTTTAAGGAGAGATTGATCGACATCATGCTGATATTGACCGACGCCAATTGATTTAGGGTCGATTTTAACAAGTTCGGCGAGCGGATCCATTATTCGGCGTCCAATTGAAACGGCTCCTCTGACGGTGATATCCTGATCGGGAAATTCCTCTCTTGCTACGGCCGAGGCCGAGTAAATGGAGGCTCCTGATTCATTAACCATTTCAATTAAGATATGTTCGGGAATACCGATTTCGCGGATAAACGCTTCCGTCTCGCGCCCGGCGGTGCCATTTCCGATGGCAATCAATTGAATTTTAAATTTGTTAATAAGGGCTTTTATAATGACGGCGGCTTCCTTTTTTTGATTTTCACCAGTATGGGGATAAATGGTAGTGTTCTCGAGAAGTTTACCCTGCTTGTCAAGACAGACCATTTTGCATCCGGTTCGAAATCCTGGGTCGATAGCCAAAACTGATTTTTGGCCGAGCGGCGGCTCCATTAAAAGTTCTCTCAGATTTTCAGTAAAAACACGAATGGCTTCGGTATCAGCGGTAATGCGGGATTCATTTCTCATTTCAGTTTCCATCGACGGCGCCAATAGGCGGCGATAGCTGTCTTCTATGGCTGTCCAGACCTGCCTGGCCGCATCGTTATCGGCGGTTATAAACATATCCTCGAGGATATTAAAAGCTTCCTCTTCGTCCGGCAGGATACGAAGTTTAAGATAGCCTTCGTTCTCACCTCGGCGCATGGCCAGAATTCGATGGGATGGGGCATTTTTTATCGGTTCTTGCCAATCAAAATAATCAGCGAATTTATTGCCTTCATTTTCCTGTCCGGAAATTACGCTGGAATAAATAATCCCTTGATCCGCAAATAAGTGTCGAAGTTTACTGCGAATGTCAGCGTCCTCGCTTATCCATCCGGCAATTATATCTCGGGCTCCAGCCAGAGCATCCTCCGCCGTTTCGACTTCTTTTTCCGGATCGATATATTTTTCGGCTATGGCCTGCAGATCGATATCGTTCTGCTCAAATAAAATTTCGGCGAGAGGTTCAAGGCCGCGCTCAATGGCAATTGTTGCTCTCGTTTTACGTTTTGGCTTATAGGGCAGATAAATGTCTTCAAGAACCGCCATTGTATCTGCGGAAAGGATTTTTTCACGCAGTTCATCGGTAAGCAATTCCCGTTCTTCTAGCGATTTTAAAATCGCCTCCCGGCGCTTATCCAATTCGCGTAGTTGTCCGATTCTATTTCTTATATCGGTAATAACCACCTCGTCCAGGCTCCCGGTCAATTCTTTCCGATAACGGGCAATAAAGGGGACGGTGGCATCGTCATCCAGAAGGCTTAGAGTAGCCGAAACCTGTTCTGGAGTTATATTTAATTCCGATGCAATAATATTGCTATATGTTATTGGCATTATTCCTCGCTTTTAATATTTAAGCCATTATATGGAATTTTGCCATAAAATAAAGATGTTTTAAAATTATTTCTATAAATATAAGGAGACGGCAAAGATTTTACGTATTAATTATAAATATTAAAATATGGCCGATAATTATAAATAGTAATATATATTCTTGACAGAATTGGAATTACGGGTATTTTAAAACAGTTACCGCATATTACTTGGATATGATAAAATTATTATTTGGGATTAGTTTAAATGAAAAAGAAAATCAATTATGCTGTCTTTGCTCTTGCCGCCATCGTTTTATTTTATATAACATCATTATCTGAAACGGAAGATTTATCCAATAGTTATGACAGTTATTCTCCGGCTGAAATCCATAAAATTATGGGGGAGATGAAGGCCGGTAATCTGGAACGGCAAAAGGCTTTTACCAATTATGCCCTGACAACCAAGTCTTTAATCAGCCAGGAAGAGTATGATGTTCGTTTTTACCGGGTTAATCTCAATGTTGATGATGATAATGGAATTATTTACGGTCAGGTTTTAATTGAGGCTGAGGCGCTGATTGATAATGCTGATTCGATTGAAGTTGATCTGTTTGATAATATAGTTGTTGATTCCGTATATGATTCCAATGGTCAATTAAATTTTCTGCATTCTTCCGATAAACTTCTGGTTGAACTTGATAAGGAATATTTGAGCGGCGAGATATTTTCGTTTTCGGTTGCCTATCACGGCCATCCAACGGGGACCGGTTTGGACGGTTTTTCATTCGATACCAATGCCTGGGGCAATAAGGTCATCGCCTCTTTATCAGAGCCTTATTCGGCTCGTTCGTGGTGGCCCTGTAAGGACCGAACTGATGATAAAGCGGATTCGATGGATATTATCGTAACCGTTGATACGGCTTTGTACTGTGCCTCTAATGGAACGTTGATTGATACGGTCGTTAACGGCGACGGAACCTGGACCTTTTTCTATCAGGTTAGATATCCGATTGTTACCTATTTATTTTCGGTGGCAATTTCCAATTATACGGTTTGGACCGACTGGTATAATTACAGTCCGACCGATTCTATGGAGTTGGTGCATCATGTTTACCCGGCTCGATATGTTTATTCGTTAAGCAAATACGGAATGTCTCCTTATATACTGCAGGTTTTATCTCAAAATTTTGGCCCATATCCGTTTCTCAATGAGAAATACGGTCATGCCAATTTTGAATGGGGCGGCGGCATGGAACATCAAACGATAACCTCTATGACCGGCGGCGATTTCGGATTTAAAGAGGCGGTGGTTGTTCATGAAGCGGCTCATCAATGGTGGGGCGATATGATAACCTGCGGGAGCTGGCATCATATTTGGCTTAATGAGGGATTCGCTTCTTATGCCGAGGCCCTTTATTATGAAACAAAAAACGGAAAGCTCAATTACCACGCTTATATGGATAGTATGAAATTTATTAATGGCGGGACAATATATATCTACGATACCACCAATGTCTGGAATATATTCGGTTCGATTGTCTATGATAAGGGAGCGTGGGTGTTGCACATGTTGAGGAAAGTCGTCGGCGATGAAAATTTCTTCAATATATTTGATACCTATTATAATAGCGAATTCAAACATGGATCGGCGGTAACCGACGATTTTAAGAATATCTGCGAAACGGTCTCAGGGATGGATCTCAATGCCTTTTTTGAACAGTGGATCTATGGTACATACTATCCCCGCTATTACTGGGAAAGTTTAACCGAATATAATTCCAAAACCGGCGGTTATAACACATATGTCAGTGTTCGCCAGGGTCAGCCAGCCCCGCCGTATATGTATACAATGCCGATAGACCTGGTGTTTAATTATTCATCGGGAACCGATACTGTCACGGTCAATAATGAAGCGGTTGATACTATCTATATAATTGGCTCGGCGCAACCGCCGACTAATGTCCAATTAGACCCCTTGAACTGGATATTGAAAGAAGATTATAATAGCACCTGGACATATCATCAAATCCCCTTTGGATTATCCGTCGGACATCAATATGTTCATTATCTCGATTCAATTGTTGTCAAGGGCGGTAGCGGCGAAAATCGTTATAGTATTATTTCCGGTTCGCTTCCTGATGGGTTCGAACTGGATTCAATAACCGGCCATATTGAGGGAATCCCATTGGATTCGGGAACGTACGTTTTTGAAATCCGGACCGATGAGGTGAACAAACTATTCACCGAGGATATTGCGGAATATACATTGACCATCGCGGCTGGAACGGGAACTCCGGGAGATGCGGATAATAATGATGCCGTTAACCTGCTTGATATTACATTTCTTATTGGTTTCTTATATAAGGACGGTAATGCTCCGTTTGTCCCAATTTTGGCCGACCCGAATAATTCATGCACCATTAATATTCTGG
>JBDRRI010000354.1:0-9156 GCA_043825815.1 Candidatus Zixiibacteriota bacterium
GGCTGATTTCAACACCGCTCAGAATATTTTAGATAATCTACCGGGTAGCTTTAATACCCTTAATCAATATATATCTGGCTCGCAAAGTTATGAATCACGCTTTGCGATAGGATTTGGAGTGAACTTCATAGTCAAAGCGGGTAAACCATACCAGGCCAATGCCGCTTCGGCTAATGTGTTCCCCGGACCATAGGAGAAGGAGATAGATTAATATGAAAAAAATATGTTTTAAAATATCTGGAGGTGCCAAGGTGCGATTTAGCAGATCAAAGCACAAGACGGTCAGGATGACCGGTCTTTTACTCATGTTTCTATTAATGTATTCATCGACCGCCTTTGCGCAAGGGTCGATTTATGGAGACGTGACCAATTCCGATCTATCAATTCCCGCCAATGGGGAAATATCTTTCTATGGTTTTCTCGATAATACAGATGAAGAAATTCGTATCGAAACGTCTATCGGTGCCGGTTATGATGCCGGCAAATGGTTCGATGATTTCCAGAACTACCTAACCGAAGCTCCCGGGAATCCGTACGATTATTATTTCTTTAATACGGCTAACGGCGAAAACACTATTCTTTCGGCGTTAATTCCAAATAACTCGTTCCAGCAGGAAAATATTACTCTTGCCGCAGGAACATTTCCGCCTCAACCGGTCGGCTTGGAAGGACGAAGTATCTCCTCAAGCTCGGCTGTTATCAGCTGGATATACAATGCCGGCGAAACGTACCATGTCTATCGTCGGCTGGCAACCTCGAGCGGATCATTTTTCCGAATAGATGATCCAACCGGAAATCTTGCCAGTCCCGGCGTGGCCGCCGGTTATTTTGTTGATAATGCGGTTAACGGTACAAGCACTTATGAATATCTGGTAATTGCGCAGGATGGATCCGGCAATCTCAGTCAGCACTCCAATATTTTAGTCTTGAATTCGGCTTCAATTGAAGCTCCGGTTGTCAATTCTATAGTTCCTGCCTCCGGTTCTTATGTTGGCGGAACTTTAGTGACCATCAACGGGCTCGGTTTTGATATGAATGGAACAACCGCCACAATCGGGGGAGCTTCATTAACTTCTGTAGTTGTTTTATCGCCAAATGAATTATCCGGTCTGACTCCGGCCGGGACTATCGGTTTGGCCGATGTCGCTGTTTCCAATAATGCCTCCCTTCTCAGTTCCGCACCGCTGGTCGGGGGATATGAATATCTTGGAAATTCCGCTCCGGTTCTGGCCGCGATTGGTCCGCAAACCGGCATCGAAAATGTCCTTCTCAGCTTTGCTGTTTCAGCGACCGATCCGGACGCCACGATACCGACTTTAACTACATCGGTTCCTCTTCCCGGAACGGCAACATTTACCGACCATGGTGATGGAACTGGAACGTTTGAATGGACGCCGAATTTCATCGACGCCGGCTTATATCAGATAACATTTTTTGCAGGCGATGGAATCGATCAAGTTTCTGAAATAGTCGATATTACTATAAATGATGCCGGTAATCAAGCGCCGGTTTTAAATCCTATCGGAGCGCAGGCTGTTCTTGAGGGCGGCAATCTTAATTTTGCCGTTACTGCCTCTGATCCTGATGGTACAATCCCAACTCTATCTGCTTCCGATATTCCAACCAATGCCACTTTTGTTGATAATCTGGACGGAACCGGTACTTTCGATTTTAATCCTGATCTGACTCAATCCGGTATATTTGAGGTTATATTTAAAGCTTTCGACGGCACCGACGTCGACTCCGAAGTAGTAGCCATTACCGTTGCCGAAAATAACCAGATTCCAGTTCTGGCGGCGATTGGCGCACAGAACGGAAGCGAGGGCATTAATCTTAATTTTGTTATCTCCTCTTCCGATGCCGACGGGACAATTCCTACTTTATCGACATCGACGCCACTCCCCGGGACAGCAACCTTTACCGACAATCTTGACGGCACCGGAACGTTTAATTGGACTCCATCCTTCACCGAGGCGGGTTTGTATCAGGTAACATTTTATGCCGCCGACGCCTTTGATATCGTTTCTGAGATAGTTGACATTACTATCGGAGAGGCTGGCAATCAAGTTCCCGTTCTTGATCCGATCGGACCGCAAACCATTGCAGAGGGTGCTAACCTTAACTTTATAATAACTGCTTCCGATGCCGACGGGACGATTCCGACTTTATCCACCTCGACCCCTCTTCCTGGAACGGCGACTTTTATTGATAACGGCGACGGCACCGGAACTTTCGATTGGACCCCGGCTTTTGCCGATGCAGGTCTATATCAGGTTACTTTCTATGCCGCTGATTTAACCGATAATGTTTTGGAAGTCGTTGATATTACCGTCACTGAGGCCGGCAACCAGGCTCCCATTTTGGCGCCTATTGTTGATGCTGTCATGAACGAGGGTGAATCAATAGATATCCCTATATCGGCAACTGATCCCGATGGCGGCTTTGCTGTCTTATCGGCTCTTTCGACATTGTCAGGATTCACCTTTGTTGATAATGGCGATGGGACCGGCTTATTCAGCTACGCCGCTAATTACATGCAAAGCGGTACTGATTCGATCTGGTTCATTGCCAGTGATCAGACTAATCCGCTACTTTATACAAGAATGGGAATTGAATTAACTATAAATGACATTAATATAGCCCCGGCGATAGATTCGATCGGGCCATTCGGCGTTAAAGTCGATGATCTTCTGACATTTACAGTTACCGCGACCGATTCGACCGATCCGGTTACGACCAATGTCATAACTTTAAGTGCTATTGGCATGCCAAATAACGCGGGCTTTACAAATAATGGAGACAATACCGGAACTTTTACATTTACTCCCGATGACGCTCAGGTTGGAAGTTATACAGTAACATTTATGGCAACCGATGCCGGCACTCCGCCTCTCAGCAGTACGTTTGCCGTTAATATTAATGTTGTTCTTGATAACCGCGTACCAATCTTAACCGTTGAGGGAGCTGTCCTGCTTGCTGAGGGTGATTCCGTCTTCATCCCCGTTTCGGCTACTGATGCCGATGGTACAATTCCAACTCTCACCGCTACCAGACTTCCGGAAAACGCGACCATGACAGATTTCGGCGATGGTACTGGTGAATTGGTTTTCCGTCCCAGCTACATTCAGGCCGGACTATATGGCGTTGAGGTGCGCGCTTCCGATGGTATCGCGGTCGTTAAGAAAAACGTTCTTATCCAGGTCACCGAAGCTGGCAATCAGGCACCGATTGTTGACCCGGTTCCAGATCAGACTGTTACGGAAGGAGAGACGCTGACATTTAATGTCTTGGCATCTGATCCTGATGCGACGATACCGTCATTGCGTGCGGAATCATTGCCGCTATTTGCTTCTTTCACGGACAATGGGGATGGAACCGGAACTATTGAATTTTCACCGGTTTTTGTCCAGGCCGGCACTTACGAAATCTATATTATCGCCGATGACGGTGAATATACCGATACAATTACTGTAGTTATCGTTGTAGAGGAGGCCGGAAACCAGCCACCAACAATCAATCCGGTTGATGACCAGATTGTTTTAGAGTTAAATCCTTTAACATTTTATGTTACATCCTCCGATCCTGATTCTACAGCTTCGATTTTGACGGCTGAAAACCTTCCTTCCGGGGCAACCTTTACCGATGCACTAAATGGAGCTGGAACATTCTATTGGGTTCCAACATATTTGCAGAATGGCGAATACACGGTTACATTTATTGCAACCGACCCCAATGAACCATATTTCGCCGATACTGTGTATGTGTTAGTAACGGTTAATAATTTCAATATCCCGCCGGTAATTCAATATGTTGGCTTGAGTGAAACAGAAACCCGTTTTGACATCTTCGAGGGCGATACCGTGAGTGTACTGCTTTATGCATTCGACTTAGATGGTACAATTCCATCTATTGAAATAAATACGGATTTGGTCAATATAGCCGAAAATATGACAGTCTTTGATTCTGGTAACGGTTATGCTGTATTTACATTTGTACCTGATTATACTCAAGGAAATTCACAAAGCGGAGATCCGGTATACTATACAGTACGTTTTAGAGCAGTAGATGCGGAAGATGATATTTTATACGGGATATTGGAAACATCACTTCGAATTTATGTTAGCGATATTAACTTCCCGCCGGTGCTGACTCGTAATCCGGTTACTACCAGCTATACTATTCCGGAAGGTAATAATGTTACAATCACCGTCAGCGCTACCGATGATAAAACGATAACATCACTGACTGCCCTTAATTTGCCCGCAAATGCAACATTTACAGGACTAACGAATATCAAAACATTTTCCTTCACTCCCAGTTATATGCAATCGGGAATTTATACAGTCACATTTATTGCCTCTGACGGAACGCTGGCCGACACCGCTATTGTTGACTTTACGGTTACTGAAACCGGAAACCATGCCCCCAATTTTGTGCAGAATCTCAGCTTTACGACATTGGTTGTCGCCAATCGTGATACTGTGATTGTGGCTCATGCCACCGATCCTGACGGCGACCCGGTTACTATTACCTGTGACTCGGTCGGCCTCAATGCTGTCTTTACTGATTCCGGAATCGTTGTTGCAACGTACTATTTTGCTCCTGTGACTTCCCAGGTTAATGAGGCTTACCGCTCTAACTTTATTGTCACCGATCCCAGCGGTCTCGCGGATACGACGTATACTATTTTCCGTGTGATCTCTATTCTCAGGGGCGATGTCAACTCTGATACTGAACTCAATATTCTTGATATTATGTATCTGGTCAACTTCCTCTATAAAGAAGGACAGGCACCGGCATCGATGGACGCTTCGGACGCCAATTATGATACGGCTATTAATATTTTGGATTGCACCTATCTGATTAATTTCTTCTATAAGAGCGGGCCACCGCCACCGTCTGAATAACGATAGTTATGTAATTATATTTGATTACATAATCATAAATAAAGGGCGAGTTTCTGACTCGCCCTTTGTATATACCATAAATCGGAAATTATTTGGCCCAAATGGTCTTGATATTAACGAATTCTCTAATCCCGTAATGGGATAATTCGCGGCCGTAACCGCTTTTCTTAACACCGCCAAAGGGCAATCTTGGATCAGACTTGCATAGACCGT
This sequence comes from Candidatus Zixiibacteriota bacterium, assembly GCA_043825815.1. Classification (GTDB taxonomy): domain Bacteria; phylum Zixibacteria; class MSB-5A5; order GN15; family PGXB01; genus JBDRRI01. The sequence goes on from JBDRRI010000354.1 coordinate 5,121, forward strand.
TGACAAATATTGCTCCGGTATAAATCTGCCGTGCTACGCGGATACCCCGTTCGGCGTCAGCTGTCCAGACCGCACCGCCGAGTCCGAATTCAGAATCATTGGCAACCTCAATGGCCTCCGTTTCATCTTTCACCGGAATTATTACCGATACCGGCCCGAATGTTTCTTCGGAATAGACAGCCATACCTTTTTTGACATCGGTTAGAACAGTTGGAAGATAATAGGCCCCGGGACCTTCTTTTGGATGGCCGCCCAGAAGTACCCGAGCCCCCTGCCTGATTGATCTTTGCACTTGATCATCGAGTTCGGCGACCAGATCAGGGCGAGCCAACGGTCCCACCTGTGTAGTTTCCTCAAGCGGGTTGCCAATCTTAAGCTGGTTCATTAAGACTGCATGTTTTTCTTCGAATTCCTTTAATTTTGATTTAACGACAATAAACCGCTTAGCCGCAATACAGCTTTGGCCAGCATTAATTATTCGTGATGTTACCGACACAGGTATACAAGTCTCCATATCGGCGTCATCCAGAACAATAAAGCAATCTGAGCCGCCTAATTCCAATACCATTTTCTTTAACTGGCTTCCAGCGCACGAAGCAACGGCCATTCCGGCCGGTTCCGACCCAGTCAATGTTACAGCCCTGACTCTATCGTCTTTTATAAGACTATCAACGGCACCGGAACCAACAAGCATAGTTCGAAAAATATTTTCAGGAAAACCAGCCTCATGAAAGACTCTTTCAATGGCCAGAGCCGATCCGGGCACATTGGAGGCGTGCTTTAATATTCCAGCGTTTCCGGCCATCAGAGCGGGCGCGGCAAAACGAAAAACCTGCCAGAACGGAAAGTTCCAGGGCATAACCGCCAGAATGATGCCTAATGGTTCGAAAGCGACAAATGATTGACCGGCATCGCTCTCGATTATTTCATCGGAAAGAAATTTATGAGCATTCTCGGCATAGTAATCACAGACCCAGGCGCACTTATCAACCTCAGAACGCGCCTCTTTAATCGGCTTGCCCATTTCCATCGTCATCAATCGGGCATACTCATCTTTGTTTTTTCGAAGAACCGCAGCGGCCTTTCTCACAAGATCGGAGCGAAGGGCAAAATCGGTTGCTTTCCATTTATTTTGTTCATTATCCACCAAATCAATTATAGTATTGACTTCAGCGGCAGAATGCTCTCTGTATTCTTTTAACAATTCATTCGTCGCCGGATTTATGGCTTTCATTTCTATCTCCCATTTATTCAAAAGTATTGATCTCGTTTCACAATATAATAGCCTTAAATAAATATTGATGTCAATTCCTAAAATATCTTGGAAAAATTTATTTTATTTAATAAATTGGAAATTCAGAAACAATCCATAGGAAAAAATATGAAAATAAGACTTTATCAAACCAAAGACAGCTCGCAAGTCGCGGAACTGTGGAAAATAGTCTTTCCCTCGGCCCCCGCTCATAACCGGCCGGAGGATGATATCCGGCGTAAAGAACAGATTCAAAAAGAACTGTTTTTTGTTGCCGAAATTGACAAAAGAATCATTGGCACCGCATTGTCGGGTTATGACGGTCATCGTGGATGGGTATATTATGTCGCGGTTCATCCGGATTTCCGAAGACAACATATCGGGGAAAAATTAATGTTGCGCGTGGAGCAGGAGCTTAAAAATATTGGTTGTCCCAAATTAAATCTTCAGGTTCGCGCGGACAACAAAATCGTTATCGATTTTTATAAAAAACTCGATTATGAGATTGAGGAGCGTGTCAGCATGGGCAAAAAGCTGGTCTGATTATGAAGTACGGCTCTCAATCGGAAGTTGGCAAAATAAAATCGCTCCTTTTAAAACATCCCAAGGATGCTTTTATAAGCCAGAACAATATACAGAGGCAATGGAAAAAACTTAATTATCTGGATATGCCGGATTATGACAGAGCGATTGTTGAATACGATAAATTTATGAGTCTCCTAAAAAACGATATTGATGAATTCGTTTTTCTACCTCAACACAAAGACACTACTCTCGATTCGATCTATCTCCATGACCCGGTTATAATCACCAATAACGGCGTTATCCTCTGCAATATGGGAAAACCGGCCCGCCTTGGAGAATTTATTGCTCTTGATGAATTTTTTGGGAAGATAAAGATTCCGATATTAGGTATGATTTCCGGTGAAGGAACAGTCGAGGGTGGCGATATTGTCTGGCTCGATCAAAAAACAATAGCGGTTGGCGAAGGATATCGCACTAATGCCGAGGGGATCCGTCAATTGAAAGAACTTGTCTCTGATTTAGTTGAAGAGTTCATTGTTGTTCCGCTTCCGCATTGGAGGGGACCGTCCGACGTGCTCCACCTGATGTCAATGATTTCACCGATTGACAAAGACCTGGCCGTTGTTTATTTAAAACAAATGCCAGTTATTTTTCGAAATTACCTTTTAAATCGCGGTATGAAATTAATTGATGTCCCCGATTTGGAGTACGAATCAATGGGGTGCAATATTCTGGCCATTTCGCCGCGAAAGGTCATTATGCTTTCCGGAAACGAATGGACCCAGAATATGCTGGAGACCGAAGGGGTTGAGGTCATTACCTATGACGGGTTTGAAATTTCCCGCAAAGGATGCGGCGGGCCGACCTGTTTAACCCGGCCGATATATAGAGAGGAAATATAATATGGATAATGATTTATATGGTTACATTCCCAAACTTCCGGAGAAAGTAAATGGCGCCAATGTCCTGGTACGGGTGATTGATGGCGCGGCTAATCGATTTAAGTGGTCAATGGAGGGTCTTGATGAGTCAATGTCCAATTTCCGACCGGTAGAGGGCAGTATGAACTTGGGAGAACTTGTTAATCATATCTTTATACTGGCGGCCTGGCTTTATAAATCTTTTGTCGATAGGTCATTTTCTGAGGAACCAACCGGCGGAATCCATGATAAAAAAATGCGAACTCTCGAAATTTTATATAAAATAAGGGAACATCTTCTTGATATGGATGATTCCGAGCTGGCCAAGATAACGATTGCACATAACTGGTCGGATGAAAAAATACCGTTCTGGCTCCTGATTAATGGCCCAATCGCCGATATCCTGACGCATGTCGGGCAAATCTGCTCCTGGCGGCGCATGGCCGGCAATCCCATACCGAGAGCTAATCTTTTCCGAGGAATTCCACCAAAAGAAGTGAGTTAAAATGGAATGGATGAAAGATGATTTTATAGTTACTGATAGCGTCAAAAATATTGATCTTGAATTTATCTGCCAATCGCTAAATAGTACATATTGGGCGAAAGAGCGTTCAAAAGAAACAATAGAAAAATCTATTGCCAACTCCGTTTTTCTATCAGTGTTTAAAGACAATCGTCAAATTGGGTTCAGTAGAATTGTCACGGATAACTCAACCTTCGCCTGGATTTGCGATGTCTATATCGATCCGTCATTCCGGGGAGAAAAACTAGGCGTTTGGCTGATGAAATGTACTCTGGAACATCCGGCTTGCCGCGTAAAAATGAATTTGCTGGCAACCAAAGATGCGCACGGTCTTTACGAAAAGTTTGGTTTTGGCACAAAGGAGTGCATGAGACGGGACGGCACCAATATTGTTCAAGTGAAAAAAGCCGGAATCTAATCCGGCTTTGATTAATATCGATCGATCGGTTAATATAATTTATAGGGCAGTTTAGAGTCGTACCCGGGACGAGATACTACAGCCATCACTGCAATGAGCAACTCTGGGAATTCGAAACCTATTCATGATATCCTCCTGGGTTAAGGTTAACAATAAGGTCCGTACGGTCTTGATTAATAAATTCTATTTTTTATTCTTATTCTTACAGCAATCTTCCGGAATCTCGCCGCTCAAAGATTGGGATTTACAGCATCCGGAGAAAACATCCAAGGATTTTTTATCCCGAATATTATCCTGAAACTTATCTTCCAGATCATTGAATTTATTGTGGTCTATCGATTTTTCCATCTTTTAATCCTTTCTTTAGTCAATCGCTACTGTGTCGGCAATTAATGTCA
>JBDRRI010000355.1:0-2403 GCA_043825815.1 Candidatus Zixiibacteriota bacterium
TACATTGTTGAAAGCAGACGAGGTGTTTGTCACTTCCTCGCTTAAACTAATTATTTCGGTATCTTCTGTAAATACTGAAAAGACATATCGTTCTAAAACAGGACCAATTACAAAGAAGTTGAATAGGTTATTGCTTGAATATATTAATTCCAAAGGCTAAAAAAACCAATTATGGAATTTTATGATATTTTGGTAAAAAGACGGTCTATTCGCGCCTACAAAAATAAACCAATCCCTGAGGATACACTGCTAAAAATTCTGGAAGCGGCGCGTCTGGCTCAGTCAGCCACCAATCGTCAACCCTGGCGATTTATTATTATTCAGGATGAGACCAACAGAAAAAAGGTTGCCGAGTTATGCACTGGCAATAATTGGGCCGCTGATGCCTCGGTTATTCTGGCCGGAGTCGCAGTTGATACCAAATACAGAATGGGTAATGGCCGGCCGGCATCAGATATTGATTTGTCGATCGCTCTCACCCAGATATCGCTGGCAGCGGTTGATCAATCTCTGGGAACCTGCTGGATAGGATCATTTAAATATAATGAGGCGATGGCTTATATGAAAATCCCAAAAGATAATATACTGGTCGGATTTATGACTCTGGGATACCCGGATGAATCGCCGTCGGAGAAATCCCGCAAACCGATGGAAGAGATAATAGTCCATGAGTTTTGGAACGAATAGATAAAGTGCATAGATTATTGCGCCAGAACAATTATTGTGCGGTGAAATTCAATATATTCAGATAGTTTTGTACAAACCTATATAGTTCAGCATATTAGATAAATGTTCGGTTTTGGAACAGTAATTGCCTCGTATTGTATCATTGTATGAATGGTAGTTTTATGTTGATTACAGCCTTTTAGGGAATTATTATCGCTTAAAACTATCAAGGAGGATTAAATGAGAGCAGGTATTAAATCGATAATTCTTATTGCTATACTGATATTGCTGACCACCGGCCAAGTCTATTGCCAGGATAAAGAAACAGAGTCATATTTTGGGATTCAGCCCCGTAATCTTATTGATGCCCCAACCGCCTGGACTCTCCCCCGCGGTTGCTTTGATTTATCTCTGAGAGCTTTCCCCAATGGCGGCATTATTGGAGCGACAAACATCGGCCTCTCCGGCCGGTTTATGCTGGGAATCTCTTATGGCGCCGAAGCAATAATTGCCGAGACAGAAGCGCGCTGGAATCCTAAAATTGAATTCAATATTAAACTGCGTTTGATAGATGAGGCTTATTATCTGCCGGCTATTGCGGTCGGTTTTTCATCGCAAGGGTATGGCTCCTATAACGATGCCTACAAACGATACGCTTACAAGTCAAAAGGTTTTTATGCTGTCGCCACAAGGTCTTTGTATCTGTATAACTTAACTCTTGGCGGGCATGTCGGAGTTAATTTCACCTTGGAAGATGAGGACAATGATAAAGATCCTGCCATTTTTTTCGGGATTGATACGCAGTTTAGCAACAATGTCGCCATCATTGCCGAATACGATATGGCCCTGAATGATGATAAAGGCGGCAATGGCTTTGGTCGGGGACGCGGATATCTTAATTTGAGTATAAAATGGCTTTACTCGGAAAATCTCGAGTTGGAAGCGGTCTTTAAGAATCTTTTAAATAATCGCGAACAGATTAAATCTTTTGACCGTGGCTTACGTTTTACCTATGTTGAATATTTTTAGCTGGAAATAATTCTGGAGGTGTATAATATATATGAGTAAAATAACCAAGCTAATGCTGTCAATCATATTTATTGCTCTGATGATTCCCGGCTGTTATACCATCCTCCAGCATCCGGCATCTGAAACAAACTATACTGCCGAAGATTATCAGTCTGATTGCCTCGGGTGTCATGCCGAATATCATGAATACCCTTATGGGTACTTTTATGGAAATTATCCCGATTACTGGTGGTCTAATCCACGCTGGGGACGGTACTATGCTTACCCCTGGTGGTGGGATAACTATTGGTATAACAACGATCATCAACATTCCCAAAAAATAGTAGATGATAGTCCCTCACTCCGTTCAACAAGCGGGAAAAAAGTGGAGCGGCGCGAAACTTTAAGACCGCCATACTCAGTTGGGACAACTAATATCAGTCGTTCAAGCGGCAGCGGTGATGCCGCTGCCAGTGGCTCCACCGGTAAGACATCTGATCAGGAACAGCAACCGGCCGATAATCCGGATAATGCCGAAGTCAAAAAAACTAAAGATAAAGACAAGAAAAAAGAAGAAAAAAAGGCAACCCGGAGAGGCGGAAGAAGATCGCAATGAAACAATCAATTCAATATGTAATAAAGATTTTGCTCTGTTTAGTTTTAATAACCTCTATTTCGTCCGCTGAATATATCGAACAGGTTGAAGAAATCACTGCCGGGAATTTCTTT
>JBDRRI010000356.1:0-12323 GCA_043825815.1 Candidatus Zixiibacteriota bacterium
AACATTGGGACGCAATGGCTAAAATCAAGATGTATGAATATCCCGGTGGTGAGGGTCGCGGTTATAATATTGATAATGTTGCCAATTCTTATATTTATAAATTTGACGGCAATTGGGATGTTCCCGATTCAGCCAAATTTCAATTTGGGATCCCGGTTGATTATTTAATCGGCTTATTTGATTCATGCACTTTTCTGTCGTTGGGAGCCGGGGGCGGAAGCGAGGTTCTTCAGGCGTTACAGGAAGGCGCCGCGGAAATCCATGCCGTCGAGGTTAACGGCCATATCAATAAGATGATGACCGAGGGTGATAGAACCGGCTATCTAAGCGAGATAATATTCTCGAGCGATTCCATTAAGGGGGATTCAATTGAATATCGGAATCCCGACAGCGCTATACTTCTGCCAGAATTTACAGGAAATATTTATCACGATCCCAGGGTCAAAGTCATTACCGAGGATGCCCGAACCTATGTAAGAAGATTCAAGAATAAGTTTGATATTATATATTCTCTCAGCTCCAATACCTGGGCGGCCCTCTCATCCGGTTCGTTTGCGCTGGCGGAAAACTACCTTTTTACGACCGAAGCGTTTAAAGATTACTGGACCGCTCTAAGCGACAGCGGATTTATGATGATGGAACATCAGCTTTATATGCCTCGTCTGGTGGCGGAGCTTATTGAAGCTTTTAAGGAACTAGGTATAAAAGACTACAAAAATCATCTGGCCGTTTATGATCTTCCTCAAATGAGGCGTAATGCTCTTTTACTTTCCAAACGCCCGCTTGATGATTCATTAAGGTACCATGCCCTGATTGACTTAGTGCCGGAGTACTATTCATATATTCATTTGCTCTATCCGCCTGCCGATGATTCGATTGCGGGAAATCTGGTCAATCGGGTTGTTGCGGAGGGCTGGAAATCGGCTTCCGATTCGACGCCTTTAAATATTTCGCCTTGCACTGATAACCGTCCCTTCACGGCCCAACTGGGGCTCTGGAAAAATTTCGATCCGAACAAGCATAGCTATATCACTCGATACGGTATGGATGGCTTTCCCTTAACTCAGACTATTATAATAATAATATTGGTCATTGTTTTCATTCTGATCTTACCGCTTAATTTAATTCCGTATTTTAAAAAAGGCGAAAAGTTAAAATTAATCCCATTCGCCTATTTTTTTATAATTGGAATAGCCTATATGGCTATTGAAGTTGTTTTAATTCAGAAATATACGTTCTTTGTCGGTCCCTCGGTGTATGCCATATCAACCATTATTATTTCATTATTGATAGGATCCGGAATCGGCAGTCGATTTTCAGGAAAATTCAGTGATCGGGTGGCCTTTTTAGGAATTATAGTCTGGCTGATTCTCGATAGTTATCTATTTAATAATGTAATAAATGGAATCAATAATGTTTCGCTATCCGGTCGAATGCTTATAACAACAGTTTTAATGTTCCCCCTCGGATTTTTTATGGGTATGCCTTTTCCCAAAGGAGCCCTTCGGATAAAAGAATTAATTGATTGGGGATTTTCGGTAAACGGAGCGGCATCGGTTATAGGCTCGACCGCAATTGTTTTGGTATCAATAAGTTACGGATTTCGGTCGGCCTTATTAATAGGATTGGGATTATATATATTAGCATATTTTTTAATAACAATTAAAAGGGCTTGGTAAAAAAATTAAAAGGAGTGTAATAAACCGGCTCTTTGGGCAACTATAGGTTGGAGTGTAATGGGAATATACTGTGAAACCGACTTAAAATACAGGCATTGAAGTAGAGCAAGGATACTTCGGTGCGATTTAATTCCTCCATTGTTATTACTGACTGGAATTACATCGGGAGGAATTAAATAAAATTTTGGTGAATAACTCCTGGTTGATTAAGTTATAGGTTGCCTATACTCAAAGCCCCCATTAAAGGTAAGCCTATTCCTTGGGATCTATCCTGATTCTCAGATAGATCCCTTTTATTATACATACGATTTGCGGACTAATTTTTATGTGACCGATTGACATTTCTATATCGACCGACTAAATACCAATATGAATTTTGAAAAAGACAGAAGCTCGGCAGGCGTGATTTACGGGATTTTGGCGTTCGCTTTTTGGGGCATTTCGCCACTTTATTTTAAACAGTTGATTTCTATTCCTCCGCTTGAGATTCTAGCTCACAGAATGGTATGGTCATTTGTCCTGCTGGGAATAATCATAATTAGTTCGAGTAGGTGGCCATTATTATTGGATGCTTTAAAAAATCGTAAGGAAAGATATATATTATTTATCACAGCCTCGCTTCTTTCGGTTAATTGGTTTATGTTTATCTGGTCCATTAACAATGAAAAATTACTTCAAGCCAGCCTTGGTTATTTTATAAATCCATTGGTTTCAATCTCCCTTGGGGTAATCATTTTACGGGAACGACTGACCAAATGGAGTACAATTTCGGTTTTTCTGGCATTGGTAGGCGTATTTTTTCAAGTTATCCGTGGTAATGGGATACCCTGGGTAGCGCTGATTTTGGCTTTCAGTTTCGCCATTTACGGTTTGTTAAGAAAAACGGCCAAGACAAATTCTGTTATTGGATTGACGGCGGAAACCATATTTATGGCGCCGGTTACCATGGCATATTTAATTTATCTGGTTTATTCCGGAGCCAATCATTTCGGAACGGTTTCCTGGAAAATAACGATCTTATTGTTACTGGCCGGATTCGTTACAACAATCCCGCTGATCTGGTTCAACAAGTCGGCTCGACGAATAAAGCTATCATCGATCGGATTTATTCAGTATATAGCACCCAGCCTGCAATTTGTAATGGCTATAATTTATGGCGAACGGTTTGGCTTAAATCAGGCGATATCGTTTGGTTTAATATGGACGGCACTTTTAATATATACAATTGACTCAATTAAAAATCGCTCGCAGTCTAATTCTCGACCAAGACATTGTCAATAATTGACTTGCCGTTTCATTGGGCTATTTCTATATTGTCGAGGCAAAATAAAGATGAAATTTAATTATGCCAATCAAGACTGATAAATTTAAAAAACTGATTTTACCGGGGAATCGTTTCCTGGATTTAGAAAAGCCGGCAATTATGGGAATATTGAATCTGACGCCGGATTCTTTTTCCGATGGCGGAAAACATGACGATCCGATTACGGGATTAGAACGGGCCAGACAAATGATATCTGAGGGAGCGGATATTATCGATATCGGCGGAGAATCTTCCCGTCCCGGTTCCGAACCGGTCTCGGCCAATAATGAACTTGGCCGGGTTTTACCGGTTATCAAGAAGATTCGGGAATTTTCAAATATCCCGATTTCAATCGATACAACCAAGGCCGTTGTCGCACGGGAATCACTATTGGGCGGAGCTGATATAATAAATGATATCTCTGCAATGAGGTTTGATAAACAGATGGTTCCGGTTGCAAAGGAGTTCGAGGTTCCGATAATTCTGATGCATATGTTGGGGAGTCCGAAAACGATGCAGAAGGACCCTTCGTATGAAAATTGCCTTGAGGAAATTATTCAATTTTTCAGGGAGAGAATAGACTATTGCCTATCCCATGGCGTTTCGAGAGAAAAAATAATTATTGATCCCGGAATCGGTTTCGGAAAAAGATTGGAAGATAATTTGAATATCTTGAAAAATCTAAAGAGTTTTAATATATTGAATCGGCCTCTGCTGATTGGGGCCTCCAGGAAATCATTTATTCAGATGATTACTGGTCAGGATAAACCTGCCGATAAAAGGATTGGCGGCTCGCTGATGGCGCTTTTTTATGCTCTTAGAGCAGGATGCAATATATTGCGGGTGCACGATGTGGCGGAAACAGTTGAAGCAGTTAAAGTTTACGGGGCAATTGAACGGATTGGATAGATGGAACTTTTCAGAGTAGATTTTTTAACATTCAGACTAATCGATCTTATTGATATTTTGATTGTATCGTTTATTTTTTACCGTCTATTAGCCCTGATGAGGGGCACTCGGGCGGCGCAGATGGTAACCGGCTTGTTGCTACTCTTTATTATAGCCTTTATTTCATTTTGGTTTCAGCTTGAGGGCTTAAGCTGGTTGTTTGCCAATCTGGCGACAATTGGCTTTATCGTTTTAGTAATCATTTTTCAGCCGGAAATCCGTTCGGTTCTGGCTCAGATGGGCCATTCGCGTCTGTTCCAGTATTTTGTCAAAGTAGAAGAACGCAAGTCATTGAAAGAGATTGTCAAAGCAACGATACGCCTCTCGGAATTGAAATATGGCGGCCTGATTGTTATCGAAAAAGGAATAGGCCTTAAGAATTTTATCGATACTGGCAAAATTCTTAATGCCCAGCTTTCAGCTGAGGTAATCACAACCCTGTTCACGCCCTATACCCCGCTTCACGACGGGGCGATCATTATAACCGGCGAAATAATCGCCGCGGCGGCCTGCACTCTTCCCTTATCACAAAATCAAAGGTATAGCAAACTTTATGGCATGCGCCATAAAGCGGCGATCGGCATTACCGAGGTTTCCGATTCGGTCGGAATTATAGTCTCAGAAGAAACGGGCGCAATTTCATTAACCCATAAGGGTTATATGGAAAAAGATATCGGCAAGGAAAATTTCGCTATTCGTCTCGCGGAATATCTTAAAAGATAGCTTAATAGCCTCCACAAATTAATCTGGCCATTAGTAAGATATTTTCATATAATTGAGTTTTGAAATAACATATAACGGATAATAAAAAAACGACTATGTTTATTGACTATGTAGAAATAGAAGTCAAGGCCGGAAACGGCGGCCACGGGTGTATCTCTTTTCGTCGGGAAAAATATATCAGCAAAGGCGGCCCTGATGGTGGCGACGGCGGACGAGGCGGTGATATTATTTTCAAGGCCGACAGCAACTTAACGACTTTGATGGATTTTAGGTATAAAAAATTTTATAAAGCGGAGAATGGCAAGCCGGGTGAGGGAGCTCTTAAAAGCGGCAAAGCGGCGGAATCAATTATTATTCGGGTGCCGATCGGGACGATTGTTAAGGATTTGGAAAACAATAATATTATTGCTGATCTGAATGAAGCTAATCAGGAGATACTTATTGCGCAGGGCGGGCGCGGCGGACGAGGCAACAATCATTTTAAATCACCGACTAATCAAGCTCCACGAAATGCGGAAGACGGACGAAACGGCCAGGCCTTTAAATTATCTCTGGAACTGAAACTTCTGGCCGATGTCGGATTGGTCGGATTGCCCAATGCCGGAAAATCGACGATGCTGGCCAGATTGTCAGCGGCTCGCCCCAAAATCGCCAATTACCCGTTTACCACGCTAATTCCCAATCTGGGCATTGTCCATTTAAGAGAATTTAAGTCATTTGTTATGGCCGACATTCCCGGAATAATTGAGGGAGCCTCGGCCGGTAAGGGTCTCGGTATCCAGTTTTTAAAACATATTCAGAGAACCAAACTAATTGTCTATCTGATTGATTGCTTTGTTGATGATCCTGTCGAAACATTGACAACGTTGAGAAACGAGCTGGAAAGTTTTGATAAATCATTATTGGACCGCCCCTCTTTGATCGTTTTAAATAAGGTAGATTTATTAAACGATGAAGATAAAGATGTGATTTCCCGGAAGTACGGAGATGACTATATTGTCTATTCAGCCGTAAGCGGGTTCGGAGAAAAGATTCTGCTTCAAAGGATAGAAAATGGGCTCGACAGCATCTGAACGGATAGAAAAACTAACTGATCTGATTACTCTCTGTTCAATCGACGGCATTGGAGCGGGACGGTGTTTTCATTTATTAGAGCGATTTCAAACGGTCGAAAAAATACTTGGTTCATCGATCAGTGATCTGATGGAAGTCCCGGGTATTGGCCGCGAACTGGCTTCCAATATTAAAAACAAGCAGAATCGCCAACAGTCCGAAGAACATACTGGCAAAATTATTGAGCTTGGTTGGAAATTTTTTATATATGACGAAGCAGATTATCCGGAACCGCTCAGAAATATCTCCGATAAACCTCCTTACCTTTTCTATCTGGGAGACTATCAGGAATCGGACGCCAATGCTATCGCGATTGTCGGCTCCCGATCAGCTTCTGAGGAAGGGCGCCATTTCGCCGCAAAACTTGCAATTGAACTGGCTGAAAATAATATAACGGTTGTTTCCGGTTTAGCGCGCGGTATTGATATCGCGGCTCACCGGGGTTCTTTACATGGAAATGGCCGAACAATTGCAGTATTCGGTTCATCCTTAGATATCATTTATCCTCCCGAGGGCAGAGATATGGCTCGCCAAATTATGGATTCCGGTTGTCTGATCTCAGAGCATCTCCCCGGAACGACACCATTTGGCGCCAATTTTCCCAAGCGGAATCGTATAATCTCCGGTTTATCTCAGGGAGTTGTGGTTATTGAAGCGGCTCAGCGAAGCGGAGCTCTGTCAACAGCAGGACATGCCTTGAAACAGAATCGTGAAGTGTTTGCCGTTCCCGGCCCACCTCGCCATGAAACCAGCAAGGGGACTAATCAGCTTATCAAAGAAGGGGCGACCCTGTTGACCTCGGTTGATGACATTTTCACGGAACTTCCCCGCCTTAAGGGAGAAATTCGGGTTAACCGCATTAAAGAGATATCCGATTTGACCGATTCGGAGAGAGATATTTTAAATCTGTTTGACAACGAACCGGTTCATATTGACAAAATATCCCGCAAACTTGAAAAACCAGTTAGTGAGTTGATGCAGATTTTGCTCGCATTGGAGTTAAAAGGAATCATCAAGGAGCTTTCGGGTAAAAGATATATATTGGAATAACAGATGACTCAACATAAAGCCAAAATAATTAATAGACTGGGAATGCACGCCCGACCCTCGGCCATGTTTGTAACTCATGCCAGTAAATTCAAATCAGAAATATTTGTTGAAAAAATTGGATATAATATCAAAGTCAATGGTAAATCAATTATGGGCGTAATGATGCTGGCTGCCGCCAAAGGCGAAGAACTTTTAATTTACGCCGAGGGCGAGGATGAAAAAGATGCGGCTAAAGCGCTGGCCAAGCTGGTTTCATCTGGATTTGGAGAATTAAAGGATTTATAAATTGTTTGCACTGCAGTTCAATAAATATTATTGTTCCTCAAACAGTCAGGCTTATTATGGTACCGAATAAAAAGACAAAAATATTAAGCGGGACGCCAGTCTCCCCCGGGTTGACTTTTGGAGAGGCTCGCGTTGTATCCAGTTTGGAGCAAACAATTGTCAAGCGGCCTCTGGAACCATCGCAGGTTGCATCGGAAATCGCACGGCTAAATAAAGCGGTCGAAGAGTCCCTGGGCGAATTAATTAAATTGAAGGAATCGGCCGGAAAGAAAATCGGCGGTCCGGTTTCTAAAATATTCGATAGCCAGTTATTGATGGCTTCCGATCCTGAATTTCTTAAAAGTGTCAGAGCTGAAATCGAATCATCATTGCTCTGCGCTGAATTCGTTTACCATCATTTAGTAGAACAATCGATGGAGCCGCTCAAGAGATCCAATGAACCCTATCTTCGGCAGATGGCTCAGGATATAGAGGCAGTTTCTTCTCGCATACTGCGAAGATTGACCGGACAGAGCGTCCGTCATATCGTGCAGAATGCGCAGGATTATATCTTTGTCGCCAAACTATTCTCGGCAGCTGATATTCTTGTCTTGTATGAACGGAAAGTCAAAGCGATTGTGATCTCCGGCGGTGGTGCAAATTCGCACATGTCCCTTATTGCTCGTTCCCTTTTAATCCCGACGATAATAGGCGTGGAAGAGGCGCATTTAAAAATAAAAACCGGCGACCGATTAATCATTGACGGCGAAAAGGGTGAAGTCAAGATTCATCCCTCGCAAAAAGACTGGAATGAACTTCGCAAGAAAAAGGCAAAAATAAGCGCCATTCATATATTAAAGCTGAATAAAATTTCTCAAATACCGCCTCAAACCGCCGATGAACACCCAATTGAAGTCGCCGCCAATATTGATATCCCGGGTCCGATAGATCAAGTTCTGGGACGTCATAATATCGGCGTGGGCTTGTTTCGCACCGAATTCTTATATCTTCAAGGCGGTCGGTTTCCATCGGAAGAACAGCAGTATGAAATTTACCAAAAAATGGTTAAAAGATATAGTCCGCAACCATTGACGATACGCACTTTTGATTTGGGCTCGGATAAATATTTCAAAGATGACAACTCTTTTAAGGAAAATAATCCGGCCCTGGGGTGGCGAGGAATTCGAGCCTCCTTCGATATGCCAATTATATTTCGTGATCAGATACGGGCTATCCTGAGAGCATCGGCGTACGGTGAAATAAAAATCCTACTTCCCATGATCGCCGATATTACCGAATTCTTAAGAGCTCTTCGGAGCATAAAAAGAGTCATGGCCGACCTTCGAAAGAGACTGATTCGTTTTGACCAAAAAATAAAAATCGGGGTTATGATTGAGGTTCCCTCGGCGGCGGTCGGTTCTATGGCTTTGGCCGAAAAAGCTGATTTTTTCTCTATCGGCTCGAACGATTTGACTCAATATACTCTGGCGGCGGACAGGGATAATCCTAAATTGGAGCACGTCTTTAACCCGCTACATCCATCGGTTATACAGTTGATGAGCATGACGATAGAGGCGGCTCGGCAAAAAGATAAACCGGTTGCCGTTTGCGGTGAAATCGCCTCGGATATTCTGGCGGCTCCGCTTTTAATTGGTATGGGTGTCAGCCAACTATCGATGAACCCATCCAAAATATACAGAATCTGCAAATTGATTTCTAAACTAAGAATACAGGATACGTATGATTTGGCAGAGAAAGTTTTGAAATTGAAATCTACCAAGGAGGTGGAACACCTATTGTTGGATTTCAACAATATGCTTTAGATAGCAGAATGAGGCCTAATCATGATAGAAAAATTAAATGATCTTAAAATAATTGAGAATCTTGACTCGGAGAGAATGTACGATAAAATATTCTCTTTCCCTGAACAAATTAAACAGGCTCGCGAAATCGGCGAGAGTCTCAATCCAAATTTACAGTATTATAAAAATATAAAGAACATTGTCATTATCGGCATGGGTGGTTCTGCGATTGGCGGCGATCTGGTCCGCTCATATTTATCGAGAAGTCTTAAAATTCCATTTTATGTCTGTCGGAATTATCGACTTCCTGACTTTGTCGATGATAATACGCTGATTATTGCCTCGTCGTATTCCGGAAATACCGAAGAAACATTGTCGGCCTTGGATGATGCTATGAGCCGCAAGGCGAAAGTGACCTGTATCACAACCGGAGGGAAGCTTGGAGAAATCGCCGAAAAGAATGATTATATGACAGCCAAACTACCATCCGGCTATCCCCCGCGTTCGGCACTCGGTTTTTCATTTGTCCCGCTTTTATTTATTATGGAAAAACTCGGTTTTGCAAAAGATGTTGATGCTTCCATTTCGGAATTGGTTTTGGGATTGACCGCCTATCGAAAAAATTATGAAGTAAATAATCCGGTCGATAAAAACCCCGCCAAACAACTGGCTTTGAAATTGTATAATAAAATCCCAATTATCTATTCGGGACCGGAGCTGACCGATGCTATCGGAACGAGATGGAAAGGCCAGATATGTGAGAATGCCAAATGTCTTGCCTTTAACAATCAATTTCCAGAATTCAACCATAATGAACTTGTTGGTTGGAATATAATCGATTCATACAGAGATAATTTGATAGTGATTTATCTCCGTGATTCCGATGATCACCCAAAAGTCTCCCAAAGAATGGCTGTCGTTCGCGAATTAATTGAAAAAATGGATGTCGAAATAGTAAATATTCAATCGCAGGGTGATTTCCCGCTGGGAAGGATGTTTTCGCTTATTCAGCTGGGAGATTTTGCGTCTTTTTATCTGGCGATTCTTAATGGAGTCAATCCGACGCCCGTGAAAGCAATTGATTATCTAAAGAATAAACTTGGATGAAATCCGCAAAGCGATTTGAAATTATTTCAATTTGGTTTGCCATTGTTTCCAGTATTCTACTAATTTCAGGGTGCGGTGATGATGAGACATCGGGCATATCATCTCCCCGCAATCAGGCTCCAACAATTGAGGGTCACACCATGTCGCCTTATACGGATTCACAAAACTATCTTGATTGGGGAAGTCAAATTAATATTGGAATAACGGCGCGGGATGCCGACGGCGACACCTTAACATACCTATGGTCTGAAGATGGAGAAGGATATTTTATATCCGGTAATACAGGACCAATCGTTACCTGGAAAGCGCCGGAATTCAGCCCTGATGGAGGCATTTATTCGGTTACATGCCATGTCAGCGATGGTTATTTGACCGATTCGCTAACCGTTTCAGTATATATTGCTCCGCATATTCCATAGTAGTGCCGAATACCGCCTGATTGCGGTAATAAAGAACAGTTTTAACAATTTCCACTCCAAATTTATAAGACCAATAATAATAAGAGGTTAGCCGATCTCAAAGAATGTCAGATTTTTAAAATTGTCGCTTGCCAAAGAATCGGAAACTGTTATATTATAGGGCAATTTTAGCGTATGGTATATGAAATGATGATAACTATTTGTAAATCGAAAATCCATCGGGCCACCATTACCGAGGCAAATCTCAATTATGAGGGCTCAATCACGATAGATTCCGATCTTATGAAGGCGGCTGATCTTATCCCCTATGAAAAGGTTCAGATTGCCAACATTGCCAACGGTGAGCGGCTGGAAACTTATGTTATTGAGGGTGCTTCCGGTTCCGGAGTCATTTGTCTAAATGGCGCGGCGGCTCATAAGGGTAAAAAGGGCGATTTGGTTATTATTATTGCCTATGGTCAAATGGACAAAAAAGAAGCCGTCGATTATAAGCCTAAGGTTGTCAAAGTCGATAAAAACAACAAACTGATTTAACCTGAAATTTAATTATGCAAAAAAATAAAGCGGCCCTGGTTCTTGCCGCCGGTAAAGGGAAACGGATGAAGTCCGATCTTCCCAAAGTCCTTCATCAGATTGATGGAAAATCTTTAATTCGCCGGCTGATGGAAACTTTAACCGGTATGGATTTCGATAAAATCGCCGTAGTAGTGGGTCATAAGGGCGAAATGGTGATTGAGGAGCTATCCGATTTCAATGTCGAATTTGTCTGGCAGAATAGACAATTAGGAACCGGTCATGCCGTTCAAATGGCTGAATCCGCTTTTAAGGATTTTAGTGGAACGATCATGGTAACGTTGGGAGATGCTCCTTTTCTTACCAGAAAATCAATAGAAAAGCTATTCGAGGTACATTTAAATAACAGCGCCGTGGCAACCTGTTTAACCGCTGAGGTGGCCAAACCGAAAGGCTATGGGCGTATTGTTAGAAAAGATGGCAGTGATATTTTACTCGAAATAGTTGAGGAAAAAGATGCCTCTCCGAAAATTCAAAAAATATCCGAAATAAATAGCGGGACTTTCTGTTTTAATAGCCGGGAGCTGTTTTCGATTTTGGATAAGATTCAAGCAAATAATTCTCAGAAGGAATATTATTTAACAGATACTATCAAAATCTTCCAGGGAATGGGAAAAACCTGCGCCGTCTGGCGGGTTCCCGACTCAATAGAGGCGGAGGGTATAAATGATATTGACCAGTTGAAAAAACTGGAAGATGAGATTTTGAAAAAGAAAAATTAAACTATTACCGCCTCCTGTCTGTATTATATATAAAGTTAATTTTTGGAGAAAAATTACCGATTTAAATAATGATGTAAAAAATATTTGACATCATCTATAAAAGGTAATACTTTTCTAATATCCAGCCAAAGGCAGGGGATTATAAATGATGAAAAAATTAAGCCTAATTGTAATTTTAATTGTTTTTTTAGCCGCGACGGTATCGGCACAATTGGCTGATAAGGCTGACATGGAAAAAATTAGGAATGATCATTTGGGGCTCAAGCCGGCCACGTCGCCATTTTCTTTAATAGACCTTTCGCGAGTGAAATGGTCAAATTCTTATTCGGTTAGTTTCTTCTCCGGCGGAGGAAATTCATCCACAACCGGGCTGTATGTTGGTTCCATGTTTTATGAATTGAGTAATTCATTATCTTTAAATCTCCAGCTCGGTATCGCCCATAATCCGGGAGCTCTTTTTAATAGCGAATTGAATTCCGATGCCAGATTTTATCCGGCTTTCAATCTTGATTACCATCCCTCGGACAAATTCCGGCTTTCGATTGATTTTCAATCGGTTCCCGCCTATTATTACGGCACCGATCCCAGATATAATTTTTATAACCGGAGGTTCTTTGAGT
>JBDRRI010000357.1:0-13127 GCA_043825815.1 Candidatus Zixiibacteriota bacterium
GGGATATCGCCGTCAATCGACGTCCAGATAGCCCCCTGATTGCTGGAACGATAGGCATGAGCATCGGATAGACCCTCTTTATAACCGGATAAAGTAACGTAGACCACATTTTGATCGATTGGGTCGGCCGTAACCCGCGTCACCCATCGATTAGGAAGTCCGGAATTTATCTGAGTCCAATCGGTTCCGTTATTAGTCGAACGCCAGACGAGGCCGTCATCGGTACCGACATATATAATATCATTATCAACCGGCGAAACATCAATTGTGGTTATGGTCCCCAGGCCCAAATTACCCGGATATGGACCATTAGTCAGATCACCCGAAATGGCCGCCCAAAATCCAGCCGCATCTTCAGATCGATACAGTTTATTTGAACCATAATAAAGAACATTATGATTTTTTGGATCCATCACGATTGGCGTGACCCAATTATGGCGTTCATTATCATAGTCAATGCCGTTCATGGCATAATAAAATATCGAACCATCATCAACAGATTTCGTCAGATAGCCATTTTGATACTCGGCGTATATTATATTGGAATTGATATAATCGACAACAACGTAGAAACCATCGCCGCCTAAAATTCTATCCCATAAATCGGGATTATTCGAATAACCCATTAAAGTTCCATTATCCTGAGTCCCGCCAAAATAGTTAAATGGTTGATTGGGGTCTATTTCAATGGCATAAAACTGAGTATTGGCCATGTCATTAAGATGCGTCCAGCCACTTCCGCTGTTATTCGATTCATAAACGCCGCCATCGTTTCCGCAGAAGAGATGATCATTATTGCTCGGGTCAATCCACATGGCATGCATATCGACATGCATGCCATTCGTAACTTCCGACCAATTACCAGTTTGTTCACGGCGATACAACTCCAATCCGAGTGCGTAAACGGTTCCAAAATCATAGGTTGCACCGCGGACATTGCCAAAATACCAGCCACCATCCCAGGAACCATTAAGATCATAAATTTGATTCAATGGATCATAATTAGTCCAATCCGAAATATAAGGCAGGGTGTTGATATAAATTCCCGTAAAATGCCCATTAGCATCGGCATACAATAAATAGGTCAAGCCAGTAGTAGTATTGATATCGACGCCGATTCGACCGATGTTATAAGATGAAGCGGGTAAACCGCCGGTGCCGTTTAATGGAGTCCAGTTATCGCCGGCATCGGAAGAATAATAAACACCGCTGGTAATACCTCCGACTGTTCTTCGGGCAGGAGTCCGGATACGTTCCAGAAATGTTGCAACGAGATGAACTCCTTCCGAAGAGCCGTCACGATAAATTCCAATATCAGTACATCCCGTTGAATCGGACACATAAAGCACCTGTTCCCAGGTATCGCCGCCGTCCTGCGAGCGGTAAACGCCTCGTTCCGGGTTCATCCCCCAGCATTTTCCCATTACGGCTACAAATACCGTTTCCGGTTGCTCGGGGTCAATTACGATACGGGGAATATGAAAACTGTTAGGAAGGCCCTTATATTCCCACGTCGCGCCACCGTCGATACTTTTATAAACGCCGGTCCCTTCATAATTATCGGTGGCATTATTGGCTTCACCGGTTCCAACATAGATAATATTCGGATTCCATGGATGAATGGTCACATCGCCAATTGACTGTACCCCGGCCTCATCGAAAATGGACTGCCAGGGAAGGGCTCCATTTGTTATTTTAAATACGCCGCCGGCCGCCGAGGCCGCATAGACATGTTCTTCAGACCAATGTTCCGCATCTATGTCGGTAATTCGCCCCGGTATATTGGTCGGCCCGACATTACTCCAGGCGGAATATGTAATCGCCTTATTGGCCGAGACTTCCTTTCTTAACTCTTTGGCGTCCTCGATTCCCTTAAGTTGCTTACCCGCCGGAATCGATTCGTTCGGATAGGCGCGTTGAATATAAAACCAGTCATTGGGACGGCGTTCCATCTTGGGCAGATTGCCGTCATGTTTCATTTTATGCTGCCGATATTTGGCATAATATTCCTGATCGGCAGTTTTTGTATTATAACCGATAGAGGAAAAAAGCGAAATGCACAACAGAAGACTAACCGTGATAATTAGCAGTCTGGTCTGTTTCATAATGACCTCCACTTATTTTTAGATATGACTATTCAATTGCTGAGTACAATAGATAGGACCTTCAATCTACAATATATTTTAAATATAGCGTAAATTTCAATGAACGCAAGAAATATTAAGGCATTCGCGCATAACAATTTTATTGAAAATCAGACTTTGAAATAAATCGGAAAATCAATTTCTAATGAAATAATGTTATTTTTTGGGAGGAGTATAGGCTATTCCATGCTCAAGATAAAATTTAAGCAAAGTTATCGCCTCGCCCCAACCGGAGGCGCATTCCAATATCGCGGCGCGGTCTTTATCGGAATCATCGTAACCATCCTCGGTGCAGGTTACAACCGTACCGCCATATTTCTCCTCGAGTTCGAATCTGACGACAGTCGGGCGTTTCGACCCCCATTCGAATGAAAAAACTTTCGGCCGGTCGGCAATCAAGACTCTGCCCGGGACTTCGTGAGTGTATGAATCGGGCCCCCAATCTTTCCATCGCCAAACCATTTTACCGTTCACAACCGGATCAACCTCGAGTCCGATCGTAAAAAAAGCGTTCCAACCGTCGGCGGAAGTTATGGTATCAAAGACCTTCTCCGGCGGGACATTTATAAACGTCCTCTGCCGTATCTTATGCCCAAACGGATTAGCCATATGAATAACTCCTTTTTAAAAGGATATACGCCACTTTTCGTTTTTTGAAGAAATTACAAGTGAAAGTTTCTGGCATGTTAATTCTAGATTATCCTCATGCAACCACTCACCTTGAATTCTACTCAAAAATCCATGAGGTGATTTTTTGGTAAGTAAAGGAATGATTAATTTACCGTAAGCCATTGCTTGACCAGATTCTTGGTCTGTCCATTTAGATGTTTGAAAATTTGGAGTAATAATCGGAATGAAAATATTTCTTTCTTTCAGTTCTATTAGAATTTTATCGAGCCACTCATCGGAAGGATTAATATCCTCATGAGCTAAAAAAACATCATAACCGAGCTTTACTAATTCAGTTTTTATGTTTCCGGCGAGCACCTTATCTTTTGTGTTATAACTTAGGAATATTTTATTTCCATAAAATTCCAAATTCGATGCCTTGCTACTTTCATCGACCATCATCGCAATTTTATCTTCTTTTTCTGCATTTATGCGATATGCTTGTATTTTAATATATTGTTCTTTATTTAAGGATCTATATGAATGAAACCCTCGTGAAATTTTAATAAGTCCGGCTGATTCTAAGTTATTAAGCCATTCCTTAATTTCTTTTTCGTCGTTTCCAAAATTGTCTATTAAATCAATATGGCTTATTACCTCTCGAGGCCAAGTCAAATAAACTTCATAGTAGAATTTAAGAATTGATTTTCTTAACTCTTGTCCATGCATTAGTTCAGTTTTATTTAAAGTCTCCAATAATTCTGATGTAAGCAAATACTCCAATTTAACTGGCGTTTTTTTAATTGAATTTATTCCAAATCTAATGGCCGCATTATGAATTTGCGGCAAGCTACGTTTGAAATGTATTTCGACTAGAGTAGAAGAAACTTCTACAATGAATTTAATATTATTGCCTTTATCATATTGAACAGAACCATCAAATGTATATAATAACGGACGCATGTTCAACGGGTCAGCCGAGCTTGCTCCGGTTTCATAATAATTTACATTAAATTTATGAGGCGAATTATTAATAACGGTAACAACGCTTCCAAGGCTTTTATTAGACATATAATACCTCCAGCAATGATATCAATATTCAGATACTAAACTTCCACCCACAATAGTAATCCCGCTCCTTTTCATCCGGAGGAGCCGCGATTACCTCGCATTTAATCCGAGGATCAATAGTACTGGAAAAAACCTCGTATTCAACTTTTCCAACCGACTTGCAGGGAAAAAGCGGCATATTTTTCCGTCGCCGAGCCGACTGCACCCGGCAATCAATCATTGCGAACATAAACCAATTATCCCCCTCCTCGACAATCGCCTGCTCGTTTAGCGCTGAATAGAGCCGGTATTTCAACGCCTCTTTGAGCGCCTCCAGACCGCCGTTTTCGGGAATATGGTGCCGTTGCATAATCCGCTTCGCTTCAATCGCCGAAAACCGCCGCCAGGCATTGGTATCCAGTTCAATCGCAATATCCATATTGGACTGCTTTTCCACCTCCTGAAACCACAACCCATCATGAGCCAGCCAGTTTTTGGCGAAATCCTCAAGCATTCCCAGCAATGTCCCTTTCGGAAGATCCTTGAATGTATCAATACCCATAGTAATTTCCTTTCATTTTATTAACTTTACGGAATCAATGAAAATATGTCAAAGATTTCAAGATTAAAAATACCAAGGAGATATACTGGAGCCCCTCAAAAAACCTGTTGACGGCGGAACTTTATATATTATATTTATTTAACAAGCTAACTTTACTACCCGACCGAACAACATCAATCTTTTTAACGGGGTTAATTCCGACCAAAAGGCCCCAATGGAGGAATAATGAATCTCTACATCGCCAAAACCAACCGGATTTTCGGTTTGGCCGTTCTGGTTACCCTTCTGTTTTTCGTGGTCGGATCGCAACTTATGGCCGCCGAAATCTCCTGCGATACGCCGCCAGCGGGTTGTCGCGGAGATATCAATCTTAACGGCATCGCCTTTGAAATTGCCGATATGCTTATTTTTCAAAATTATTTTACTGTCGGAATAACGGCCTTTACCATTAATATCGAAGCACAAATCGCGGCGACTGATATCAATATGGACGGCCTGCCGCTATCCGTGGCCGATTATGTAATGTTGGTCCGTATTTGTCAAGGCGATATCCCCCCCGACTTCGACCCAACCGATACTTTATCAGGTGTAATCTACTCCGGAACGGCGGGTTCGGTCAACGAGATCGGATCAAACTTTTCGGGTGAAATAGGTACTTTAACATTAACTTTCGAGGCCGTAAATATCACCGGTTACAATATCATCCTTCTGCCCGAAACCGAAGGGATGACATTGTCACACCAGCTTATTGCTGGAGTATTGACGGTCACTCTTGAGGCTACAATCGATGCCTCGATTTCAGATGGTCAAAACCAGCTCTATCAAATAGAATATACAGGTGATGACCTAATTCTGAATAATATATCAGCCGTCGGAATGTTCGGCAACCCGGTTAAGGCAAGCATTAGTGATGATATCTTGTTGGGGGATATCAATCTTAATAGTGTTTCTTATGAAATTGCTGATGTGGTTTTATTCACCAATTATATTGTTTACGGTGATACTATTCTTCACTTGAATTATATTCTTCAATCTCTCAACTCCGATGTCAATGAAGATGGAGAGCAGTTAACCCTGGCCGATTATCAATATCTATTAGGAGTTGTCATCGGCGCCTTCCCGGCGGGGACGCCGGTTGGACCAGCTATCTCGGGAGAATTAGCGGCCGAATCATACACTACCGGCGGAACGGATTGGACAAAATTTATCTCCGGCCTTGAGAATTCAATCGGGGCCCTTAAAATAGAACTTCTGACCAGCGGAACCACATCGTACACTATAAATCCCCTGCCAGCTATAAGCGAAATGGGATTAACCTATGAATCATTCGGCGATACGCTACGCATTCTAATTACCAGAGATATGGCCTCGCCGGGGGCTATCTCTGCCGGAATTAATGAATTATTCACTTTGAACTTCGAAGGCACACAACCAGTGCTGATATCCGCAGAAATGGGTGGAACGGGCGGTCAATCGGTTAACGCCGCAGCGGAGCCGTGCGGATATTATTTGGGAGACGCCAATGGCAATGAGACCATTAATATACTCGATGTGGTCTATATAATTGAATACCTGTATAAAAGCGGTCCCGAACCGGTATCATCGCCGATTCGTTCCGCCGATGTTGACTGTAATTGCACCATAAATATTCTTGATATTACCGGCATTATCTCCTATCTCTATAAGAGCGGCCAGGCCCCCTGCTCCTGTACGCAATGGATGTATAACTGCTCCGGCTGGGAATAATATAAATTTAAGACTTTATTCAAAGGCGGGAATTCATTCCCGCCTTTTTTTTAATATAAAGATTTTCTATTTTTATTCGATAAAATAATTAGCGGCAGGATTTTATATTTGCAAATAAATTGGGGGTAATTCAATTGAACAAAACATCATTTTTTTGTGAAAAACATCTCGGCCATATAAAACCGTTTAAAAGTAATTTAATCACTTACGACATTACCCGGCCATATGCCGGCTATTCTTTAAAACAGCGTGATGGATTAGAATTGGATGAATTTATAAATAAATTCGAAAAGCGGAAAATATTTGTTTTATCTCCGCATTCTTTTATTTACCCGATGGATGACAATAACTTACATGGTTTAGCCAAAGAGCTTAATCCAAGAATACATCATTGTAATGGCTAAAACATATCAACATAGATGTCGATAAATAATATAAATACAACCAATTTACCCACTTTAGAAAGGGGATGCAGAAATGCTAAAGGACCAAAAGCTCAGTACCAAAATTTCATTAGGTTTTGGAATTGTACTGGCTATTGCACTGGTAATAGGCTACATGGGTTGGAGCAGCCTTCTAAAGGTACGCAACTATGTCGCCGTTGCAGATGATGCTAATAATGTCAATTCAACCGTGTCTGAAGCCCGGGGACACATTAAAGATTATCTTGCCTACAGATTCCAAAATACTGGTGACGGGGCGATTGACTATATAGGGCAGTATAAAAAGGTGCACGCCAACCAAAATGAATTGCTTGAAAAACTAAAAACTTGTGATGAAATTAATGGATCGGATAAGCGCCTTGTTACTTCCTCTTTTGAAAATGCAAAAGATTACTCGACCGGCGTCGAGAATCTGGTCGCCGCCAGAAAAATAAAAGATGAAGCCCTTAACGAATGGTCGCGGTTGGGTTGGGCGATAACGGACAACATTGCCAAATCAAATGAGAATGTTATTGCTCCGGAATTAACCAAAGCCCAGAATAATAAGGATTTTGAAAAATATATTGAATGGTCGAAGATTAGTTCTCGACTGGAAAAAGATATTGTTAGTCCTTTTCTGATTTTAAGAGTCAATGCCGTATATCTGATTCTTAAAGAAGGTAATGATCAATATGAAGAATACAAGAAACAATTAGCTCTTGCTAAAGAGTCTATCGCTCAGTGGTCATCGCTGGTTGCCGGCGAACCCCGACTCGAATCGGCGGCGCAACAGATTCGCGATTACATCAATCAATATGGCAATGCCGGAGAAAAATATTACAATGCAATTCTGGCCAGCAACCTGGCCTTAAATAATCTGATAAACAGTGCCGCCAGCATGACTGAAAATGCCAGTGGATTGAAAAGCGCATTGAACGCCAATATGGAATCGCTAATTACCAGAACAAATACACTTCTTCTTATAATGGTAATCGCCGGCGCCTTTGTCGGTGTACTGATCTCATGGGTAATAATTAAAAGTATTACTAAACCCATTAATAAAATTATTGAGAAAATTACCTCTGGCTCGGCGCAGGTTAACGAGGCTTCTTCTCAGATAGCCCAATCAAGTCAATCTATGGCCGCTGGCGCCACCGAACAGGCATCCTCATTGGAGGAAACCAGTTCTTCTTTGGAAGAAATGGCGAGTATGACAAGACAAAACGCCGATAATGCCAAGCAGGCCAATAACCTCGCCACTCATGCCAGCTCGGCTTCCACGCGAGGCCTTGAGGCGATGGATGGCATGACCCATGTTATGCAGGAAATTAAAAATTCTTCGGATGAAACTGCCAAAATTATTAAGGTGATTGACGAGATTGCCTTCCAGACAAATCTTCTGGCCCTGAACGCAGCGGTAGAAGCGGCTCGAGCCGGTGATGCCGGTAAAGGATTTGCCGTGGTTGCCGAAGAAGTTCGTAATTTGGCTCAAAGATCTGCGGAAGCAGCCAAAAATACAAATAGTCTTATAGAAAACGCCCAAAATAACGCACTTAACGGGGTTGCATCAACCAATGAAGTAATGGAAACTTTAAAGGAAATTTCCGATAGCATTTCGAAGGTTGATAATCTTATAAGTGAAGTGTCCGAAGCATCGTCAGAACAAGCCAATGGAATTGAACAGCTGAACACGGCCGTATCGCAAATCGACCAGGTCACACAACAGAATGCCGCTGTCGCCGAAGAGTCATCATCTTCTGCTGAACAGCTTACGGCGCAATCGGCTGAGCTTTTGGAAATCGTAAATGAATTGAAATCAATTGTCTATGGAGCTAATAAATTGGCAGTAAATTCTAATTTTGAATCCAAAAAATCATTTACCAACAAACCCGGCTCAATACAAAAAAAGTCGCCTTATAAAAAGCAAATCAATAGAAATACTAAGCCGGCTCCGGAAGAGATCATCCCTCTGGATGAAGAGGAAATGGTGAAATTCTAAAACAGGCTATGATACCTATTCTTAACCCACTGGTATATCCAGTGGGTTTTTTATTTATTAAATTAAAATGTTAAAAATAACCGGCATCTCCTGAATAAAACCGATTCAAAGGAAGGCCCTTATTAACGGGAGCCCGAATTCATATTCTGAAAATCATATGCCCGACACTCTCCCAACGATGTTTGGGGATCATCCATTATTTTCCCGATTCCATTTGACACGCCTGTATAATCTTCTTAAATTCTCCCCTGATATGAATATGCCGAATAAATTAACCTTGTCCCGGATTGTCCTGACACCGGTCTTTCTGACATTCTTTATCATCGAAAATCCGTATAGTAAAATTTTCGGATTTTTACTTTTTATCGGCGCCTGTCTGACCGATACCGCCGACGGCCATTATGCCCGCAAGTATAATATTGTTACCGGATTTGGTAAATTCATGGACCCTCTCGCCGATAAAATTTTAGTCTCGGCCGCCTTGATTGTTCTGGTTGCGCTCGGCAACGCCCGCCCCTGGATGGTTATGATTATTATCGCCCGCGAATTTTATATTACCGGTATTCGGACGCTGGCTGCCTACAAAGGAACCGTCATTCAGGCTTCCTATCCGGCCAAAGTGAAAACGACTCTGCAAATGATTGCCATAATAACCATGCTTGGCATTATCGCCTTTAATTCCTTCTTCCAACTGGTGCCCTCCCCCCTATCGGCAATGCTTAATTTTAATCAGCAGTTGGTTTTCGATCTGCTTCTCGGCGCCGCCACTTTTATGACCATCTATTCCGGAATCGATTATACTGTCAAATATTATTCGATGCTGAAAAATGTATTGCAGTAATAAGGCATTCTTAAGGAGTTTTGGCCATTTATAATCAGATAATAAAACTTTTCAGTACCGGCTTATATTTCGGGTACAGCCCCATTATCCCCGGAACCTGCGGAACTGTCCCGATCTGGATAATCGCTTATTTTTTGATTGGCAACCAATTCGGCGGAATGGCCATGATTGTCTCCGCCATCGTCGTCACTTTTATATCGGTTTACCTGTCCGGAAAGGCGGAAAAACTGTTCGGCCACGATGCCGGCAAAATAGTTATCGATGAATGGGCCGGGATGTTAATCACTCTCATTGCTGTACCATACTCATTAACCAATTATGTTATTGCTTTTATCGCTTTTAGATTTTTTGATGTTATCAAAATTTATCCGGCTAATGCCGCCGAAAAACTCCCCTCCGGATGGGGCGTGACGGCTGATGATGTCATCGCCGGAATTCAGGCCTGTCTGATAACCCATTTGACTATTTATTTAATAAACAATTATATTAGCTAAACCTAATTTTATAGAACGAATATGAAAGTTGAACTGATAGCTATCGGCGATGAAATCATCACTGGCCATACGGTCGATACCAATACCGTCTTTATTGCCAAAAAACTGGCCGAAATCGGCCTCTCGGTTACCTATAAAACGGCGGTAGGCGATGATCTTGTCCGCATGGAAGAGGTTTTCCATAAGGCTCTCGACCGCGCCGATATCGTCATTGTTACCGGCGGGCTGGGACCGACCGATGATGATATCACCAAGCGGGCAATCGTCAAAGTTTTCAAACGCAATCTGGTCTTTCATGAAGATATTCTCGAAGACCTCAAAATGCGGTTCAAAAAACGCGGCATCGAAATGCCCTCAATCAATCAGAATCAGGCGCTTCTTCCTCAGGGCGCTACCTTTTTAGCCAATAGCACCGGCTCCGCCCTTGGCATTGTCATCGAGGAAAACGGCAAAATATTTGTCTCCATGCCCGGCGTCCCGCGCGAAATGCAGGTGATGACCGCCGATGAACTGGTTCCCTTTTTGGAGGCCAAAATAGACCGTTGTTCGATTGCAATTGCCAAAATCCGCACGACCGGAATATTCGAATCAGCCCTGGCCGAACTGATTAGCCCGGTTGTAAAAATCCCGGAAAATGTCCGATTTGCCTATCTTCCATCGTACGAGGGCGTTGATCTGCGGATTATCGCCGAGGGTAAAACCGATTCCGAATGCCAGGCGATTGTTGCTAAAATCAAAGAACAAATCTACGGCGTTGCCGGAAAATATATCTATGGCGAGGGCGATACGCCGATTGAAGAGGTCGTTGGAAAATTATTGATGGAGCGCCACTCCAAAGTGGCTACTGCCGAATCCTGCACTGCCGGAATGCTCGCCGCCCGTTTCACCGATGTGCCCGGTTCATCAGGATATTTTGACCGCGGCGTTATCACCTACTCGAATGAATCCAAAATTGAAATGCTCGACGTTCCGCCCGAAATAATCGAAGAGAATGGCGCGGTCTCAAGCGAAGTGGCCGAGGCGATGGCGCTGGGGATTCGCGAGGAAGCCGGAGTCGACTACGGTATCGGTATTACCGGTATCGCCGGACCCGATGGGGGCACCGAGGAAAAACCGGTCGGAACCGTTTTTATTGCGGTTGCTTACCCCAAAGGGGTCGTTTGCCACAAATTTCAATTGGTTAATGACCGCCAAATCAATCGCCACCGCTCGGTCAGCGCCGCCCTTGAACTTCTCCGACGAGTAATTCTTGGAATAAAGTAATGCGCCTTTTTATTGCGATACCGTTTGATCACAAAGTCGAGTCTTTTCTTGGCAAAATTATTGGCGATTTAAAAGAATCAACCGCCCGCGTCAAATGGGTTGATCCTCACAATATCCATCTAACCCTGAAATTTCTCGGCGAGACCGATGAAAAACTCGTCCCCAAAATCAGCGAATCACTTGAAAAAATAGCCCTCTGCTACCAGCCAATGACCGGCATAATTGACATTGTTGGCGCTTTCCCCAACCCCAATAAAGCCCGCGTAGTCTGGGCCGGCATGTCGAAATCGATTGAACCTCTGGTTGCTCTGGCCGATGAAATCGACCGCGCCATGTCAGAATTTGGCTTTGAAAAAGAAACCCGGAAATTCAAATCTCATTTGACCTTGGGAAGACCAAAAGACCCCCGAAACGTGGGCAATCTTCCGCAATTGCTCCAAAATTACCGTCTTGAACCGCTTGAGACAAATTATGACACAATAGTTCTATTCAAATCGCAACTGACTCCCCAGGGACCGATTTACACCCGCCTCTTTGAAACCAAATTGAAATCGCACGAAATATTTTCCTGATATTCATATTTTTTTTGATTCTATTATTTTTACTGACAGCATATGTCAGTCAAATTTAGTATATATGTATATACAAAATGTGATTTTAAAAAATAAAAAAGAAGGTATTTTAGCAGATAGGTATTTCAAAATGGTAAAAACGAATAAAAATAAAAGCGAGGCAAAAATGGCAGTTGCAGTTCCCGATCGTAAAAAGGCGCTCGATAGCGCTCTTCTGCAGATCGAAAAAGCATTCGGTAAAGGCTCAATTATGAGATTGGGCGATTCTGTTACCGCGAATATCGAAGTTATCCCCTCCGGCTCCATCGGGCTCGATTTCGCACTCGGCGTCGGCGGTATTCCGCGCGGACGGGTGCTCGAGATCTACGGCCCGGAATCTTCCGGTAAAACGACCATGACCCTTCATTTTATTGCTGAAACGCAAAAACTCGGCGGCGTGGCCGCCTTTATCGACGCCGAACATGCTTTCGACGCTCATTATGCCAAGGCGCTTGGAGTCGATGTCGACAATCTCCTGATTTCCCAGCCCGATACCGGAGAACAGGCGCTGGAAATTACTGAAACGCTGGTCCGCTCCGGTGCCGTTGATATTGTTGTGATCGATTCAGTCGCGGCGCTGGTGCCCCGCGCTGAAATCGAGGGCGAGATGGGCGATTCCCACATGGGTCTTCAGGCCCGGTTGATGTCACAGGCTCTTCGAAAACTTACCGCCGTCATCTCTAAATCAAAATCGGCCGTTATCTTTATTAATCAGATTCGCATGAAAATCGGCGTTATGTTCGGCAACCCGGAAACAACCACCGGCGGCAATGCCCTTAAGTTCTACGCTACCATCCGCCTCGACATCCGTAAAATCGCAACTATCAAAGAGGATCAGGAAGTGGTCGGCAACCGGACCCGCGTCCGCGTTGTCAAAAACAAAGTTGCTCCGCCGTTCCGCGAAGCCGAATTCGATATCACCTATGGCAAGGGGATATCGTACGTGGGCGAGTTGATTGATATCGCCGCCAAGTATGACATTGTCGAAAAATCGGGCGCCTGGTACAGCTATGGTTCCGACCGTCTCGGGCAGGGACGTCAGGCCGCTATCCGTTTTCTCGAGGAAAACCCCGATATCTGCAAGCAGATCGATACCGCCGTCCGCCAACAGCTCGGCATCATCGAATCCGACGGACCCAAACCGGACACAAAAGATAAAAAAGAAGCAGAGAAGTAAGGGAGATAGTCATTTAAATACTATTATTTAATGAGAGGTAAGATGACTAACCAGAAAAAGCGCCAAATCAAAGTTTTTGAAGCAATTGATATTCCGAAAATATACAAGGATATTTTTGAAAGCTATCATAACGATTCCGATTTATTATAAGAAGGATTTAAAATTAATAGATTTATTGGTTATGATTTTGATGGCAATAAAATTAAACA
>JBDRRI010000358.1:0-7576 GCA_043825815.1 Candidatus Zixiibacteriota bacterium
TTCAAGATTATTAATAACCCCTTCGAAATTGCTTTCGTATTCTCCGGAACCTCGGCCGTTGGAATGCTCATATTTGAAGGTTACTTTATCTTTGCCGGTACCGTACAATATTACCTTTTGAATCTGCTCCGAAAGCTGATTGAATGGAGTCGACATTTTAAAATCATATTTCTGGGCAATGCCTTTAATCATGAACCTATACCAGTTGGCCATTTCCGCTCCCCAGGGATGAATCGCTCCCTGATTAAGCGGAAGCGAGGGATCGGGAACGACCAGTTTGGGATCGATATCCATTTTCTGACCCAAACCGGAACAGGTCGGGCAGGCGCCGTACGGCGAATTAAAGGAAAACATCCGGGGCGCCAGCTCATCATAACTGATATTGCAGTGAATACAGGCCGATTGTTCCGAAAAGAGCATGTCCTTATCTTTGATATTAATCAGGACAATGCCATTCCCGGTTTTCAGGGCGGTTTCGACCGAATCGGCCAAGCGCCGCGAGGAACTTTTTTTAACGACCAGACGATCGACAACAACCTCAATCGAATGCTTAACCGATTTTTTCAATTCAATATCCGAATCGGTCTCGACCACTTCGCCATCGATCCGAAGCCTGACGAATCCTTCTTTCCGGGCATTTTCAATGATATCTTTATGCTCTCCCTTTTTGCCTCTAATAATCGGCGCCAAAACCATCAGGCGGGTCCCTTCGTCGAAGGAAAGAACGGAATCAACGATTTGCTCCACCGTTTGACGAGTAATCGGCCGTCCGCAATTGACACAATGTTGAACCCCGATACGTGCGAACAAAAGCCGGAGATAATCATAGATTTCTGTGACGGTCCCGACCGTGGAACGAGGATTTTTGGCGGCTCCCTTCTGTTCGATGGAAATAGCGGGAGAGAGTCCCTCAATCAAATCGACATCAGGTTTTTCCATTAATCCGAGAAATTGCCTGGCATAGGCCGAAAGCGATTCAACATACCGTCTTTGTCCTTCGGCATAGATTGTATCAAAAGCAAGCGAAGATTTACCGGAACCGGACAGGCCGGTTATCACAACGAGTTTATTGCGCGGGATTTTAACATCGATATTTCTGAGGTTATGCTCCCGGGCGCCTTTAATAAAGATATGTTTGGATTCTGTCATTTTCGTCTAAATACCAGTCTTTTTCAAAAAGTGTAAACCGTAATATACAATAATTAGAAAAAAATACGGTTGGTTTTTTGATTAATTTAATAAGAAAATTTTTTATTAAGGGGAATCACATTTTATGACAATTTTTGACATGAAATCCGTCGTGTCAGATTGACAGACTTAATATCCGTCGGGGAAATCTTTATTTTTCGTCAGCATTTTTAGCCATTTTTTGACATCATTATCGTCGACATACTTTTTAACCCGTTGGTAGCCATCCCCATACAATTCATTCTCTGATTTTTCCATATTGTAAATAAGATATTGAGCATAGGGTTCATCATACTGCCGGAGGACCAGATAAGCGGCATAATTGCAGCTCCCCTCGCATAAGGCGAAATCGTTGTCACGTTTTCCATTTTTATACTGCCAGACATGCATTAACTCATGGGCCGCGGTCAAAATAAAATCAAATCGAGGCATCCCTTCGAGAATATAAATATCAAAGTTATTATTAAAATCCTTTGATGTAATCAGAGTTGATTCGAATTTCGTGTATCCGGCCGGATCAATCATTCTTGCATTGGCAATTTTTTTAAGCTCATTAAGATTAACCAGATGCAGTGATATTTTCTCGGTAACAAAAATATCGGCAATAGCCAGTTTATCGCGCGCTTCTTCCAGTAATCCGAGGGCTTCCTGGTTTGTTTTGACGGCTGATGCCAAACAAAGGTTACAGACATTCCGACCGTCATTATATTCGACACCGCCGCCGGTGGTCCGTTCCGAAATAAAACGTCCGCAGTAATAACATTGATTATATTCATCCCGGCAAATCGGATGGTACACATTGCCCCAGTAGTCTTTCAGATAATCGCCTTTGATCAAATATCCGGTAACGGCGCATTTTGTCGCCACATATTGATTATAGCAAAAACGATGGTATGACTTGGTATTAGCAACGACGAATTCGCCTTCAATAATCTCGCCGCAATAGGCGCATCGAGTGGCAAATAATTTCTCATAACATTTTTTACAATATTTCTTGCCATCCTTGGCATAAAATTGAATATGGCCAATCACCGTTCCGCATTCATCGCATTGAAAATGAATCGGATGGTATTTTTTCCCCTCGAACTCAATATATTGCGTTTTGATAGTATCTTTGCAGAAATCGCATATTACGGCTTCTTTACGATCAGCCCAAAGAGCGGGCGCGGCGATTATGAAAAATATTAATATTAAATTTGAAATAAGTATAATTTTTCTATTCATTTTACACTCATGTTTTAATAACATAAATATATATCGGCTGTTCTTTCTTTCAATGCCAGCGGTTTCTTATATTATATCGATTTCTGAATATACACTTCTAATTATGAAAATATCCGTAACTTTTACAAATAAATTCACGTAAACTTTGAAATTATTAAGGTTTTTATTATATTGGATGAACTATTTGTAAATTATAAAGAGTGAGGAGAATCATGTCAGACGATATCAAAAAGACTTATAACGAGCTAATCGGACGGTTGAAGGAGATCCAGATAGTCGAAAGTACTGCGGCAATTCTCAGTTATGATGAGCAGACGGTTATGCCCCGCCCGGCCTCGGATTACCGTGCCGAGCAGTTGGCATTTCTGGCTGGATTGGCTCATCATAAATCGACAGATCCGAAAATTGGCGAACTACTGGATAAACTGGAAAAATCAGATTTGATGAAAGATGAGTTTTCGGATGAAGCCGTAAATATCCGCGAAACCCGTCATAGTTATGACAAGTCGGTTAAAATTCCTCAAAGATTGGTGGAAGAAATCAGCCGGGAAACGACACTGGCTCAAAATGCCTGGATGGAGGCGCGCGCCAAATCCAAGTTTTCTATTTTCCAGCCGAATCTTGGAAAAATAATCAAGCTTGAGAAAGAAGTGGCTGATTGCATGGGTTATGAAAAGGAACCGTATGATGCGCTTCTTGATAATTATGAACCGGGAATGACGGCCGAGGGCGTTAAAAATGTTTTCGACGGTTTCAAAGATGAACTGATTGATCTGGTTAAGGCGATTGCCGAATCATCGAAAAAGCCTGATGTTTCCATACTGCATAGAAATTATGATGTTGACCGTCAGAAAATATTCGGACAGGAAGCGGCGGCGGCAATCGGCTACAATTTCAGTTCCGGACGACTCGATGTTACGGCTCATCCATTCACATCCGGATTGGGCCCCAGAGACACGCGCATTACCACCCGTTATAAGGTTGATGAATTCGGGCAAGCCCTATTCGGAACGCTTCATGAGGCCGGACACGGTATTTATGACCAGAATCTTGACGGCGCTCATTATGGTACGCCGCGGGGTGATTCGGTATCGCTTGGTATACATGAGTCGCAATCACGGATGTGGGAAAATCATGTCGGACGAAGCAAACCGTTCTGGAAACATTTCTTCCCGCGCGCTCAGCAGGTCTTCCCTGATGTGCTTTCTGATGTATCATTCGATGATTTCTATTTCGCCATTAATGATGTTAAACCTTCGTATATCCGGGTTGAAGCCGATGAGGTAACGTATAATCTGCATATTCTGCTTCGTTTTGAAACCGAACTATCATTTTTACGCGGCGATCTGGCGGTAGCAGATATCCCCGGGTTCTGGAATGAGAATTTCAAGAAATATTTCGGAATTGAAGTCCCCAATGACGCTCAGGGATGCCTTCAGGATGTCCACTGGTCATTCGGATTAATAGGATATTTCCCAACCTATACGCTCGGCAATCTTTTCTCGGCCCAGTTCTATGCCAAAGCCAAGGATGATATTCGGTATCTCGAAGATCAGTTTGCGGCGGGCAATTTTTCCGAGCTGAAAAGCTGGCTGGTTAGGAATATTCATGTGCACGGCAAGCGGTATCGGGCCGAAAAACTGGTTGAGGTTGTCACCGGACAGAAATTCAGCCACAAGCCGGCGATGGAATATCTTAAGAATAAGTATTCGGAATTATATAATCTGTAAATTCACAGTATTTTTAAAAGGCGGGATAATATCCCGCCTTTTTTATTCAGTTATTTCGAAGAAAATCCGATTATAATACTAATTTAAAAAAGGGGATTATCATGACAATAATTGAATGGTCCGATGAATATTTAATTCACGTCGATAAAATAGATAAGCAACATCATAGACTATTTGAATTGTTAAATAATCTCGAAAATTGCGGCGATGTAGATTCATGCGCCAAAAAAATGGCTGAGACGATCAAGGGAATGGTTGAATATGCGCATTATCATTTTGCGGAAGAAGAAAAGGTCATGCAATTGTTTAATTATCCTGAAATCGAAAAGCATAAAACCAGTCATAAAAAGTTAATTAATCAGATAAAAGCATTCTTGATCCGCCTGAAAAAAGGGAAAGGGGTTCAAAGTAATGAGCTTCGGCAATTCCTCGTTGACTGGTTGACAAATCATATCAAGACTGAAGACATTCCGATCGGGAAGCATATTGCCTGTACCCTAAAGGTAAAAGAATCTTCCCCAGCAAGTTAGATTTACTTTAAAAATATAGTAAGGTAAATAATACAATAGGCAAGTCCAGATAACGGTAAATTTCTTTTGCTATTTGGGACGTTTACTTAGGTAATAACATTTTGCCATTCCTAAGCCCTATTTTCTATAAATCTTACACATATCGATTTCACGATTATATCGTGGTAATTTATCTGATTTTACTTTATTTCATTGACGGAATAATCCGAATTAAATATATTCAAAACAAATTAGATTCGGGAGAATAGTTGTGAAGGTAAGGATATTTTATGTATTAATTATCGTTTTATTTTTGTCAATGAATGCTACGGCTCAAATTGGTTTTACTCAACGCCATGAAATTTCGCTTGGCCCAGTCGGAGGTTATTCAATAAAGGATCAAATATATCAAATTGGTGGCTCCGTCTGCGGGCAGGGACAGGTTGAAGTCGGACTTGCGTATATGAAGTCCAAAAAACATGAAGAGGTGGGCGACGGATTTTCGGGCGGTGCATCAATGCTTCTTAACAAACTCAAATACGAACAAAATGTTTATTTTACACTTGATGGCGGATATTACAAGTTTAAAAATAGTGACGGTGTTATTCGAGGAGGGATTTCTCTTTACGTAACCGACCGTAAGGGACTCGGCAAAATTCGAACTGGTCTTTCATTCAGTCTAGTAGCCCACAAGATAATGGGGGAAAAAAATCCAGATATTGATAAAGAAATTAAATTGGGCTTTGGCATTAATTTTCATATGGGATTCCAGGGACGCCAAAGCGAAATTATCTTTGTTGTTCCCGGCTTCTCCTTTCTCGAAGAGGAGTTTACAGCACATCTTAACATTGGAATATTTTTCAATTTTGATTCAAGATCGGAATTCCAAGATTATAAGAGATAGAAATCATACAAATAAGAGTATATGATGCGCATTTTAATATTTTTGATGATAATAGCCGCAATTCTGCCGATTTCAGGATTCAGTCAATGTGTCATTCTTGATAAAGGGGAATCATCTATTGGAATTGTATATTCCAAGATCCCGGAATTAGATAGTGAAATGAAAAACATTGGATTTTCTTTCTATGGCGTTGCTGATTTCACTATAACAAGAATTAGAGCAAAATCAATCGATCCTCATCAGAATCATTACGCAGGTAGCGCCTTTTCGCTTGCCATATTTGTGGGCAGAGAAGAACATAATATTGAGTCTCCCATTAAGACCAGTATTAATATCTCTTATCTAAACGGTGAAAACGAAAACAACTTTATTGGCTTGGGCATGTCCCTCTATTATGTACTAAAAATGCCCGGCCGATTAATAGTCGCTCCTTCGGTCGGTTTTGGATTTCTTGTTGATCCCAAATATTCGACAAAGGAAAATCGGTCATTGGTCGTAAATGATTCATATACAACTTCTTTGGGAATTGGGGCAGCAATAAAAAGTGACTTCGGTTTGAATTTTTTCTTGTCGACCGATTATACTTTCTCCAGCGAAATAGATGCAGGAGCATTCGAATTTGGAATAAGTTATAGTTTGCCAAATTAATTTAGTCTTCTTTTTGAAAGGCATTCTCAAAATGCTCCAGTTTGCCTTCAATAAAGGTAACCAGATCAAAGCGATAATCGTAACCCTGCAAGTTTTTTGAAATTATATATTGTTCCGCAGCCATTATCAGATTATCCCGCTTTTTCTTATCGACCCGCTCCGCCGGGTGTCCAAAATTCAGATTGCGGGCTGATTTAACTTCGACGAAAACAACGGTTTTATCTTTGAGAGCAATAAAGTCAATCTCTTTGTGGCCGGCGTTCCAGTTACGTTCAATAATTTGATAATTTTTTGATTCGAAATATTGGGCGGCGTTTTGCTCGTACTCCCGGCCTTTTTTGACGGTATTCTTTTTTTGCCCGGGATTCAAAACCAAAATCAGATCAAGGTTTGCTTGGTTAATTCAATAACCGGTTTATATGATTGGCGATGAATATCGGTTGCCCCGAATTCTGCCAGTTCTTCGAGATGAAGTTTGGTCGGATAACCTTTATGTTGTGCAAAAGAAAAATTGGGATGCAATTCCGCGTACTTATCCATAATCCGGTCCCGGGTGACTTTGGCGATAATTGAGGCCGCCGAAACCGCTTTACATAGTCTATCCCCGCCGACAATTGCCATCTGGGGAATGGTGACATTGGGTATGGTAAAGGTCCCATCGACTAATATAATTTCCGGTTTCTGTTTGAGGCTATTGACCGCTTTGCGCATGGCCATTAATGAGGCCTGAAGAATATTTATTTTATCAATCGTATCATTATCAATAATGCCGACCTCGCAAAAAGCGCCCGAGGCGGCAATCTCATCGAATAAAATATCGCGCCGTTTGGCTGAAAGCTTTTTGGAATCATCGAGACCATCGATTTCAATACCAATCGGCAGAATCACGGCGGCGGCGACAACCGGTCCGGCCAACGGACCTCGCCCGGCTTCGTCGACTCCGGCAATATATTGATAGCCCTTTTCAAATAACGATTGCTCGATCCGGCTTAAATCGGGCAACATATTCGTTAATTTTTCGAGCTTTAAGATACTGCTTTTTTTGGGGTCAATTTCTGCCATAACTTACTCGTTAAATAGTAACAACTTAGGTTTTCCATATATAGTATCGGCACCAATCCTGTCAATCTATAATATTTTCAACGCCAATCGGCAAATATTAAATTGTTTTAAATTTGCCATTTAAAAATTTAAGGCCTATATTTATTTCTCAGATTATTATGGTACTTGGGAAAGAGGAGTAATGCTAAAAGGCCTAACATTAATTTTATTAATAATATCATTAGTCATTGCCGGTTGCGAAAAATCAACCGATTCACCACAACCGGAATTAAACCCGGAAAATCCGGTTTCGCCATTTCCCGATCAGGAAG
>JBDRRI010000359.1:0-4419 GCA_043825815.1 Candidatus Zixiibacteriota bacterium
AAGATGGTCCCTCTCCGGATATTTATGATAGCGGCGATGTCAATTCAGATCTGACAATCAATATTCTCGACATTACCGCTTTGATCAATTTCTTATATAAAGCTGGAGTTAATCCAGTTTGTCCCTAATACTCTCCGAGTATTGTGCAGTAAAAGGCTCAATCATTCCGATTGAGCCTTTATTTTTATTATATAATAATGTATAATCACAAATTATGAGGCGGATTGCAGTTATTGGAACCAGCGGTTCCGGGAAGACAACGCTTGCCCGGCAAATATCCGAAATTCTTGAGATTCGACATATCGAACTTGATCAGTATTTTTGGTTGTCGGACTGGGAATCACGGGAAATAGATGAATTTCGCGGAATGGTCGAGAAACTGACAGCTGAAGAAAAATGGGTGGTTGACGGAAATTACGGAACAATACGTGATTTAATCTGGAGCCGGGCAACGGATATTATCTGGCTGGATTTATCATTTTGGATTACATTCGGCAGAACAGCGCTAAGAACAATAAAAAGACTATATAATAGAGAAATCCTTTTTGGCGGATGCCGAGAGTCATTACTTAGAACGCTATTTTCATCGGATTCGATACTTTGGTGGGTAATCAAGACACATTCATTGTGGAGACGGGAATATCCCAAACTTTTTGCCCAGAAACAATATCAAGGGATTCAAGTAACGAAAATCTGCAATAAGCATGAATTAAATAAATTAACCGAATCATTAAAGAAATTGTGAAACAATGAACAGCTTAATTGCATATGAGAAATAGGTTTATAAAGTAAATTTCCGGGAGTCAAATGAAATTAAGAAAATTGTTAATTGCCACGACATTGTTCCTATTAATTATGGGCGCGGGATCATCGCACGCAGGCATTATAATTGGTAATATAACAGATTACGAAACCGGTCAGCCAATCGAGAATGTCTCCATTCGTATTGAAGGAACCGGGCAATCGTCATTGGGCAATGAAAATGGACAGTACCGAATCAGGCTGGAACCGGGCGATTATACAATAAAATTCAGCCATATTGCTCATTATTCAGAAAAAATAGATATTAATGTTGGCGATTCTTCTATGAATATAGATCTTCAACTTCGTCCATCGATGTTAATACTCAAACCTTTGCGCGTCTATGAGCGAAAATATGACCCCGGCCAAAGAATAATTGTTGAGGCGATTAGTCGCAAGGATGACATCCTTTCCAAAATCCATGACTACTCGTTTTCGGCCTATGCCAAAATGATTGTTTCTGACACATCCAAGCCGGATACGACCGAAATAATGTTTATTGCGGAATCACAATTGAAATATTTTTGGGAAAAACCGGATAAATATAAAGAAATTATCCTGGCGCGAAAACAAACGGCCAATCTTAAGGGCGAAAATGTGATTCTCGGTGTCGGCGGAATCATTAATCTCAATCAGAACCGTATCGATTTTGCCGAATATTCGGTCGTCTCTCCAACGGCGGATGATGCCCTTGATTTCTATAATTATTACCTTTTAGACACAATATATATTGATTCTCAGGCGGTTTTTCGACTTGAGGTGGAACCCAAAACCAATAGCTCGCCGCTATTTGAAGGTATCATTGATATTGCGGATTCGACTTACAATGTGGTCGGAATTGATGTCGGCTTTAATGATATGGTCACCCTTCAATTTGTCGATAGTCTTCGAATAACCCAGACCTTTGACCGATTTGAAGATAATTATTGGATGCCAATCCGCCAGGGATTAACCGGGATTGTTGACGTTTCGTTCCCGGGCATTCCGATCATGCGAATTGATTATTTGGCTTCGATTCATAGTTACACTTTTGATACCGACCTGCCTGATACAACTTTTGGGGAATACGCCCTGATTGTTTCGGAAAAGGCTGATGACTATGATTCGACCTCATGGTTGACGAATCAACTGGTTCCCTTGACAGAAAAGCAGTTAAGCGCCTATCATCGAATTGATTCAACCGTCAATAAACCGTCATCGTTGGGAGCCAAATTCTTGAAATTGGTCGGCGGCGCTTTGGCTGTAACTCTTTTTGCCCCCGATTTTTTCCATTTTAATCGGGTCGATGGTTATTATCTCGGTGCTGCAATAAAAAAACGGGACATTTTTAACGCCTTCGATATCTATCTAAAAGGCGGATATGCGTTTGATGGAAAAAATTGGCAACAAAGATATGTTCTCGATTATCATGTTTGGGATAAGAAAAAACTTAAAATCGGATTCGATTATCATGATGAATTAGTTTCAAGACCGGCTTTGGTTATCAGAAGCCCATATAATCCTACTATTCGCTCAGTGTTAATCAAAGTTGATCCGTTACAATATTACCTTGAAAAAGGATTCAGTACCCGGCTTTCGATGCGACCCTTGAGAAAGATTGATATCTCTTTTTTCTATAATGATTATAATCAAAATTCGGTAACCAATAATACTGATTTTGGCATAATGGCTGATGATGATGAACATGAGGAGAATCAAGCGATAACCAACGGTAAACTTCGCTCAATATCCGGCCGTTTAACCATCGATACTCGGCGGTTGATGCTTAATAAAAAACGAGAATTGAAAATGACAGAATTGCCTTATTTGATCACCAATTTCGAAGCGGAATATGCCGATCAAAACATGATAAATAATGATTTCAATTTCACTCGTTATAATGTCTCAATTGAGATCAATAGCCGGGTTTTAGGACTTGGCCGCGGATCCCTTTTTATATATGGCGGCCTATCAAAAAGAAACCTTCCGCCGCAGAGATTTTACGCTATTAATTATACTTCATTTTTGATGTCCTATTATTGTAATATTAAAACTATGGGGCAAGAAATATTCATGGGAAGCAGGGTTGGATTGATATCCTATGAGCATTATTTTGGAAAAACACTCTATCGTAAAAGCGGATTGCCATTAATTAAAAGTATTCCATTTCCCCTGAGCATTCATGCCGCCATATTCTGGACAGACTTTAAGGGGCATCCGGACCCGCCGGATGCGGAAAATATTCTTATGGCGCGAAAGCCTTACAGTGAAATCGGGTTTGGATTGGGCGGAATTATTCCCATGGGAATGGAAATGACCTTTTCCTGGCAGGTGTCGGAATACAAAACGGAAATGTTTACAATCAGACTTGACGGCTCTTTTTAGGCCAGCCTATTTTGCTGTAATTTGATTATTAAATAACCGAACCGATTCAATAATTCCATTGACCAGAGAATCGTTTTCGACCGGTAACTCCCTGATTGTGATAAAATCAGCGGAATTGTCGCGAATTTGTAAAATCTCATCATCAGTGATATATTCCGGGCTAACATAAATGATAGTTTTGGCTTCAACCGGGATGATATCATCGGCCGAGCCACGCTCTATTGGATAACCGGAAATTTTCTGGTACCAGTAAAAATAGACGGCATTGCTAAAGGGAATTGAAAACAGCCCGGCTTTCTCTTTTAAAAGCCGCATCCATCGCGAGGAACTCAGATATGGATCGATTGCAATAATCGCTCCAATTTTATTTTCGGTTCGGGAAGCATTCAGGGCGGCATCGCCCCCCAGTCCAAAGCCGATGCAGATTACCGGATCAAATATTTTATCGCGAATTTTAAGATGAGCGAGGAGTTGGTTAAGATCATCGCTTTCATAGATACCGGGCGTATGATATTCTCCTCCGGAAAATCCGCAGGCGCGTTGATCGTAGATTACGACCGCCATTCCCATATCCAGAAGAGGTTGAATGTAATCTTTAAGAGATGTACGATCCCCATCGATATCGTGCAAGAGGATGGCAGTTGAGGAAATAGAATCGAACCGGGTGCTATCCGGAGCAAAATAGAGAGCGGCCAGCTGGATATTGTCATCGGTTATCATACTGAAAGTATCGGGACTGAAACCGTTTTCAATAAAATAAGCAGGGTCATTATTCATGACAAACTCAATGGCATCTCCGTTTTCGTCTTCAGGAATCGGCCTTGAGGTTATATCACCGACTCGTACCAACGGGTAGATGATGTAAAATATCACAAACAATATTATAACGGCCAGGACGACCGACGTAGTAACGGTTTCACGGGTTTTCTTGCTCATCAGTTTTGCCATATTTCCATAATCCTTTATAAAGCGCCTTTAATTACCAGATTAAGTTATGCATATCTTAATTTAATGCAACTATTAATTTTCCTTATAATTATCTATGTAAATTAATTTGTGCAATCGGTTTATACAAAATATGCTTTTTTATTCACA
This sequence comes from Candidatus Zixiibacteriota bacterium, assembly GCA_043825815.1. GTDB lineage: Bacteria > Zixibacteria > MSB-5A5 > GN15 > PGXB01 > JBDRRI01. Next base: position 4,261 of record JBDRRI010000359.1, read on the forward strand.
TAAATACGATTTTATGAAAATGAATACTTCGCTCAAAAAAAATTATTTTTTTTTGTTTATATTTTTTTTATGGCCGACAAAAAAATATAGACATAAAGCCAAATTTACTATTGTCAGGATATCTATTTTTACTTATATTCGCCTACGGATGATAGGTGT
>JBDRRI010000360.1:0-2084 GCA_043825815.1 Candidatus Zixiibacteriota bacterium
GAAACAGATGTTTTATATGATAATTTCAAGTGTGTGGTGATATCAGAAAATTCTTTTGAACTGCAGGATGCCACTGATACCAGTCAGTATCTTGGTCTAAATATTATACCTGAATGTAATAGCAGTTTCCCATTTGTATCATCGGCAAGCAGGATATTTCTGCCAGCCAATCAGCCGACCTTGGTGATACAATCATTGCCGACCCAATTGGCTTATCCGGGGCAAACAGGATTGCCGATTTTTAAGGGAGAGATTCGCTATGAAAGTATTTTCCCACTGGGAGACCTGGTTTTCTCAGGACTGGCGGGGCAGATTTATAAACATACAACCGACGGTTTGATACTCGCAGACAGCAATGAAATATTTTCTGATATTTATATTCAAATCAATGGCCAAACCAAAAGCAGTGTTTTAGATATTTCATCGGATAGTCTGATGCTTTCATTAGAAACCGGATATGATATTATCAGGGGATACAACACCGAGATAACCATGTTATGTGATCTTAAAGCTCAGGCCGCTTTAGGAAATTATGTGATACAGTTTTCCGATTCGACATTTTTGAATCTATTAGATAAAAATCTGGCGACGGCAATCAGTCCAAAGCTGGCGGGTGGAACTTATCCATTAAGGTCAGCCGAAATATCATTGACGGCCGCAAGCCTGGAAAGCTCATTTACCAATTATCCCAACCCGTTTAATCCGGGAATTGGTGAGTTTACAATAATTGGATACGTGCTGCCGGAAGATGCCTTTATTGATATCGAATTATTTACGATAACTGGCGAGGAGATTAGGCAGGTGGCCGATAATTCTTTCCGTTCTGCCGGTTCTCAGCAACAAGATGTTTGGCGTGGCCACAATGACAATGGTTTTGCCGTTCAACCGGGAACTTATTATTGCCGAATAACGGCGAGATATGTTTCAGGCGGAAGCGAAGTCTTGAGAAGGAAGGTATCAATAGTTCGATGAGACGACTGTTGAAATACATATTGGTCGTGATTATGCCTGTTATTCTGGTAGTTTCTGTCAGAGCAGCCAATGATGGCGGAACCAATTCGCCTTTTAGTTTTGGCGCCGGAGCGAGAGAAATTTCTATGGGCGGGGCAGGTTTGGCTATCAGCGATGCCTCTACCGCACCGTATTGGAACGCCTCCCGGTTGCTTGGTGCTGAGAAACTTACTATATCTGGTTTCCACACTCGACTGTACGATTCGGATGTTGCTTACCAGTATTTTGGGTTGGCAGTCCCGACCCTTGATTGGGGATGTTTCGGAGCAGGAGTTTTTCGCCTTGGCATTGATGGAATTGAAAAACGCGATGAAAATAATATCCTCCAGAATATTTTTGACGATAACCGCCTCGCCTTTTATTTCGCTTATGCCAGGCAGCTTTCCGGATTTGATGTTGGTCTCTCATTGATGATGGAGAATCATTCTCTTGATAATTATAGTGCAACTTCATCACCCGGGATAAATATTTCAATCGGACGTAGCTTTATTATTAATAATGACCGTTTTAAAGAGATTCTTCTGGCATTTAATGGCAGGAATTTGATCAGGCCAAGTACTGATTTGGCCGGTGAGAAAATAGAAGACCCATATACAATTGATCTTGGACTTACGGTAAAGATCAAGCCGATTATTAAATGGAATCATACATTATCGGTCTCGGCACGATTAACCAAGGTTGATTTTGTTGATTCTAAGTATTCAGCCGGACTCGAATATAGTTTTAATGATTTATTGCATTTGCGCGGTGGGCTCAGAGATAACAAGCTCTCGGTCGGTGGCGGGCTCAAATATAAAATGCTCAGTTTTGATTATGCTTTGGTTAATCGTGATCTTGGTAGTTTGCATCTGTTTAGCATAACCTCTTCATTTGGTCAATCAGTGAGCGAGAGACGAAATTTAAGAGCGCAATTGAGAGAAACCAATTTCAATTCTATGATGGTAGAGCGTCTAATCTCACAAAACAAAGAAATGATTGAATCTTACAACCAACTTCTTGACCCAGACTTCCCGTTTGCGGATTACAACATATCCGCACTGGAAGGCTGGGTTATTGATGTGTCTGCAATTGAA
>JBDRRI010000361.1:0-9277 GCA_043825815.1 Candidatus Zixiibacteriota bacterium
GCCTGCTCATACCCGTACGCCTGTGGCATATTATAATCAAAATGGGCCAAACCGCATAATGTCTGCATATGTATTTTGCCGCCATCTTTTCGATCAAACCGTTTTGTCATAAAATGCGCGCGATCCCCGTCCCATTTTAAATCGCATTCCGTCATAGTTATTCCGCAATCGGTGGCAATCCGATCAAATGCGGATTCGATTTTACCATAACCCAACGGGTCGCCAAGTTGTTCGGTGTATACCCCGTCAAGCTTGATTATCCAATAATCATAATCCGTAATGATGTCGATTTGTCCCGAACGGATATCACCTGTGGTTTTGTTATAGGCGATTACCGCCTTGGCGCGAGCGCCGCCCGCCGATGTTCCCACCCTGATTATTTCCATTAAACCGTCGTTATCAAGATTGGTCATATTGGCCTGAAGTTTATTTCGTTCCGAAAGCACCTCCGATGCCAGGCGTACCAGCCGATCAACCTCGACCGTTTTCGATTTGCTTTCCAATATCGCATGGGGTGGCCAGTATTCCAAAGCACCCATACCCCTGGAGCCGGTGTAACATAAACGCTCAATTGGATTGATCTCGCCCAGTTCACGGCCTTGCTCTGCCAGCCACCTGTTTAATAACAGGGTTCCGAATCTATCCGGAAGGCTGTCCGATAGCATACCGGGCAAACCATAATAAGTGTCTGGGTTTAGTTCCGGGAATTCGAAAATCGCTCTGCCGCTCTGAGCTTGCTGAATCGGCATTTTTATCGGTGATAAATCGTAACCTCGCTCCAGAAATTTCCGGTCGTATTCAAACGAGGCGTACCCTCTTGATTCATTCCAGGAAACCGCTCCCACCCGATCTCCCCAAATTTTTACCTCGGCAACCTCAACCATTTAAATTCCTTTTTTCGGATCGTTTATTGATTTTCTTGTTCCCGTTGCTCGCTGGCGCCGATTCTTTTTCAATTGTAATAATTGAAGCGGACTGACCCGCGCGTCCTCGTAAAAGATATTTAAAATATCAAGTTTCCCCAGAGCCCGCAAAATCTGGACAATTGTCAACAGTGTCGCCGCTCGGCCACCCTCCATACGGCTGATAGTAACTCGGTTTACTCCCGAAATTTCGGCTAACTGCCGTTGGCTCAGATTTTTATTCAATCTCATCTGTTGAAGATACTGGCCTATTTCACGGACTATGGCCGGATCAGCCATCGATTGCCAATTTATTATGTCGCGTTTGGGACTCATTATTGCCTCAATTAATATTTAATGTAACATTTATGCTACTATTATATTAATATTTCGGATTTTGTCAAGAATTATTTATAATTAAAGCTACAATAAATGGAAATATAAGATATAATGAAGCTTATATGTGACACTATGATATTGTTAATCTTTGTGAAAGTTTTTGCTCACGGATTTAAAACCGGAAATCGTATCAAAGCAATTTTAGCACTTCGTTATGCAACCGGGCCCGGTACGAGAGACCGCCCCAATCAAGCGTTTTGATAATCCCTTTAAACTTTTCGAATTCGGACAAATCAGCATAGCGCACTTCGCGAATTTCGCGCGTGTCAATTACTTTCAATTCGCCCGACAAATATCGACCCTTGAAAATATATGAGGTCCATTTGAGATCTCTATCCCCGGTCGTAAAATTGACATCAATGATCAACAAGAATTTTTCAAGTTCAATTTTTACTCCGGTTTCTTCGTACGCCTCCCGTTTGATTCCGGACTCGAAATCTTCGCCCGGTTTCAATCCACCCGAGGGCGCCCGAAAAAGTCCCTCTGGATACGAGTGCTTGGCATTGACAACCAGTTTATCACCGTTGAAAATATAAAAAGTGACATCGTGCGCCCGTTTGTTCCTTTGAGTCGTTTTGATAAATTCGAATTCGCTGTTTTTAACCGGCGCCGTCATAGAGATTTGTTTCGGTCGGCCGTACTGCACGGCAATATGATCAATCATTTCCGGAGTGATATACATTATTTTTTCATCAGCGGAATTATTTCGGTTTGTAAAGGCAGTGTCGTCACCTCGGGACCATCCTCGGTCAGCATGCAGTTAATTTCAGAGCGGAAACCATACTCGCCCATATATATGCCCGGCTCGATTGAAAACAGATGTCCCGACAGAAGTTTCCTTCGATCTTCAGTCTCCAGATTATCGATATTCGGCCCCGGCCCGTGCACCGACTCCAAAATCGAATGTCCCGTCCGATGAAAGAAATATTCGCCATACCCGGCTTCTTCGATAACCGCCCGGCAAGCATCATCAACCTCATAACCATAAACCGGTCCCTGCGACCATTGCTGGCGGATAAAATTAACCGCTTTATCGCGGGCAAATGTGACCGTCGAAAATATCTTCTCATAAAGAGGCGGGACCTTCTCGCCGGCGTACGCCATCCAGGTGATATCGCCGTAAACCGAACGCGGCGTTTTAAGCTTGGCCCAGAGATCAATCAGAATCAATGAGCCCTCTTTAATCGTCGCCGATTTATCCTCGGTCGGCATATAATGCGGGTTGGAAATATTACCGTTGACGGCACAGCAGGGCGGGAAATCATAGGTCATATTGTTCTCTTCAAACAGCCGCAAAATATGAAGTTGCACCATCCGCTCGGTGACATAATGTTTGCTCTGCAATGATTCCGCTATAAACCGGAAAGCGCCGTCCTTAATCGAATTGACCAGTTTTGCCGCCTTTTTGTGAAGGACGATCTGGTTCGCATCCATCCGCGCCTGAAAATAGGAGACGATATCAGCCGAAGAGACAATCTCGACCCCGGTCGATTTGACCAGCTCAATTGTTCCCGCATCGACCAATCCGATATATGGTAACCGACCCATAGGCGAATATTCCATCGCTATACGAGTAAGGCCGCTTAACAATTTGGCCAGATTATGTTCCAGGTCTTTATACGATGAGAAAATAGTTTTTTCCCACGGAAGATGAGCGTAACGGTCGCGTTCAATATGATGAATAATACCAATCGGATCGCCCCCGGCGGGGATATAATAAAACGATCGCCGGGTGAGGTGCGTATTAAGCCCCAAAAATTCAACCGCAATATTGTTGCGGGCATGAAAATCGGCCATCAGCCAGCCATCGAGTTTCTCTTCTCTCAAAAATGCCTGTATTTCTTTCAGGTTCTGCATATCAATATCTTTTTTAAAGTTAATGTTAGAATTGAATAATAGCGGAATCAAGCTGTTATTTCAAGGCTTTTACGGCTTGTCAGGAAAAATATAATCGAAACAATCAGCCCCGGAACTATCGCCGGAATGCCATACAGATAATCGCCATCGGCGCATTCATTGCATAATATCAGCCAGATCAATGAGACCAAGCCGGAAAAGATAATTGAGTAAAAAGCCGATGAGGCCGACATCCGTTTCTTCCCGACAAAAGCAAAAAAGAGCGGGATTAATAGCGCCGGAGTTACCACCGACCCGAAATCGTGCCATATTTTGACGACCGATTCAAACCAGAGCGCGACTACAACCGCCAAAACCGCCGAGATAATCAAACCGATACGAGTGAAAAAATTGATTTTGCTCTCATCGATTTTAAACAGCCGCCAGACAATATCCCGCCCGAACGTCGATGCCGCCAAAAAAGAATACGAATCAACCGTCGACATAATCGTGGCCAGTAAAGCCAAAGCGAAAATTCCCAATAGCCCCGCCGGTAGAACCAACTGCGCCAGAGCGGGGAATGATGCTATCGGTTCGGAGAGATTGGGAAGCAGGGCCCGGGCATAGAGGCCGCACGACGTGGTCATGAAATCGAAAAATATCCAGAATAGAATCGAAATTAAAATTCCCTTTTTGGCGGTGGCCTCCGTTTTGGCGGCGTAACATCGCTGATAAAAGGCCGGTTCGGTCAAGGTTGCCAATGCGATAATGTACCATACCGCTATATAAGCTCCCTCATTGCCGCCGTGCCAGGTTAAGTGAGTGGCGGGAACGGAAGCTTTAATAAACGATGGACCTCCATAATTGGCAAAGAGCGTAATCAGCAATATAAAAAATCCGATAAACATCAAGCCGAATTGAAATATATCGGTCCGGACCACCGAGCGAAAACCGCCCAGATATACGTAAAAAAGAGAAAATATCGTGCCGACAATCGCACCCTGATACAGTTCCCACCCGAATAGAAATTTAATCAGTACCGCCAGCATCAGGATATAGGCGCCGGGAACAGTCGTAAAAAAAAGAATAATCGAACCGAGGACCGCTGTTTTTTTGCCATAGACCTTGTCAAGCCTATCGGGGATAGTCAGAAGTTCCGATTCTCGCGCTTTTTTGGCCAGAAATATGGCGAAAAGGAAAGCGGCCAGATAGTACGGCACTCCAAATACCAGCCAATTAGAAATGCCGAATTTAAAACTGTACTCGCCGACCCCAAGAATTCCGCCGTACCATGATGATACCAGCGTGGCCACGAAAGCCGGGAGTGTCAGCGTCCGTCCGCCGAGAATAAACCCGGCAACCGATTCGGTTTTCCCCGACCGGCGCGTAAACCCGACATAGATCAGCGCCAACAGATAGATAAAGATAATTATATAATCAATTGTACTCATGCACTTTATTCTGAATCAAACCGGTGATTATTCCAGCTCCCATTTCAATTGAATATAGAAATTCCGTTCGGCAGCCGGATAATATTCCGCCACCCACTCATCGCCGTACCATATGTAAGCATAGCCCGACTGCTCATATTTGGCATTAAACAGATTGTTAACCGTCGCCATAAGAGAAAGTTTGCCTATCCCCGATAATTTACCGAGCGAGGCCGAGGCGGTTAATGAAGAGACCGTATAGTTATCAATTGCAAAATCTTCGTTTTTGCCGTTTTCGACATACTGCTTTCCCACTGCGCGGAATCTGTAGACCAGCCGCACCGGTCGAATATTCCAATCGACCGTTATATTGCCAAGATAGTCAGGAAATCCGGCCACCGGATTACCGGAATAATCAACCGTATCGATCACCGAGCCGTCGTAATTAATATCATTGTAGGCGGTGTACTCTTTAAAACGATTATGATTGTATGATAAATTGCCCGATATTCTAAATGTACTGGTGATATTGGCGGCGGCGTCAAACTCAGCCCCGGTATGCACCGAACGATCGGCATTTCCCAGACGGGGCAGACCGTTATCATCGAGAGCGCCATTATAAATAATCTCATTTTTAAATTCCATCCAGAACAAATTCAATCCGATTCGAAATCTCTCGGTGCGATAATCCGCGCCGAGCTCAAAATCATAGAGTCGCTCCGGTTTGGCGAACGGATCACCGAAATGATAGGTCGTGTCACTTCCACTGACCGTTAGATTCTCAATTCTTAGTTGGGGGATGGCCGAAACATCCTCAGCGTCATAAATTGACATATCAGCCGGTTCGCGCGATGATATTCCAAAGGACCCGAAAACACTCAGACTATGAATGGGAAAATATGTCAAACCGAGCCGGGGCGATAAAAACAGCCAGTCGATTGAATAATTGTATCCGGGAAGCGCACCGAGACGAGTTTGATCGAAATTATAATTTAGATAACGAAGTTGTAAATTCCCCATTAATTTGAATTTACCGGATAATGAATAGTTTTCCAGGGCATAAATTGAACTCGATATTTTTTTGCCGGAATATTGATAATACTGATGGGGGCGGTCAATTGCGTCGCTGACATTTTCCGCCCAGATAACATCGCCCCAATGCTCCGAATCGAAATAGTACAAAGCCGACCCGAAAATAGCCGTTCCGCGATTATGATTCCATTTCAGAGAGGAATTCCAGCCGTACTGATTTTTTGTCACCCATTTTTGCCGGATAATATTAATCTCGTTCTGCGAGACATCTACCAGCATCGAAGTATCAATATTGTACTCGCCGATATATTGGTCCTCTTTGAATTGCTCATAATATCCCTCTCCCCGGATATAGTACAGGGTATTATTGAGTGTTATATTTTCGGAAAGATTGCATGTATTATGAAGCTCATAATGCGGCTGATTGAAATCGTCGATTTCATTTTTATATGTCGCCGGGTTGTACCGTCGGTCATCATTAATATGGTCGCGATCAATTCCGTCAAAGGCCAGATGCGCCTTCATCGGTCCGCCGTACAGGTTGACCGTCGTCAACATTTTCGGATCAATGCGCGAGAGCGAAAAGAAATAGGCCCAGCCGTCATACCACGCTCCCTCGCGGTAACCATCGCTATACAGTTTTGAATACCGTCCCGCAAACGACCAGCGCCCGTCGATTATCCCCGAAGTATACTCTAGGCTGTTTTTACGAATATCCCCAATTGCTTTGCCGTCGGCCATGAATGCGCCGTAGCCTGAACTTAATGATATTTTGCGCTCATTGCTGAAACTCTCCGAGGCGATATTGATCGAACCGCCAAAAGAAGCATCGCCGTACAGCGAATTACCGACCCCGCGCTGGACTTGAATATCGGCGACATCGGAAGCAAAATCGGGAAGATCATAAAAATAGGTAAATCTATCCTCGGGATCATTGAGCGGAATGCCGTTGACATAGACGCCGATTCGCTTATAATCAAATCCGCGGATTTTAAAATCCGAGGCTCCCGTGGCGCCGCCGGTGTATGAATAGGCGTACATATTGGGCGTCGATTCCAAAAGAAGCGGGAAATCGCCGACCGTATAATCGCGCGCGACATCATCGGCCGTGAAATCAGCGAAAGCTGATGGTGTTAAGCCGGCCTCGGCCCGCATTGCCGTCACCCGGATATTCTGACTTTTGTAAACTGCCGGAGATAAAACGACATCCTGCTTATTAATAAATTTGCTAATTTTCATCATCAATGGTTGATAACTGACATGGGAAAAAGTAATATATGACAGCTGTTCATTTTTGGAATTCAGTTCAAATTGACCCATCTCATCGGAAATATCGTATACCCCTTTTATATCAGTCTGAACGGTCGCTCCGATAATCGGTTCCCCCTCCGAATCAATCAGCCGTCCCGCAAAAGTGCCAGCCAGCGCCGTTTCACCAATGGAAAATATCAGGATGATAATAAAGAATAGCATATTTCTCATAACGGACTCCTCTCTATAAAAAAAATCCGACCTGCCGTTTAGTAGCCGGCATGGGCGGATTAACGAAAATCCGTTATTATATCCGTTTCCTACGCCGGCATTATCCGGATCAGGTTAGGGGGTATAATCTCAGGCGATAATTTTGCGCCACCCCCACGGGTTACATCTTTTGAACAATAAACGAGATAAAACCGGAAATAACAAGATATTTTTTAAATCATATCGATGATTTGCCCGTAAAACAGTATAATACTATTTTGAAAGAAAATTATGCGAGCTTATCTGTTTCCGATAATAATAACTTTGATAGTTCTCCTTCTTGGATTTGCCATTATCGGCCTTCTAAAATTTCTCAACCGGGACTGGTGGCGTAAAAAGTTTATCCGACGAATAGCCTATGGTTTAGTTCTCTGGGGCGTGATATCGGTAATTCTCTGGTCAATTGGTTATATTACCAAAACCGTGTGGCTCTATAATTACGGTGCACTCGCCACAATTATTATGCTGACCCTGTCAATGGCGATGATTCTCGCCTTGCCGTTTTCGGGAATATTCAACTGGTTAAGTAATCGCTCGCAGAAGAATAGTGGAGGAGAGGCCGATTATAAATTACCTAAAATTGACAGAACCCGTCGCTTATTACTAAAAACCGTCGCGATAACTTTTCCGACAATCTCTGCCTCCAAAGCTGTTGCGGGGATGGCCTCGGCTTTCGCCTGCTCCAGTATTTATATTAAACCAATGAAATTCGCTAATCTTCCCGATGATCTCCACGGTTTTCGGATACTTCATTTGTCAGATTCCCATCTCGGCATATATAAAAGCGTTGAGGATATAAAAGAGGTTCTGCTCCGGGCCGACCAATTCAAACCCAATCTGACCGTTTTTACCGGCGATATTGCCGATGAACTTTCGATTCTTCCCGATACCCTCAGCGCCGTTTTTGAGCACCGGCCCGAATATGGAGCCTATGCCTCGCTGGGCAATCATGAATATTATCGGGGTATAAAAGAGGTTATAAAAGCGTTTGATTCCGGCCCGATTCCTCTCCTTAAAAACAGCGGTCTAAATATTAGAGTCGGCGAAACGGACCTGTTTCTGGGCGGTATTGATGATCCTCGCGTTATGGGCCGCGATGCCTCAAGTTTCTATAAAAAATCGGTTGAGACCACTTTTCGGGAAGCTCCTGAAAACTCGTTTAAAATCATGTTATCACATCGCCCCGATGCCTTTAACGCCGCCGCCGATATTAATCTGGATCTGACGCTGTCCGGACATACCCATGGCGGACAAGTTGGATTTAACAATCGCTCCGTTTTTAACCGGCTCTATCCGGAAAGTTATCTGTGGGGTGATTATATACAGGGCCGATCGCAAATGTATGTCTCCTGCGGGATTGGCCATTGGTTTCCATTCCGCCTCGGATGTCCCTCGGAAGCTCCGATAATTGAACTTCAAAAAGGCTAATTCGCCGGTTTTAAATTCGACAGATATGGTCTATAATCGGGAACCTAATTAAATAAATTATGTTTAAATCAGTGCCCGGAGTTTGTATTTGAGCATTTACTTACCTCTTGGCATTAAGGACCGCGGATACGCGGTCTTTTTTTTCTTGTGGTAATTTCTTTTCTCCATTTTGATAATTATTCGGCAAATAGCAGTCCCCATAATATCGTAATAATATTAGTTGTAATGCGGGGCAATACCTCCTGCGTTAAGGTTAAATACCAAATCGTTAAGCACCAGATTGCGGTTGACCATAATCCTCCGGTTTCGTTTATCTGGTAACAGCCGCTCGCAAAAGGAGCGGCTGTTTTTTTTATTTCATATTATTTTTTCGATAAAAGATAAATTTGTCATTGACCTAAATATTTACTATTCTTACTATTATGTAAGGAGTAGTAATGAAATTAGATGAAATTGGGCTTTGGTCTGAAATTAAGCTCGAGATATTGGAAAACTATTTAGTCGAGTATTCCAAAATTCTGTCAAGACAAAAGGACATTTATAATTATTACTATATTGATGCTTTTGCGGGCGCGGGAACTCATTTAAAAAAAGATACTGGCGAAGAAGTCAAAGGAAGCCCAAGAATAGCTTTGGACGTTAATCCTTCATTCAGTCATTATTTCTTTATTGACTGGAATAAGCAAAAAGCCGAATATCTATCCGAAATTGTTGGAGACAGGAAGGATG
>JBDRRI010000362.1:0-3818 GCA_043825815.1 Candidatus Zixiibacteriota bacterium
CCGACGATAAAACCGGTCATTGAACAGATGGTTGCCGATTATGAAGCAAACAACCCGAATATAAAAATAAACCTGACCGATCTGACCTGGGCCGATGGCCACGATAAAATCGTTATCGCCTTTTCATCGGGTACAGCCCCGGATATAGTTGAACTCGGCTCGGATTGGGTGGCAGAATTTTCAACCACCGGTCAGCTGGCCAACCTGACGGAATATTTAACAGCTGACAGCGCCAATTATTATGGTTGGACGCCGGCCGTTTATGACAGCTCCATTTATGCTCAGCCATGGATTTTGGGAACGCGGGTTCTATATATCAATAAAGATTTGATGGCGCAGGCCGGCTTTGACAGTACCTTTGTCCCCTACAAATGGGATATGCTAAAAGAGGTTTGCTATAAGATTGATTCGCTTGGCAAAGATATTCATGGCTTTGGTTCTAATGCCGCCGAAAAGCACCGATTGTATAAAAAATGGCTTCCATTTTTTTGGTCATTAGATGGACGCATTATGAGTCTGGATGGAAAGTATTGCGTTATTTCCAGCGATAAGGCTTACAAATCACTAAAATTTTATAAGGAACTAAATGACAGCTGTTCCATGGTCGATACTCAGCGGCGCTTGGAAGATGCTTTTCTTGATGGTAAAATTGGAGTAATTATTTCCGGCGACTGGCTTTTAAAGCGAATCAAAAATGAGAAGAAGAAAATTAATTTTATGACATCGATTTTCCCCGGCCTTGATTATCCGGGCAAGTCATTTGCCGGCGGTGAGTATCTCGCCGTTAGCAAAAACTCTCCCAATAAAGAGGCGGCAACTAAATTTATAAAATATATAACTAATCCTGAAAACCAACTCGTTTTCTGCAAAGCCAATTATTCGGCCAATCCCTCAAGCAAGATAGCCGCTCAGGACAGTTTTTTTGTCAGCGATTTGAATCTTAATACTTTTGTCAGACAAATGAATCTTTCCAAAATGTCGCCGCCGATGACCCAATGGGTCTATGTGGAGGGCATAATTGAGCAAACCCTTGAAAATGTCCTTTTCAACGGGGTGCCTATGGCCGAATCGCTGTACGATGCCAAACATAAAATTGAAGATTTGGTGCTAAATAAAAAAGATGAATAATCGCCGTATTACGGGCTATTTATTTGCATCTCCATGGATTGTCACATTTCTAATTTTTTGGCTGATTCCGCTTTTATATTCATTATATCTCGGTTTCACCGATTACCGGCTAATGAAACCGGATTACAATTGGGTCGGTCTTAAAAATTTTATAGCGCTTTTTTCTGATAATGATTTTCTGCAGGCCTTAAAAAATACTTTTATCTTTGTCTTGGGGACAATCCCTGTGACAACCATAATTTCGCTGTTCTTCGCTCTTCTTATTAATAAAAAATTCCCGGGACGGACAATTTTCCGATCCGGTTATTTTATGCCCTCGATTACATCGATGGTTGTCATTGCACTGATATTTACTAATCTTTATTCACGAGGCGGATATATTTATCTTTTAACCGAGATGCTCGGAATGGATCCGCCCGCCAATGGATTCCTGTTATCCAAAAATACGGCCCTGTATTCAATAATGGCCATGGATGTATGGATGTCGGTTGGCTATTATATGCTGCTATTTCTGGCCGGATTGAAATCAATACCGGATGAATTATATGAAGCGGCGGAAATAGCGGGCGCCGGGGCAATTCGAAAATTCTTTTCTATTACTCTGCCGCTTCTCAAACCGGTGGCGCTGTTTATTATTGTTATAAATACAATAAAGTCCTTTCAGGTTTTTGTGGAAATATTTGTGATGACCAAGGGTAATTATGGATCTTCGACGGCTGTTTACTTTGTTTATGAATCAGGGTTATCTCGATTTGAATTTGGGTATGCCTCGGCCGCGGCGTATATTCTCTTTCTTATAATTGCCATGTTTTCCTTCATACAATTTGGCCTGCTCCGTCAAAGGGAATTGCGATGAAGACTATTAAATATGCCATCTTAATTATAATTCTGGCCGTTATGATTTTCCCTTTAATCTGGATGTTCCGGGTATCTATTCTTCCCAGCGAACTCTCATTATCATTCAATAATTTCCTGTCATCAAATATTACCTTTACAACATATTATGAATTATTTGTTAATGGCTCTACGTTAAAGTATTTCTTTAATTCGGTTGTCGTGGGATTAATTGTGACTTCGGGAAATATACTTTTTTGTTTTATGGTTGGATATTCATTGTCGCGCCGAATTTTTCCCGGTCGCAAATTATTATTCTACTCGGTTATCTTTGTTTTAATGATTCCGGCCCATATTATAATTATACCTCTTTATCTAATTATTAATAAGATTGGACTATATGACAGCTATGGCGCTTTAATTTTGCCATTTTTGGTTAACCCTATCGGCATTTTTTTGATAAAGCAGTATATTGATACTCTTCCCCGTTCTATGGAAGAGGCGGCCAGGATAGACGGCGCCGGAGAATTCCGCATCCTCTTTAGGGTAGTTATGCCGCTTTGCAAGCCGGCCCTGGCGGTTTTGGCCATACAGGTCTTTCTTACTAATTGGAACGCTTTTCTATTCCCGTTCATATTGACATCATCGGAATCGGTTCGTACTTTACCGGTTGGCCTGGCCTTGTATATGGGTCATCAATCAATTGACTGGCAACATCTTATGGCTGGCTCCACCCTGGCCGTCATCCCGGTTTTAATAGTCTTTTTATTGTTTCAAAGACAAATTGTGTCCGGGATTACTTCGGGCGCAATTAAGCAATAAAAATATTATTTTATCTTGACTTTGGAACTTCTAAAGTTTATATCATTGTGCAACTTGTAAGAAAATAAGTAAACTTAAATTTATTGAAAGGATGGGGATTTATGAGGTTGAGATTATTTCTCATTTTGGCGATTGTCGCGGCCTTCCTGATTTCCGGATGCGCCAGTAAAGGTTATGTCGATGAGCAGATAACCGCTCTAAAGACCAGCCACGAAGCGGAGATTAACAATCTTAAGGCAACCTCAGGGTTGACTGCCGATGAGATTAAAAAGCTTCAAGCCATGAGCGCCAATCTTAATGAAAAAACCGAATTAGCCTTGAAGCAATCGGCCGGATTCGAAAACTATCAGGTTATTGCTTCGGTTACAATCAATTTTGATTATGATTCCTATGATTTGACTCAAATTGCCAAGGATCAGTTGGAGGCAATCGGCCAGAAAATGATCGACTATCCGCGCTCCTTGATGGAGATTGCCGGCTATACCGACAAATCTGGTTCGGCCAAATATAATATGATGCTTGGAATGCAGAGAGCCGAATCTGTCAAGAAATATACTGTCGACCAATTCGGTATTGCTCTTTATCGTATGTTTACGGTCAGCCATGGTAAAACCAAGCCGATCGCACTTCCCGATGAAAAGGACGCCAGTTCTAAAAATCGTCGCGTCGAAATTAAGATTTGGGGCCAATTATAAACCGATTGTTTTTGTAATTTCAAACGAGGCCGAAAAAACGGCCTCGTTTTTTTTGCCTGAAATTATTTGATTGCCTCTGAAATTTTAGTAGATTTACAGCATGATACTCAAAGATGATTATATTCTGGCTAAATGTTGCCAACCGTCCGAGAATGATGAAATTATCGGGTATTTTAGTTACGACAATATTATCAAGGTCCACAGAGCCAACTGCACCAATCTCGACAAATCAGAATCATCCCGTTTAATACAATTGGCATGGAAAGATATCATCGGTTCCGAGGAGTTTCAACCAAATGATGACTATTCGGAGTTAAGCGAAACTGATTTTAAAATTAT
>JBDRRI010000363.1:0-2501 GCA_043825815.1 Candidatus Zixiibacteriota bacterium
AAACCAACGGTCCCGGAAAACCGGCGAAAATGGAAAAATCATTGATTGGTAAAAATGCCGGTGAAATTCTCTCGAAGATCGGGATGCAGGTAGCGGATGACATTCGTCTTGCCATCTTGCCGGTGGAAAAAGATCATCCGCTGGTCTGGACGGAGCAGATGATGCCGGTCTTGCCGGTGGTCAGGATGCCCGACGCCGATTCAGCGATTGATATTGCCAAAAAAGCCGAACACGGCTTTGGACATTCGGCGATTATGCATTCAAAAAATCTTGATAATCTCAGCCGTATGGCCCGGGAGATGAATTGCAGTATTTTTGTGAAAAACGGGCCCGCGTATTCCGGTCTGGGATTTGGCGGCGAGGGTTACTGCAGCTTTTCTATCGCCAGTCCGACCGGCGAAGGCCTGACAGGTCCGCGCAGTTTTTCCCGGGAAAGACGTTGCGTTCTTGTCGATCATTTTAGGATTGTCTAATGAAAAAATACCCCGCTTTAGCACTTATTGAATTATCTAATATCGCGGCCGGAATTCTGACCGGCGACGCCATGGTGAAAGTGGCGCCGATTTCGGTCCTCAAGGCCGGAACAGTGCATAATGGCAAATACCTGATTCTCTTTGGCGGTAGTGTGGCCTCGGTCGAAGAGGCTTTCCATAAAGGACTTACAGTCGGTGGGGACCAGGTAATTGACAAGGTCCTGCTGCCTGATGTTCATGAGTGTGTCAATGATGCCGTTTTGGGAAAACGATCAGCCTGCGTCGATGAAGCACTGGGCGTGTTCGAAACATCCTCAGTTGCGGCGACAATTCAATCGGCGGATGCCGCTGTTAAAAGTACCCGGATCAAAATTGTTGAAATTCGTCTGGCGGATGACATTGGCGGAAAGGCGTTCGTCCTTTATAACGGAAAAGTGGAAGAGGTCACTGAAGCGTTGGAGATTTCCAGGAAAGTACTCGCCGATCCTTCGGTTATATTGAATGAATCATTGATTCCCAACCTCCATTCCGATATGGCCAAACAACTGGATCGCAGTTCGTATTTTAGTAAAAACGACCTGAAAAAACTGGAAGGCGGGGAACTCTGATGCTGTTGGGAAAAGTGATTGGAACCGTGACGCCCTGTGTCGCTTATGAAGGTCTGGAAGGAGTACCGATGCTTCTGGTACAACCGCTGAGCAAAAATCAGGAAGCAGTTGGGAAACCACTGGTCGCTGCCGATTCTACCCGTATGGCGGGACCCGGTGAACTGATCTATTATGAAGGCGGACGGGAAGCGGCAATGGCGTTGGAAACGGTCTTTGTTCCGGTGGATGCGACGATTATCGGAATCGTCGATGATGTCAAACTCATTGAAGAGGAGGCGGTATGATTCTGGGACGGGTTTGCGGTTCGATTGTCTCCACAATCAATCATGAATTTTATGATAATAAACGCCTGCTGATGGTGGATCGTCTGTCTCTGAATGGCCAGGCCACCGGCAATTATTTAATCGCCATTGATTCGGTTGGCGCCGGCGCCGGCGAAACTGTCTTGATTATCGATGAAGGCAATTCCGCCCGGCAGATCATCGGCGATAAAACCGCGCCTCTGCGGTCGATTATCGTTGGTGTCGTCGATCAGATTCAATCCTTCCAATAAAGCGGGAAAACGCTTAACTTTCCCGCATGAGCGACTGGATCAATATTCAAAAAGATGACAAGCATATCATCCGGGAACGGGCGAAAGCCAAAGCGCTGCGCAAGAGCCAGTGGTGGCAGAACCAGCTCAATGCCGGTATTTGTCATTATTGCGGCAAGCAATTTTCCCGGGAAGAGTTGACGATGGACCATATCGTGCCGGTATCAAGAGGCGGTAGAAGTAACAAGGGCAACATTGTTGCGTCATGCAAGCAGTGCAACAGTGAGAAAAAGTATCTCACACCGGTGGAGATGCTGATGAAGAAGGTCAACAAGTCTGACAATCAGTCAGAATAGAGATATTCTTCGATTACCTAAAAATTTACTTGTAAAACCTCAGGACTAAGGTTATATTCAAATGCGTTTTATTGAAACAACCATAATCAAAGGAGGATTAAAATGGCATTGCATGACGATTTAACAAATGAGATGATTGAGAAGGCTGTAAATAGCGTCCCTGGAAACCTTTTCAATACGCTAAGAATTGTTGAACTGCTTAAAAAACAAGAACCTGTCGTAATAGAAGAATTACAGGAATGGTCACCAAGAAATTGGCGTGCCGTTATTGGAAAAGCAGTAAAACGATATGCAGTTGAGACAAATAAGATTGATCAGGCCTCACCACCAACGGAGTCTCCCGCCAGATGGAAGAAAAGAAATGCTTAGATACGATTATTATTCCAGAGATGAAAAACACTTCAGCGCCATGGTATTACCATATTTATTAATGTATGAGAATTTTCTGGGGCTGAAGTCATTTCTGAAATTAATAAATACTAAGATGATAGATAGGGCTGATTTGGTGAAAAAACCAAAGTTAATTTCACTG
>JBDRRI010000364.1:0-4042 GCA_043825815.1 Candidatus Zixiibacteriota bacterium
CTCTCCCTCATACATGCATCACAGGCCATGTCATTCCGAATGGAATCCCGAAAGCTTTCGGGATGAAATGAGGAATCTTAAAAAATGTAAATATGTTATTTTGCGTAACATCAGTTAATAACATTAATTTAGCTCCAGCGGAGCGTCCTGTATATCTTTGTTTATCTGATGTACCATTATTGTTATAAGCAGAAAGCCCCTCTGGGGCAAGTTATACCGTTAAAATAAGATTTTGAAATATCTATATCGCTTTATATTTTTGCTGCGTAGCAGCTTCAATATACCCTCCCGATAACTGTACGGGAGAGGAGTATAATACAGATAATTTTTATTCTAATTGTTTACATACTCAAAAAATATGGTATTTTTGAGTATTATATTAAAAAAAACATTATGCAATTAATCAAATACATAAGAATTTACATCGGTATATTTTTAATTCTGACAATGGTTTTGGCCTCATGCAACCGGCAACCGGCAACCAGAAACCGGCAACCAAAAACCGACACTTCTGCAACGCCCGTGATTATTAAAATTAACCCCGACTCCCTTACAATTATTACTCCCGGCCAGGACAATGTCCCCTTACCGCAAAAATACATAGCCGGACAACCTAAGGTGGTTCTGACAAATACCAATATTCATAAAATCCCTGAAATTAAAAAAATACCTGCAGGAACTCCCCTTGTATTAACTCCCGGAGAGGACACTATTTTAAAACCGGAAACTGTCCCCATCAACTTCGATTCCGTACCGGTAATAACCGCCGGCATACCCGAAATAACAATTGCCAAAGACCCTTATATACGCGACCGGAATCCCGAAAACTTCAGTTCTTTCAGCAAACTTCAGGGTTTAAAACACGACGTAATAAGATGCATGATACAAGACCGTTCGGGAAACCTCTGGTTCGGCACTTCTGGCGGAGTAAGCAAATACGACGGGAAAACGTTCACGCATTTTACCGAAAAGGAAGGCTTATCGAATAATATAGTCTTGTCAATCCTTGAAGACCGTTCGGGAAACCTCTGGTTCGGCACTTCTGGCGGAGGGGTATCGAAATACGACGGAAAAACGTTCACGCATTTTACCGAAAAGGAAGGCTTATCGAATAATTATGTATTTGGGATGTGCTTCGACAAGAATGATTGTCTTTGGCTTGGCACCCGTTTTGGCCTCAGCAAACTGCCTGCGCTAAAAAGGGCGAAGTTAGTGAAAAAAATTGACATTTGCAAGAAAAATGGAACTGAACTTGCTGAAAATGAAGTGTTTTTCAAAAATTATGGCTATGATGATGGCTTTTTGGGCATAGGAGTGAATGGTGGTAATACCGGTAAAAATGTGTATGAAGCATCTGACGGTACTATCTGGATAGCAGCCAACGATAGGTTAACGGCTTATCACCCCGAAGGTTATGTTCCCGATACTATTCCTCCAAATGTACAACTTACAGGCATTGAGTTGTTTGGAGAGTCAGTACAATGGGTAAATCTTGATAAAAGCAGGGATACAAGCTATACTCTTGATAACGGGATAGAAGTCGGCAATTTCCAGTTTGACGGCCTTACCCGCTGGTATTGTTTGCCTGAGAATTTAAGCCTTGCATACAACAACAATAACCTTACTTTCAATTTTATAGGTATTACAATGAATCAGCCAAAGAAAGTAAAATATCAATACATGCTTGAGGGTATGGATAAAAACTGGAGTGCTATAACCAATAGAACGTATGCATCTTATGGCAATCTTCCTCATGGCACATATACTTTCAGGCTAAAAGCCATGAACGGCGAAGGATACTGGAGCAAGGAATTTACCTATACCTTTGAAATCCGTCCGCCCTGGTGGCTTACGTGGTGGTTTAGAACAATCTATATTACTTTCGCTGTATTGGCGTTGTTTGGTATTTACCGCTGGCGAACGGCTGCTATGCGCCGCAGACAAAAAGAGCTTGTTATTGAAGTACGGAAAGCAACATTGGAAATAAGCGAAAAAAATGAAGAACTGAACCAGCAAAATGAGGAAATTACAGCCCAGCGTGACGAGATTGAGACGCAGCGGGATGAAATTGCAGCCCAGCGCGACCTTGTCATGGAACAAAAACAGGAATTGGAAAAACTGAGTATCGTAGCCAGCGAAACGGAAAATGGTGTACTTATCTGCGACAAAGACGGCACATTCGAATGGGTAAACCGTGGCTTTGAAAGGTTGTATGGTTTAACACTTGAACAGTTTACTGAAAAACACGGCAAAACCATTTACGAAACCAGCTCCAACCCTGATTTCAAAGAAGTTGTAAACGAGGCCGTAGAACACAACCGTAGCATTACCTATAATTCGCAGTTTATAAAAGAAACCGGCGCAACTATCTGGTTGCAAACCACCCTGACACCTATTTTTGATACTGAACTGCGACCTGTTGCTGAAAATGAGCTGTATTATGTTCCGGATGAGGAGCAAAGCCCCGATAGGGGCGAAATATTTGTAACCCCCGACTTCAGTCGGGGGATCGCAGTCTCGTCTGCGAAAGCGTCGCAACTTCCGACGCAACTGCAAGGTACACAGCTCCATGCGACGCAAGACAATATCCAACGACTGGGCTACAGGCTCAAAAAACTTGTTGCCATAGAATCTGACATTACCAAGATAAAAGAAGCTGAAGAATATATCCGTGAACAACATAAAGAGATTACCGACAGCATTAACTATGCAAAACGCATCCAGACATCAGCATTGCCCGATTTAAGCCCTGTTAAAAAGAGCCTGAGTGACATTTTCGTACTCTTCAAACCCAAAGACGTGGTTTCCGGCGACTTCTACTGGTACGCCGAAGTAGAAAACCAAATTGTAATAACCGTTGCCGACTGTACAGGCCACGGCGTTCCTGGTGCGTTTATGAGTATGATGGGCATGAGTATGCTGAAAGAAATTGTCATAAAAGAATACGTTACACAACCAGACGTAATTTTACGTAAATTACGTAAAGAAGTAATCAAAGCCCTCGGACAAAAAGGAGAACCCGGAGAACAAAAAGACGGGATGGATATGTCGCTCTGTTCCATAAACAAAGAAACCTTTGAATTACAATGGTCAGGAGCTAATAATCCCTGTTTATTGGTAAGAAACGGAGAATTTACAGACATAAAACCCGATAAAATGCCGATTGCTATCTATGAAAAGATGGACAGGTTCACCTTACACGAAATACAGCTAACTAAAGGCGATTTAATCTACTTAATCGGTGACGGCTACCCAGACCAGTTCGGAGGCCCGAAAGGCAAAAAATTCATGTCTAAAAAGCTTAAAGAGCTATTACTTGAAATATCATCCAAACCAATGATAGAACAACACGAGATATTGGACAATACTATTACGGACTGGATGACCGGTCATGAAGAAAAATACGAACAAACAGATGATATAACGATAATGGGAATTAAAATATGAACAGATTCAATGAGACTCTGGTTTCAGGAACTGAAATCAATAGTCGAATTAATCCCGATAACGAAGGAAATCGGGGCAGATGATATCACAGTAATGGGAGTAAAAATATGAGAATTTCGATAATAATTCGTGAAAATTCGTGCAATTCGTGTCTGATATAACGATAATGGGGATAAAAATATAGAAAAAAAACAGAAGACTTAGATGGAAACAGATATTAAAATTTAAAAAATATGAAATCCATTCTTGCATTTTTGCTTATATTGGTTATACCTGTATTTTTGTTTTCAGACAATTATACAGATTCCTTAACTAATCTTTTAAAAACTGAAAAATCAGCTAAAAAAAGAATTGAATTAAATAACATAATTTCAGACTGGTATATTGAGTCTGATCCGGACAAAGCAATTGAATATGCGGAAAAAGCAATAAGAGAATCAAAAAACAATAAAATAGATACTATGATGTCTGAAAGCTATTCTCTTATTGGAATTGCATATAAAAACAAAGGAGATTCAAAAAAGGCATTAAATTTCCATTTTAAGTCATTAAAAGAAGAAGAAAGAATAAAAAATAAAATAGATATGGCAAATAC
>JBDRRI010000365.1:0-4760 GCA_043825815.1 Candidatus Zixiibacteriota bacterium
CCGATAAGTTTTTTGATGAATTGATTGATATTAAAGATAGTCTATATGGTAACGGAAAATTTCAGATGCAATTTTCGATTCATTCGACCGATATGAAGACGCGCGATGATTTAATTCCGGTCAAGAAATGGAGTTTTGAAAAGATTGCCCTATATGGGGATAAATTCTTTAAAACCGGGGATAAAAAAATATCCCTGAATTTCGCCTTAGAAAAAAACAGTCCTATAGATTTGAATATTCTGGCGAAATATTTTGATCCATCAAAATTCCTATTAAAATTAACACCGGTTAATCCGACTATTACCGCTCAAAAAAATAATCTAAATGACGGTTTGGTGTCACTTTTGGATGAATCAAATCAATTATTGAATAATCTTAAAAAAGAATTCGAGGTTATAATTTCTATAGGGGAACTGGAAGAAAATCTAATCGGAAGCAACTGCGGTCAATATATTAGGAAATTTATTGAAAATTCCGATAAACTTGCGGAATCGCTATACGAGAAGTCATATAATTATCTGCTTAAAAGTTATTAAATGAAATTAAATTCAAATATCTCGCAACCTACTCTTGATTATTTCCGTATATTTTCAATATTAGGAAGCTATAAGTGTGCGAATTAGTTACTTAAATATATTATTAACCTAACAGGGAGATTTCTACATGAATTCCAGAGAATTTAAACGCTCACTCTCAATCCTGTTTTCAATTCTGTTTGTTTTGGCTCTCTATTTGCCAGCTTTAGCTCAGGTAGATGAAGCGCCGACACGCGATCAGATCGAAGACAAGTACAAATGGGATTTAACCGAATATTTCGCTTCCGATGAGGACTGGGAAGCGAGTATGACTGAAGTGGAAGCGATGATTCCCAAGATGAATGAATTCAAAGGGAAACTCGGTTCCTCGGCCGAAACGATGATCGAATGTTTCAAACTCAACGATACGATTGGCATGTTGATTCACCGTCTCTGGGTTTATTCCGGTTTGAAACGGGACGAAGATAATAGAGTCGGCAAATATCAGGAAATGGCCAAACGCGCCTTTTCCACTTACTCAGTAGCCGGCGAGGTAACGGCTTATATCGAGCCGGAACTGCTCACTATCCCCAAGGAAAAAATCGATGCCTTTATGAAAGAGAATGCCGAATTGGCCGTTTATAAGCACTATTTCAGCGATCTCTTCCGTCGACAGGAGCATGTCTTAAGTGAAGCCGAGGAAAGAATCCTCGCTTTGGCCGGTCGAGTCACCAGCGGACCGAGCGATATTTTCACAATGCTTGATGATGCCGATATCACCTTCGGTACCACGATCGATGAAGATGGTAACGAGATCGAACTGACTCGCGGACGTTACAGCCGTTTACTTGAATCGAAAAACCGCGATGTCCGCCGTCAAGCGAGTGAAACTTACAATGATGCTTATAAAGGTTATATCAATGTTCTCGGCGCAACCTTAAACGCCTCCGTTCAGAAAGACTGGTTCCTGACTCAGGCGCGCGGATATAACAGCTGCCTCGAGGCCTCTCTCGATGGCAATAATATCCCGACCGATGTCTTCCATAACATTATCAAGTCGGCCAACAACAATCTAAGCGCCCTTCATAAATACACTAAAATCAGAAAAGAGGCCCTCGGCGTCGATACCCTCTTCGGTTTCGATATGTCTGTCCCGTTGGTTGAAAATATCCAGACCGATTACGCTTATGACGATGCCGCGAAAATGACGGTCGGAGCTCTGGCTCCGCTCGGCAAGGAATATCAGAAAAGACTTCAGATGGCGATCGATTCTCGCTGGATTGATGTCTACGAAACTCAGGGGAAAGGTTCCGGCGGATATAACTGGGGTTCCTATCTGGGACATCCGGTTATTCTGATGAACTGGGCCAACTCACTTGACAATGTTTTCACTTTGGCTCATGAACTTGGCCATGCTCTGCATATGTATTACACCAATGAGAATGAACCATACACCTACACCGGTCATTCTCTTTTCGCAGCCGAAGTTGCTTCTACCTGTAACGAAGCGCTGATGATTCATTACATGCTCGACAAGGCCAATACCAAAGAAGAAAAGCTCTATATCCTCGATCATTATATCAACATGTTCATAGGAACCTTCTTTGTTCAGCTCTTCTTCTCGGAATATGAATTGAATATTCACGACGCTGTCGAACAGGGTGGCCAGTTATCATCCGAAACTCTTCGCAAATTTTATCGCGATGTCTATGAAAAATATTACGGTCCCGATTACTTTATTCCCGAAGGCCGCGATTTGGGTGGTTTGAGAATCGGCCATTTCTATCGCCAATATTATGTTTACCAGTATGCGACCAGTTTTGCCGCGTCACAGATGCTGGCTCAGCGTATTTTGGATAAAGAACCGGGTGCGAAAGAAGCTTATATGGAATTTATCAAAGTCGGCACCTCCGACTATCCGATAAATATCCTCAAGAACGCAGGTATCGATTTCACAACCACCGAACCATTTGATTATACCATGAAGATATTTTCGGATTTAGTCGACCAGTATGAAACCCTGCTTCTTGAAAAGTAAAAATATTAAATATTCTATATATAAAGCCGGATGCTTTCTGAGTATCCGGTTTTTTTTGAAAAAAATTAGGCTATAGACAAATGATTGTGTATATGTTATTATGAGTCACGAATATTAATTTAAGGAGCTGATATGAAAAATTTAACCTTAATGATGGCCTTGATGGTTTTTGTTTGTTTCGGTTCATTATCGTTGGCCCAGTCTGATTCAACTGAGGTGAATAAGGATAAGCCTGTGGCCGAAGAAGTACAAGCCCCGGATAAGATGGAAGCTCAGAAGGTGGAAGCGAAAAAGGCTCCGGTTAAGGAAGGAAAAATGGCTGAGACTCCGGAAGAGATCACAACCGCCTCCGGTCTAAAATATGTCGATATGGTCGTTGGCCAAGGCGCATCGCCGAAAAAGGGCCAAACCGTTGTGGTTCATTATACAGGAACGCTGGTCAATGGCAAGAAATTTGACAGTTCGGTCGATCGCGGCCAACCGTTTGAATTTGTTATCGGCACCGGCCAGGTGATTAAGGGCTGGGATGAAGGGATTATGACAATGCAAGTCGGGGGCAAGCGGAAACTCACAATCCCATCGAATTTGGCCTATGGCGATCGCGGCTATCCGAAAGTAATTCCGCCCAAAGCGACTTTGATCTTCGATGTTGAATTATTAGGCATAAAATAGTCAAAAAACCGTTTGACATTCGAGTCTTTTTTTATATTATAATAGACTTTTATGGCGGGGGTGTAGCTCAGGGGTAGAGCATCTGCCTTTTAAGCAGAGGGTCGAAGGTTCGAGACCTTCCACCCTCACCATAATTTTTTTCCGTGAAAGTCATATAGGTCCAACCACCAATTATGACTGCCGGAGTAAGAAAAGAATTGGGTGCCAGCCACCCAAAAACATATCGTGGTATTCCACTGCTTACGGTGGAAAAATATGCTACGAACATTGAATGCGCCATTAGCTCAGTTGGTAGAGCAGCTGACTCTTAATCAGCGGGTCCGGGGTTCGAATCCCTGATGGCGTATTTTTTTATGTACACAATTTGGGATATTTATATTATTGGTAACCGGGTTTCTTTTAGGACTCAGGATATTCGTCCATTATATTCTCGGGACTTTGACGAATCCATGATAGTCTTTTTTTCACTTTCTATAGAATAATTTAATACTAAAACAGTATATTTAATAGATCATGTTCGCTTTTAAATAAAGGAGGCGATGATGTTTTATTTATTTGTAATTCTTATTATCATATTTGCTTTTGCCAATGTTACGTTCAGTTTGATGATAACAACACAACTTAATAGATGGAAAATCCCTACCAGCTTTATTCTGACCCGACTGTATATCTTCAAATATATTGGCCAATACCGCACGATTACAAAAATGGAAACGGGTAAAGTCGGCTTGCTGTTTTATTTATGGATTTTATCGATTAACATGGCCGCAGTATCTGCTATTGGTGCTTTTTTAACAGCGTGAGAAAATGGTTAGCATTGGCTTAACCGTTTAGTTGCCAGAGTCTGAAATTAAGCGCAGAGGCAAAGCCAACCCAGATCAGGTAGGGAATCAGCAGTATTCCGGCGGTTCGATTGATTTTATAAAAGTTCAATAGAGTTGCGATTATAAGAATAAGCAAAATTAGAATATCGACCAGCGCCAGGCCAATCAGTTCCTGTCCGAAAAAAATAAATGACCAGATTCCGTTTAAAAAGAGTTGAAGGGCATAAAGAATAATAGCTGACTTTATGTTATCTTTATGGCGTTCTTTCCAGACCAGCCAAACGGCGACTGCCATTAATGTATATAATAACGTCCAAACCGGGCCGAATATCCAGTTGGGCGGGTTCCAGCTCGGCTTAACTAAGCCTTGATACCACTCACCCGGCATAAATCGTGAAGCAATAAAGGAAACGGTAAAGGTCAGAATCAGCCACAAGGCCAGCGATAATATTTGCCGGGATGGTCTTTTTTTAAATTCTGAATTTATCATATAACCTTTTCACCTGTTATAAAAAATAACAATCAGATTGTAATTCGGTTCCCGTATTAATTACACATTTTATAAATGAGGTGAAAGATGATTAAAATAATTACCACCATGGCGCTATTATTTATAATGTCGGTTTCGGGATGCCAAAGCGGAGAAACGGGGAAAAATGATATGAAAAAAGATTCTGAAAATGTTCAAACGGCCGCCAACATGGCCAATGA
>JBDRRI010000366.1:0-4268 GCA_043825815.1 Candidatus Zixiibacteriota bacterium
TATCTATTGGAAGATGCCTTATTATTATGTTTACCTTTTAGGATTCAGTATAATAATACGGCTGATTGGGGATAATTCGATGAAAATTGTAGCTGATAATATGATATTCTTTATCGGATTCTTTTATGCCGCTTTCGGATTTGCTTTGTTTGAATTTTATCTAAAAAAAATCAAGCTTTCTCGATTTATGCGAATTTTATTTTATGTAGGATTTATCTTTCTGCAACTGCCGGGGTTGATTTTCGCGGCAATTGCGGGACTGTTTGACTCTTATTTTGATTTTAGAAAAGTGAGAGCCAAAATTATTGGTTAGAATTCAGTGTTTGAAAGGATAGAGATATGAAAGTTATACTCCGTCAGGATATTGCCAAGCTTGGCAAAGTGGGACAGACGGTTGAGGTGAAATTGGGATATGGCCGCAATTTCCTGATTCCGCGCAATCTTGCGATTCCCGCGACCAAAGGCAATCTTAAGGCCATCGGCGAGATTGAAAAACAGAATGATATCAGACTTCGCAAGAAAATGCGCGAAGCTGAAAAAACCAAAATTATGCTTGAAAAATTGTCATTAACAAGCGAAGTTTTGGTTGGTGAAGAAGATAAAATCTTCGGTTCGGTCACATCCCAGAATGTGGTTGATCTTCTGGCTGATGAGGGCGTTAAAATCGATAAGAAAAATGTCCTTCTGGATGAGCCGATTAAATCACTGGGCGTTTATACCGTCCCGGTCAAGATTGATAAGGACGTGATTGCCAATATTAAATTGTGGGTAATTCGGAAAGCCTAATTTATGGCTTTGATTGAAGTTAAAATAGACGGTCTGGCTTTGGATATGACAACCAACTCCCCGGTTGTAATTCTCAATCGGGTGGATGATGATAAGGTCCTTCCGATATGGATCGGTCATTCCGAAGCCTGGGCGATTGCGATGGAGATGTCCGGCGTGGCGCCCAAACGACCGATGACCCATGATTTGCTTAAGTCGGTAATTGAAAATGTTTCGGCCAGACTTAATCGGGTCGAAATAGTGGAACTTCGGGAGCAAACTTTTTATGCGGTCGTTATTGTCGAAATCAATGGCGTGGAGCATAAAATAGACGCCCGGCCTTCGGATTCCATTGCGATTGCACTTAAAATGGAAGCGCCGATTTTTGTAAATGAAGATCTGTTTGATTTGGATTTTTCGGGGGAGGATTTGAAGGAGGAGGGCAAGCCGGATTCGGAATCTTTGGCTGACCGCCTGAAGAAAATTAACCCGGAAGATTTTGGCAAGTATTCTTTATAATAAGGGATGGTGAAGAGTATTAAATACATTCTGATAATATTTGCGGTCCTGTTGATGTTGGCCGGCGGAATTTATGCCTCGGAAGCCGAGGCGACGTTCGATAATGCCTATCATCTGATGCAGGATGGCAATTATGCCGAGGCGTTTCATCTTCTTTCGAGATTATGCCTGGAAAACACGGATAGCGATAATCTTGATCGGTATCTATTTTTCAGAGGCAAATGCGAGTACTATCTTGGTAATTTCAGTACCTCTTTAAATACTTTAGCGGATTTTAATGATCATTTCAAGAATTCGGGATACCTTCCATACGCAGAATACTTTACAGGCAATAATTATTACCGTTTGGAAAAACCGGATCGAGCGCTGAGAGCCTATTTTCAGGCTTATAATATTTCGGCCGATGCGGAACTGGATCGATTAATATTGCAATCTATTTCCGAAGCGGCGTCAACCGGATCCTCAACGATTCTGACTCTGGCCCGATCATCGTCTATCCCGGAAGCAAAACGCTGTGATTTGCTTGTGGCGATTGGAAAGACACTCTTCGATCAGGGTAATTATCCGATGGTTAAAAATCTGTTGTCATCCTGTTCGACTGCCGAGGCGCAACAGCTGATCAGCCGCGCCGATATGAGTCTTCGGAAAAAAGTTGAAATCGGCATTGCCCTTCCGCTTTCGGGCGATCTTCAAAGATACGGCGAACAGATTCTGGACGGTATTCGTTTGAGGATAAAACATTATCAGGAGGCTACCGGCAAGGTTTTAAATCCGGTGATTTATGATACGCGCGGGGATAATATGGAAGCGGCCCGGGCAGTGAAGAAGATGTCTGATGACGGTTTAACGGCGGTAATCGGCCCGTTGACTTCGGATGCGGCCGCGCTGGCTTCGGCCGTACTATCGTGTACCGATATGCCATTAGTAATTCCAGCCGCGTCGCAAAGCGGGTTAACCGAATTATCACCCAGTTCATTTCAACTTCAGCCCAACCTTGAATGGCAGGGTCTGCGGATGGCTGATTTTGCGGTCCAACGATTAAAGGCCGATACAGCCGCGATTATTACTCCGGCCACGACCGATTATATGCGAATGGCGCGGGCCTTTAAGAACCGATTTGAAGAGTTGGGCGGGACAATTTTGGGCGTGGAATCATTCCGCCCGAAGGAGACCGATTTTGGGCCGTATGTTCGCGATTTGAAATCGCTTATTTTAGGCGATCTGCTTGATTCGATATTTTTTATTAATGATAACGGCGATACGATTGATGCCGAGGAAGTGCCGGTTTGGATCGATTGCATATTTATTCCGGCTGAGGCGGGTCAACTTCGGCAATTACTGCCTCAGATTAATTTTTATAATCTGAATACTACCTATCTGGGCGGCGACGGCTGGGGAAGCAGTAGTGTTTATAATTTGGGAACGCAGGTGACCCGGGATTGCTATTTTTCTTCGGGATTGCTGGGTAATATGCAGTCGGAGGAAGCGGTGCAATTTGCCGCCGAATTCGATCGGGAGCATGGCCGTCAGGCGGGTCGATTGGAGGCGCTGGGGTACGATGCGATGAGCCTCATCTGCGAAGCTTTGGCCAACGATAACTATTCCCGCGAAGAAATCGGTTTGTACCTGTCGCATATTAATATGTTTCAGGGGCTTGCCGGGATGGTGACATTCGGGGAGCATCGCGAAAATATCGAATTGCCGATTTATACTGTCGAAAACGAACAACCGGTTCGGGTTGTCCTGGAATAATTGGAGCAATATAATGACTGATGAAAAAAAGTTTGCCTTAAAGATGATTGTTGACGGCAAGGAGCGCGATATTTCTTTCGAAGAATTGGCGCTGTCGAATAACCTGGCCCAGGAAGCGCTGGTGCGCCTGTTGATTGACAAAAAGGTGATTGAGCCGAAAGAGATGATGGAAATGATGGAGAAGGTTAAAAAAGAGCGCTATCGGATGCCCAATCCTGACGAATTAAAGAAATAAAATCATGTCCGAAGAGAAAGACAAAGAACAGCTTTCGCTTGAGCTTGGCAAACCATCAATATCAAATGAGAACACTGAAGAGGAATCCGGCGAGGCGCTTGAATGGGTCTGCCATCCGGCCAAACGAAGAATGAAAGTGACAGTTCTTGTCACGCTGTTTCTGATTATTCTGGTCGTTGTAGTCTGGTTCGTAACCTATTCCAAATTGCTGACGGTGTTATCCGGCCTGTTTTTATATGGTTCGATGTCATCGTATTATTTCCCGACAAAATATAAATTGACCGGCAAAAAGATTATTGTTAAAACGACGATGCAGACGCTAACCAAGGAATGGCCGCAGTACCGGACGTACTATCCCGATAAGAACGGGGTGCTTCTGTCACCATTTGCCCGCCGGACCCGGATGGAAAATTTCCGCGGTTTGTATGTTAAATATGAGGGCAACAAGCATGAGGTCGATGCGATGGTGAAACGGATTATGGAGGCGCAAAAAACTTTGACCGATGAGGGGGCGTCATAAATGTCACTATTTAAATCCGGCGCGGATGAGCCCGAGGGCGGGAAGCGGGAGTCGATCCCAGCCGAGGAAGATGCGGTCATGGAAAAGGTGGCCAAGAAGGTGGTCAGCTGGCGGATGGCGGTGCCGGCGATTTTATTTCTGGAGTCGGTCAAGCCGCTTAATTATATCGGCGCGCAGACGATGGTTTTTTTTGAGCCGATTGTGCAGACAATTTTCAATTTCAAAGATTATGAAAATTTCCGGTTGGCGATGGAGCGCCGTGAGAACGTTGAAAATCTTCTGTTAAAAATAGAAAAGTATGATGCCGTTTTATATGAGCGCGAGCGGGCGATTAAGAAATTTATGAAAGTGGAAAAGAAAAATTGGAAATGGTATCAGCGTTATCTGGGCTTTTTCAAACCCCGCGTTGTACTGCCCGAAGACCTCGCCAAGCCGTTATTCCCGAAGGAAGAGGGGAAAGACTAAACAGCAGAAGAT
>JBDRRI010000367.1:0-5331 GCA_043825815.1 Candidatus Zixiibacteriota bacterium
ACCGACCATGCCAAATCAGGAGGTGATTTTATGTTAAAATATTTTATTTCAATCATTTGCGTAATTTTAGTCCTTTCATCTTGCGACAAAAAATCGACTAATCCCAAACCGGAACCCGAAGAACATCTGTTTTATGTCGGAGCAAAAACAGGAGGACTGGTCAAGATATTTTCGGTGGAAGAAAACATGTTCATAGATTCTCTTATATGCGACTCAATCCCGGAGGATATGGAAACTACTCTAAATGTTATTGGTAAAGATTCTGTATTGGCGATATCATGCGTAAAGGGAACATATTTTATAGATTTACACACTAAACAAGTTTCTGGCGTAATTAACTTCGCGGAATTATCAATTTCACCAGATTCCAAATATTATATGGGTCAAAATATTTCTGAAAATAATAGATTTGAATTGAGAATATTGGAGGATAATTCTTTTATTTGCGAGATAGCCCATAGTTATGAACATTTCAGTAATGACTCAAGATATGTTTCATCGGTCAGATATTTTGGTAATGATTCTATCAACATAGTCGTGTATGATATATTGACAGGCAATACCTCTTCATCACAAGGATTTTCTCAGGGCTCTCGGGTTTGGTTTTGGCTAAATTATCCTATAGGAAAGTATCAAAAAACGATATTTGGGGCATCAGCAGATCCCTTTCGGTATTTTGGGGGAATTCTTGATTTTTATTCTGATTCGGTTAGGATACTAAAGAATTTTTCCATACTAGACTATTATGAAGCCAATATGCCAATAGCTATAGTTGATCTTGACGATAAATATGCTTATCTGTCGACAATGATAGGTACTGCATTTGGCGGAATTCCAGACGGTAAAATATATGTATATGATGTTGAGAGTGAAGATTCTATTGGCACCATTGACATTGGCCTAAATGTTGTACCCAGCGCCTATTCTATAAGTTACGACGGTAAATATTTGATCGCCAAAACACTTGAAGAATCTGGTTCTGATTTGAAATCGGAATTTTACTTAATAGACACGGAAGAACTTACTGTTATTGGCGTATATGATTATGGAGGATATCTTTCAAAAATCGCATCACGAAATAATATAAAGATAGGAGAATAATATGTGTAAAATAAAAATTGTCATTGGTTTGTCGCTTTTTATAATATTAGTATCCGTCAATGCATTTCCTCAATTCTATTATTCAAATAACCAACAAGTAGAGCTCCAAATCGATTCTTCCAAAATATTGCTATTGTTTAACGATAGCTGGTCATACAATGCTGGTGATTTTACTGCAGATTATAGTAGACTGGACTCCATCTATTCTGGTTATACTATTGATAATTTTAAAATTGTAGCGATAAACAATTACGATAATTACGATGCTTTTTTGGATACAATGCTTCAAGATTTTAGAGTAGTAGTAGCCAATCCATTTTATCAGATCGATTCGTTGACTCAAAAACTGGTTGGACGGACAATTTGCTGTAAATTCGGCGAAAATGTGACAAGTTCTTTTATTGACAGTCTTAATGCTTATTATAATGTAGAAATTGAATCCGAAAATAGTTATACCCCAAATCTGTTCCTTTTAAGTGTTATGGATGACCCGGAATATTCAGTTCTTGAGATTTCCAATATATATTATCAATTGGATGAAGTTGATTTTTGTCATCCCAATTTCCTCGGAGGATTTGAATATAATGGTTATAATATTTATGACCATTATTGGGAAGAACAATGGGCGATGCATAGACTTTTTGAAATCGATCTCGATTCTTCAAATCAGAACCATAAGGCCTATGAGGTGACCACGGGTAATACGGATATTATTGTGGCCGTAATCGATTGCGGTTTTATAGCCCACGAAGACTTACCGCAGGAGAGAATATCGACAGGCTATGACTTTGTTAATATGGACAATGACCCCACACCTTGTAATATTCAGCATTATGGTTGGCATGGCACTGGCGTTGTGGGAATAATAGGGGCATCGCATAACCGCGATTCATCAAACATGTCAGATAGGAATACAGGCATTTATGGTGTCGCGCCGGATTGTAAGATGATGCCTATCAGGATTGGAACGGGTGTCCCATTTCAAATATCGGATTCAATGGCATTATCCCATCCCGATTGTGTTGGTGACTATTTTGTGACAGACGAAAGAATGGCTGGTGCTATTGAATGGGCTTGGGTCATGGGCGCCGATATAATATCATGCAGTTGGGGTGGAAAAAGACCGGTCGATCTCATTGAATTTGCAATAAAACAGGCTAGCGAAGTTGGACGCGATTGAAAAGGATGCGGCTTATTCTTCGGATCGGGTAATACGCCGGGATTAACAGAATACTATCCTGCCATGTATCCAGAAGTGATCTCGGTTGCTTCTATGCATCCGGATGATAGCGTTTGGGATTATTGCACAACGGCAAAAGTTGATGTAATAGCTCCTTCCGGCAGGAGCACTGACCACCCTATTTGGACATTGGATCAAATGGATACTCTGGGAAGAAATAACAACTATATTGAAAGAGATTGTGGCGATCCCAATGATATGGATTATAATTGTGATTTCGGTGGGACTTCGGCCGCGCAACCAGTTGCTGCTGGTGTAGGAGCCTTAGTATCGTCTCGCAGACCGGATTTAACGCGAGAGGAGCTATATGAAGTTATAAAATACTCCGCTGATCCAAATCTTTATACGACAATTACGAATCCACCCGATCAAAAATATGGCTATGGCATGGTTCATCCCTACCGCGCCCTGCTATCCGTCATCCGAGGGGATGTGAATAATGACGGAACGTTAAACTTGTTGGATATTACCGACCTTATTGCCGCGCTATATAATACCGGCGATCCGCCCGCACCGGATTGGCGCGTGGGTGATGCTAATTGCAATGGCGCAGTTAATATTCTTGATGTTACATTTTTAACGGCTTATTTATATAAAGGCGGTTCGGAACCACAAAACTGTTTCATCTACGACTATGTTCAATTCCCCGATTTATAAAATAATTCCAATAATTAATAGAGAGAACGGGTATAATGCCCGTTCTCTTTTTTCTATCATCACTTTTCCACCCAATTCCACAAAGTTTCAATATCCGCTCTTCAATCTAAGTTAAAATTTCCAAAAATCGTGCGTATCTCTTGATAGATTGAAAAAATATATTATGTTGTCCCGGTTATATGAAAACCGGAAATGAGGAATTATAAAATGATTGATAAAAATGAAATAATGAAAATTCTCGGCACGGTCGAGGATCCCGAATTAAGACGACCGCTGACCGATCTCGATATGATAAAAAAAGTCGAAATTGACGGCGGCAAGGTCGAAATCGAGATCACTCTAACGATCCCCGGCTGTCCGCTTAAGAACAAAATCAGCAAAGACGTAACCTCGGCTGTGGAACAACTCGAGGGCGTTGACTCGGTGGCAATAACTTTTGGAGCGATGACGCCCGAGCAGAAAAAAAATCTGGCAAAAAAGATGTATGGCAAAGATCACAAAAAAGATTCGCCTGAGGGCGAGGAGGCCAACGTGGCCGGCGATTTCGCCAAACGGGTGATTGCGGTCTCATCGGGTAAAGGCGGTGTCGGTAAATCGACAGTAACTTCCAATCTGGCCGCCGCTTTGGCCAAACAGGGATATAAAGTCGGTGTGATGGATGCCGATGTGTACGGTTTTTCTATTCCAAGAATTCTGGGCGTCAAAGGCGAACCGGTGCAAATCGATGATCATCTGGTGCCGCTCGTGGCGCATGGGATACAGGTTATGTCTATCGGTTTTTTTGCCAGCGAAGATCAACCGGTCATCTGGCGCGGACCGCTGTTACATAAAGCCGTCAAACAGTTTATCTCCGACGTACTCTGGGATCAGCTTGATTACCTGCTTATCGATCTTCCTCCCGGAACCGGCGATATAACCCTGACTATCGCCCAGCAATTGCCTAAAGCCGAGATGCTGGTCGTGACCACGCCGCAGCCGGTGGCATCGCATACGGCGGGACGAGTGGCCAAGCTGGCTGAAAAAACTAAGCTTTCGGTACTGGGTGTGATTGAAAATATGGCTTATTATGAAAATAATGGCCATCGTGATTATATTTTCGGCAAAGACGGCGGAAAGGACCTGGCCAAAGCGCTGGGCGTACCATTTCTCGGTGAAATCCCGATTAAGACCGAGATCCGCGAAGGTGCCGACTTGGGTCAGCCGATGGCATTTTCCGAATATGATGATATAGCTCAGTACTATCTCGATATAACGCAACATCTAATCAAATAGAATAGATGGCATATTTGCACCGGGCGGCTCATAGAGCCGCCCTTTTTGTTTCAATCTAAAACAATAGTACAACATCTTAAGAAAAATAAGTGCCGTTAATATTGTACTATATATTTTTATAAAATATTAATGCACTACTCGACAATGAGACATCACTCACACTATTTATTGTCCCAAAGGTTCTTACAAGATTTTAAAATATATTTAAGAGCTATTCATAATTTCTGCCAACTATCAAAAATAAATTAATTGCCGTAGCTTGTTGCTATCAGTCAAGTTTCACGCAATTTATATTTAATGGCAACCCCTGTTGACATCCGCGATATAATTAGTTTAATATCATCACGGGCACCAGATAAGTCATTGAGCTTATGTTGAGAATATGTGGATAACTTCACGGGGACGCTATAAGTTTATATATTATAGCAAGTTACTGCCATTTCCTTCGGTTTCCCGCTTAAAAAATTGTTAATAACTAAGGGTAAGTGAATGTTTGAAGGAACAGATATTTCAACATTATTTGCAATCTTTTGTTCAATTGCACTTCTGTATGCAATCGGACGGGTCGGCTTCTTTCGATTTTTGTTTAATCTGTTAAAGGGGGCCTTTTACATTCTAACCGTTTCTGTAATTGTTTACCTCATAATGAATTATCCCAATGAAGTCTACAATCACGCCAACCGTTTTCTGGCCGAAATGAAAGAGATTGTTGTAAGCATTCTGGTATAAGCCAATTATTACATCGCATTTGCGTTGAAATATCTTACTCATTTTACTAAAAATATAAACCTGGCGAGACACTATTAACTATGCAAACCGTTTTGACTTCGATTTCGATCAGAAATTATCATTTCAAAACAATAAAAGGAAATATTAATTGGCATGCAATATAGCAATACCATATTACTCTATGCCATAAAGGAACTTATAATTTTTAACTATTTATTAAAACAAATAAGGAGGTTTTGAATATTGACGACATTATTTAAAGTTTTCGTAACTAATACAATAGCAACGGATTACATATTTATGCATTTTTCGTTGAGACCGACTTGACGTTA
>JBDRRI010000368.1:0-16269 GCA_043825815.1 Candidatus Zixiibacteriota bacterium
CATGTGGGCGGTTAAGATTTCCGATAACCCGATGATTGATGAGGATGAGCCGGAGATTTTATTTACGGCCGGAATACATTGCCGCGAGGTTATCACGCCCGAGGTTCTTTTTTATTTTATGGCGCATCTGTTGAACAATTATGGCACCGATCCGGAGATTTCCAAACTGGTTAATGGCCGCGAAATATGGTTTATCCTGGCCTGCAACCCCGACGGTTATTATTATAACCAGATTACCGAGCCGGATGGGGGCGGAATGTGGCGTAAAAATCGACGGAATAATGGCGACGGTTATTTCGGGATTGATCTGAATCGTAATTTCAGCTATCAATGGGGTTATGATGATGAGGGTTCCTCATCATCCACCTGGAGTGAGACATATCGAGGCACGGGGCCATTTTCCGAACCGGAAACTCAGAACCTTCGCGATTTCATAATAGAGAGAAATTTTATAATAACTGTTTTCTTCCATTCCCACGGCAATTTATTTCTCTGGCCATGGGCCTATGATGAACTATTTACGCCCGATGAAGATATCTTTTCGACAATAGGCGATACAATCGAAGGCTACAATGGATACAATCCGGGCCCGCCCTGGACATCATTGTATCCGGTCAATGGCGGCAGTGATGATTGGATATATGCCGAGCAGACACTAAAACAGAAGACTTTTGCTTTTACGCCGGAGGTCGGGACCGATTCCGATAATTTCTGGCCCCCTCTGGATAGAATAGCTCCATTGGTTGAGGAGAATTTGCAGTCGTGCCTGTTTTTGACGGAAATAGCGGAGGATATTTACAAATTCGGAACTCCCGACAAACCGGAATTAATTCTACCGGAAATCGTATACTCAGGTAATTATCAAATTTCGTGGAGCCATTCCGATTCCGATAATCCGGCGGTGGCTTTTGAACTGGTGGAAATGCAGAATTATATTAATGGCATAACCGATTTGGCCATAGATTTTGAATATTGGGAAACCGGCGGATTTACAATCTCATCTGACAGGTACAGCAGTCCACCATCGAGTTTTTATTCCGGTCAGGGCAGTAATCTTAATCGTACTATAACTATTTTGGATCCGATAACGGTGGTTTCGGGAGATAGTTTGAAATTTGACACATGGTACAATATTGAAGAGGGCTGGGATTATGCCTATGTAGAGATTACTTTCAACGGTGTGGATTATAATAAATTGCCCGGCAATATAACGACGACCGACAATCTATACGGCAACAATCTGGGCAACGGCATAACCGGATATTCGGGCGGATGGGTCGCGGCCAGGTTTGATTTGTCTAATTATGCGGGATTAACAGTGGGGCTTCGTTTAAGTTATCGCACCGATTCTTATGTCGATGAGGAGGGGATATATATTGATAACATTTATCCTTTGAATGGCTTCGCAATAAAGACCGTCCTATCATCGTCAATTGTCGACACCTTTTATAATATCTCGGATAATGAGGAGGCGGAATATTCCTACAAAGTCAGAGCGATTGATGCCGAGAATCAATGGTCGGAATTTTCCGATCTAAAGAGCATCGTGATAACATCCGGCGCCGAATGCGGTGATGCCAATCATGACCTGCTAATTAATATCCTGGATATAACTTTCTTGATTAATTTCCTGTATAAAAACGGTCCGGCCCCGGAATATCCATATTCGGCCGATGTCAACAGTACGGGAAATATCAACATACTTGATATAACATATATAATTGGATTTTTATATAAGAGCGGTCCGGACCCGTACTGCCCTAATTAGAGGAAAATAATCGCCACACAAGAGAGATTTATAATGAGATTAATAATAGGATTCGTATTACTGACAATATTGGTGATGGGCTCGGTCAGGCTAATGGCCGATGATGAGGAATTCCTTCCGATTGGATTGACCGATGAGGAAAAAACGAGGCTGGATGAAATCGGCATCAATCATACAAAAACTGCGGCTCCGCCGGGACCGATCCGCAATCTGGCCGAATGGGAACCATCGGAGGGGGTCATTATTCGATGGCCGCTGGGAATTTCGGTTTCGATTGTGGCGGAATATTCCGAAGATTTGATTGTCACGACGATTGTCGGAAGTACCACGGAAATGAACTCGGCTATTTCTTCCTATACAACGGGTGGCGTTAATATGGCTAATGCCGAATTTTTTATCGCTCCCACCAATTCTATCTGGACCCGCGACTATGGTCCCTGGTTTATTTTCGACGGCAATAATGAGCTAGCAATGGTCGATCCGATTTATAATCGTCCGCGACCTCTCGATGATGTTATTCCTGTTCTTCTTGGAGCTGATTGGGGTATGACCGTTTATGGAATGGATCTGGCGACGCCGGGCGGCAACCATATGTCAGACGGTTTGGGGACATCCATGTCCACCGAACTGGTATATAATGAGAACACCGATAAGACGCCGGCGGAAATCGATTCAATAATGCTGGCTTATCTTGGAAATGATTACGAAGTGCTGGATTATATCGAATCCAGCGGTATCCATCATATAGATTGCTGGGCCAAATTTCTCAGTCCGACCACAATAATGGTGAAGGATGTACCGCCGTCAAGTTCCAGCTATGCTTTATTAAACGCACGGGCCGGCTATCTTTCGCAGAAAATCAGCGCGTGGGGGGTCCCCTATACAATTGTCAGAATATATTGTCCTTACGGCACCGCCTATACCAATTCGATTATTCTTAATAATAAGGTTTTAGTACCGCTCTTTGGCGACAGTTTTGACGATTCAGCCCTGGCGACCTATGAAAACGCAATGCCGGGTTATGAGATTATCGGTTTTTACGGCTCATGGTACGATGACGATGCTATTCACTGCCGGGCGATGGGGGTTCCTGATAGAGGGATGCTAAAAATCGAGCACGTTCCAATTAATCAGATCACCGACAATTCCTCGCCGTACGAGATTGGGGCCAAAATCAAAGCTTACTCCGGTGAAGATATAATAACCGATTCTTTGAAAATATTTTACAAGACCAAAAGCGCGGAATATTTTTCGGTACCTTTAGCCGCGACGGTCTACCCTGATTCATTTGTCGGATATATACCGATTCAGTCAAGCGGGGCGATGGTAACATATTATCTTCAAGCGGCTGATAATTCCGGACGGGTGGAAACTCATCCGTATATCGGCGCTCCGGGAGCTCATCAATTTACTATTATAAGCAATGAACCGCCGGAAATTGTCTCCGACGATTCGCTACATTGTCAGATAGAGGACTCATTTGGTTATTGTCCGACAATATATGATCCTGACCATAGTTCGCATACTATTGAGTATATCGATTATCCCGGCTGGCTGACGGTGCAGAATGATTCTTTAATCGGGACGGCCCCATCTTTTGAAGTTATTGATAGTTTTATTGTTAAAGTATCCGATCCGTATTCTTATGATTCGCAAATGGTTTATGTATATGTCTATAATGATTATATCTGCGGAGATATCAACAATGACCAGGTTATTAATATTCTTGATATTACTTTTTTAATAAATTTCCTATACAAGAGTGGTTCGGAACCGATTAATCCTGCGGCGGCAGATGTTAATAATTCGGGAGAGATTAATATTCTGGATATTACATACTTGATTAGTTTTCTTTATAAAAATGGAGATTTGCTTATTTGTGACTAAAAAAAAGACTTGACATAAATATTAATAATTTTATATTAGAGTGGTTACGGGATAAATAATAAATTTTCTTGAAAGGACTGGTATAGCGATTTACTGTTAAGGAATTGAGGCAAAAGTAACATTACGGAGCAATAATGTTCGGGCTTTTTCTCTTTAACAAAATCGTTTATAGACCGGCCTTTTTTATTTGCCTGAATAATACTTCATCAAACTTCGATATCCTTCAAGAAGGAATTACAATATAGCGCAATACTGATAAACAACGGATTTTATTTAAAGGAGGTTTATTATGCGTAAGCACTCTCCCTGTTTATCGCGCCAACTTCAACTATTGCTATTGCTATTTTTAGTTCTGGCCAATATGGCCCCGGCGCAGATTCCCGACCCGCTTTCAATTAGACTGGATTGGTCGAGCGAAAATGCCATGCCCGGTTATCGACTTTCAGTTCCAATTATATTATCTGAGGGTTCGGCTGAAATTGAAAGCTTTGATTTTAAAATCAGATTTAATTCTGAGGTCCTTTCTTTTTATGGACTTGGTACCAGCGACTTATTCGATCCAGACGGAATATATCAATGGGAATTTTTGACTTATCGAACCGGAGATATCGTAGAATCGAATGATTGCTCTACTTATCGCACAGTGAGAATTATTGGTAAATCTGATATTGCAAATAGCGGTGAGACGCCGCAAAGTCATTTGCTATCGGCTGGAACCATTCTTGGCTACCTTAATTTTCAACTGGCATATGATAAGAAATGCGTTTATAGCAATCCTGACTATCTTGAATTTTATTGGGAAAATTGCGAAGATAATAACATCACACTGGTAGATTTAACTCAATTGGTATCGCTTTCAGTTTTTGAGGGTCTCAACCAAACCGAAATTACCAATAACTCAGCCGAACTTCCAAGTCTTTATGGAATGCCATCATCATGCGAGACACCGGATAATATGGAACGAGCGATTAATTATTATGATGAATTTGCGGAAAACAATCTTTACGGGATGTGGGGTTTCGGCGGCGATGTGAATCTTGACAATCAACCATTTGAGATTTCCGATGCGGTCGTTTTTAACAATTATTTCAAATACGGAATGTCGGCCTTTAATATTGCCATAGAAACTCAAATCTGGCAGACGGATGTCAATTGCGACGGAATTGTTCTTACGGTGGCTGATTTCGTAAGGCTTTTTCGGATTATTAACGGGGTCGCTTTCCCCTGTCCGTTGGTAGAGTAAGGAGGGTATGAAGATGATTAAAAATAAATTATATTTGGTTCTATTTGCGATAATCTTACTCTCTGGAAATCTTGGGGCGCAACTGTGTGAGATTGATTTAAGGATTGAAGATAGGACGATCTACCGAGGTCAGGAATCAGAATTATCAATTTATCTAAAGAATTATTTCGACACTGTGGCGGCGTTTGAAATCTGGTTGAGTATGGACAACCCGGATATAATGGAATTTATTACGCAATCTGATACAATCCTGGATACAATTTATTGGAAGTGTTTAAGTTACAACGGTGAGGATTGCCTTGATTCACTCGATATAACCGATTCGATTTTGATTTATGGCGTCTATCCATACGATTGGACCAGTACGGTCGAATATGAAACCGTTTCAGCCGAACCGATAACGATTGGGACTTTAGCTGAAGGATGGGAAGTGATAAGATCGTTTTCATTCAACGGCAAGGGTCATGATTTGAAAATTATCGGAATGGCGGATATCATTTCACCGGAAAACAATCCGGGAATAGGCCCTCAGAATGGAGAGATTCCGCTGATTAAGATTCCCTTTAGAGTATACGACGCACCCACAATTGAATTTGGAACAACCGTCAATATTTCAATAATGACCGACAATATGGATAATTATTCAATTTCCGACGAATATGGCCGCAACCTGGGCGTTGATGGTTATGAAATACCGGACACATCCTGGTTTAATTGTACGCATTGGTATGATGAAACAACCTGCCTTTATTGGGAGAGAGTAGCGGAGGGTCCGGCCGATTCAATGTGGTGCTGCGATACTATGCACATATTGGAGCCGGAGTCTGCCGGGGCTTGTATTAACGGCGGAACGATGTCCCTTTATACCGGACCGGACTGCGGTGATTATAACGGTGACGGTACAATTAATATTATGGATATTACGGGAACAATTCATTGCATATATATCCTTCATGTTATTGGGTGTGATTTAAGTATGATGGATGTGGACAATTCAGGGTATGTTAACATTCTCGATTTAGTATATTTGATAGGTTATTTATATAAAGGCGGACCAGTGCCGCAGTGCTACTAATTAATAATATGGGTATTATTATGTAGCTTTTCAAAGGCCGGCATAGATTACAACAATATATGCCGGCCAGATAAAAGCGACAGAGGAGATAAATTTGATTCAAAGATAAGGGAAGCGTTGAATTATTTAATGATTTTGGAGGCAGTGTGCTTCTTTGCATTAAATTGCGGTATGAACCTGAGTTATTTGCCCTTATCTTTAATCGGAAGGCCGGCAGTCGTTCGGCCGTTACGGATAATATCGCGTCATTAGCTCGCAAAATCATTTGGGATTTCAATTTAATTAATGATCAAATCTGGGAGGCCTTCGAAAGCAAATTTAAGCTTGTAGAAGGCTTAAAAGAAGGCTGGCCATCCATCCGGATGATTGCGAATGGTCGGGATGCAATGTCCGGATGGTATGCAGCCTTCAATGAATGCATATTTTATAACGCAAGTCAAAACGCATTATTAGTGAGAATTGCTATTCTCATTAAAAGCTTATATTTTAGAAACTTTTTATCGATACTTTTATTACGGATGATAATAATAGCCGAAAGGCAAGAAAGCAATAACCCTGCCGAAATAAAAATTTCGACGGGTTATTCCTTCAAATCCGGCCCCGTGCCGGTATGCCCATGAAGGGCATTTTATGCAACTAAAAAGGGGGGATGTCTAACCCGCATCCCCCAATTTTTATTCAGGCGGTAATAATTAGAAATAAATTGAGAGGCCGAATTTGACGGGATTACCTATGAGTGTAAAGCTATTGCGATTATCTTCCGAAATCTGACTATCGATATCATCTCCAGTTATATAATGCGCAGTGCGTTTATTCTCAAGCCACGAATAATTTATTTGGGCTCCATACTCGGCAAGCAGGCTGGCATTTTTCATAAAAAACCATTCAACACCGAGGGAAAGTTCGGTTCCGACAGTAATGGTCCGGTAATCGTAATCGATATATCTGATTCTAATTTCATCGCCATAGGGAATTGTTTCCTCTTGATTATCCGATCTTAAATAACATCCCAAATGAGGTCCATAAGCAAAAAACAGATTAAAATCTGATTTGGGATTTACATATTTCATATATTGATAGACCAAATCAATATTAAATCGATTGTTTTCCGTATCGTAATCTCGCGTGATATCACTTGTGGGACTTATGGACTCGGTTTCGGAATCGCCCTTAGTCAAATCGAAATCCATTTTTATTCCCAATCGCCAAGCCGATTTTGCGCTTGAATGATGCTTAATACTTAGCATTGAACCTTTAAATGAACTGGGTTGAAAATCATCGTCGATTTCAAATTGAAGCGACCATGATTTTTCTTTTGGGAATTTGTCATTTGCCATCAGTGAAGCCGAAGCAAGCAAAAATATAATTGTCACGAACAATATCATGACATTAATCCGATAATCGTGAAACTTCATAATCCTTCCTCCAATGGAACATTTATATGTTTATTTAGTATTTTCCTTTCATTGCGGGGGATACCTCCCAGGTATCCCCCATTCAGGAGCGCGATTAAATTACCGCAAAACCAAAACCAAAAACAGAGATTTTTTAGAAATGAAACGACATACCGAGCTTTATTTGAGATGTGCTGAAATTGTGCTCGTCATGATATTTTTCATAAACAAAGATTGGCTCGTCATTATAAATATCTTCGTCTTTATATTCCGACCATTCGTGCTGGAGAGTCAGTTCATATTCCGCCTGAAGACTGAAATTGGGGGCAAGAAAAAATTCCATACCGAGCGTTCCGATGCCGCCGAATGAAATTGACTGGTAGGTTTCGCGGGATTCATCGGCGAGCCATTGGCCGTAATAATCCTGATACAATTCATAATAATCGATAGCTGTATAATGCAAAGTCACAATCGGCCCGACTCCCCAATAAAAATTAAAGGCCTGATTGTGAGACGGATAAGTCAAATGTTGGACTGACAACCGGATTTCATACCGATCGGTTTCGTCCAAATTATTCATAAATTCACCGTTTTCATAAATTTGTTTGTCATCAATATGATAATCACGAATGGCATGCACAAAACCAAGATTGAATCTTAGAGCATTATTCCTGGAATAATTATTTAGGGCTGATAACGTAATCCCCGAGAAGTTATCATCGGCAACATCATTATCGAAGGAAAGCGACAATGCGTACGGCGATAAAGTCGAACTTTGCCGGTTTTGTCTATATTTTTTCCTCAGTTCCAATCCAAACGAAATTTGTGACATTAAAAAAATAGCGATTATGGTTATTAATATTACCCTAATCCTTCTTTCATTAAAATTCATTCCCATTTTCTTTACCTCGCAATTTTTCCAAAATTTTTGTCATTTAATATGACTAATATCAAACGACGTGCCAAAACCACGATTTCCCTGAAAGTCAAAAGGTTACCTAACATTGGACAAAATCATGTCCAATTTTCAGGCATAAAAAATGTTCGAAAACTCGTGATTATGCACATTTTTATGCGCTCGAAATCAAAATAAGTTAGAATGTTCAAATATTTAGAATTCTATATTGAAACATAATCGCTTGACAAACCAGGCAAAAGTATATTTATTTGGCATTTTGAAATGGTTAAATGAGGATAATAATTGTTGTTAAGTAAGCCCCCTTGTG
Source organism: Candidatus Zixiibacteriota bacterium (assembly GCA_043825815.1). Taxonomy (GTDB): domain Bacteria; phylum Zixibacteria; class MSB-5A5; order GN15; family PGXB01; genus JBDRRI01. The sequence continues at coordinate 8,594 of JBDRRI010000368.1, forward strand.
AAATAAATAACAAACATTGGGGTATAAATGTCATTTTTCGCTGAAAATAGTACTACTTTTGGCGGAACTGGAGGAAATTGATATGGCTGAGTTTGCACCGGTTGACAGCCAGATAAAGGCCGATACATTGGTCGTCGGTGGTGGAATTGCCGGAATGACAACCGCAATTGAAACTTCTGAGGTGGGCAAATATACTATTGTGCTCGAAAAAGAAGCTTCGTTAGGAGGTCGCGTAGCGGCAATGAACCAATATTTTCCAAAACTATGTCCGCCAACCTGCGGCATAGAAATCAATTTGAAAAGAATCAGAATGAATCCGTTTATCCGGGTTTTGACGCTTGCCGAAATTAAGTCAATTTCGGGTGAAGCAGGAAACTATGAAGTTGAGATAGTTTTAAATCCAAGGTACGTTAATGACAAATGTACCGCCTGCGGTGAATGCGAAAAGGTCTGCGAGATTGAACGTGATAACGATTTCAATTATGGATTAAATAAGCAAAAAGCTATTTACATCCCGCATCTTATGGCCTATCCGAGCAAATATGTCATTGATCCGGCTTATGCTTCCGATGAAAGAATGAAAAAATGCGTCGAGGCTTGCCAATATGGCGCTATTGAACTTGATATGCAACCGAAGACGATTACGGCCAAAGTCGGCGCCATTGTCTGGGCAACCGGTTGGAGGCCGTATGATGCAACCAAGATAGATAATCTCGGATTTGGCAAGTATGACAATGTTGTGACGAATGTAATTATGGAGCGATTAGCCTCCAAAAACGGACCAACCGAGGGGGATATTAAACGTCCTTCGGATGGAAAAGAAATTACAAAAATCGGTTTTGTTCAATGTGCCGGTTCGCGTGATGAAAACCATCTCCCATATTGTTCTGCTGTCTGTTGTCTGGCTTCAATGAAGCAGGCCACATATATAAGAGAGAGGTATCCCGAGGCTGAAATTCATATGTTTTATATTGATGTTCGCTCACCGGGGCGTTTGGAAGATTTTTATGTCAAGATGCAGGGTGATGCGAAAATGTTTTTCCATCGCGGCAAGGTAGCCAAGATTGAGGAACTGCCGGACAGCAAAAATCTGATTCTTCATGCTGAAAATACACTGACAGGCAAGATTACTAAAACTGAGGTTGATCTGGCGGTTCTGGCAACCGGCATGGTCCCCAATACTGCCGATTCTCCCCCGCCACTGGATACGCCGCTTGATGAATTCGGCTTTATTGCACCCGATTCCAACAAAGGTGTTATCGGTGCCGGAACAACGATGCGTCCGTTTGAGGTATCCGGTACGGTTCAGGATGCCACCGGAGCCGCTCTGAAAGCACTTAACATCGGGACGAGGAGGTAGGTAAAATGGCAGATCCAAAAAATGGTGTATATATATGTAAAGGCTGTGATATTGCAAGCAGTCTCGATGTCGACAAACTGATTTCCGAAACTGGAGCCAATAAGCAGGGCGCCTGCCAAACCCACGATATTCTTTGTAGCAAAGAAGGCGTCGAATTGATTCAGAAGGATATCAATGATAACGGCGTAAATCGGGTTGTCATTTGCGGCTGTTCCAACCGAACTTTTCCGGAGCTGTTTAATTTTGGTAAAGATGTTCATACCGAACGCGTTAATATTCGCGAATATGTTGTCTGGACTCATCCGGCCAATGATGAAGATACTCAGATGCTCGCCGAAGATTATATCCGAATGGGTATTGCCAAGGCCACCAATGCCAAGATTCCCGTGGCTCATATCGAGGATACCAGCAAAGCGATTATGATAATTGGCGGTGGTATGTCGGGCATGACGGCGGCCAAAGCTTCTGCCGAGGCGGGCTATAAAGTCCATTTGGTAGAGAAAGAGGATAGACTGGGCGGCTGGGCGACTAAATTTAAAAAGGTTTTCCCGAAGCACCCACCTTATAGTGATCTGGAAGATTCCAATGTCGATGCCTTGATTAACGAAATCGGGGCCCTTGATAATATAACCGTTCACAAATCTACAAAAGTGGCCAGAACCCATGGCCAACCAGGTCTTTTCGAGGTCACTCTCGATAGTAAGGGCGAAAAAACCGAGTTGAAAATCGGCAGTATTATACAAGCTTCGGGATGGAAACCATACAAGGCTGAGAAACTGACTCATCTCGGATATGGCACATCGCCGGATATTATTACTAATATCCAGATGGAGGAAATGGCCGCCAAGGGCGAAATCAAACGGCCGTCCGACGGCAAACCGGCCAAGTCAGTAGCCTTCATTCAATGCGCCGGTTCACGCGATCAGGATCACCTTCCCTACTGTTCAGCTGTCTGTTGTCGGGTTTCCTTGAAACAGGCACTGTATGTGAGGGAGAATAATCCTGATGCCAAAGTTTATATAATTTATAAGGATCTTCGCTCGCCGGCTCAATTTGAGAAATTCTATGCCAATGTTCAAAATGATGATGGCGTTTTCCTGACCAAGGGTGAAATTGCCAAAGTTGAATTGGATAGCGATGGTAAAATTAAAATTGATATTGAAGAAACGTTATTGGGTGAAGATATTCAGGTGAAGGCTGATATGGTTGTACTTGCCACGGGCATGGTACCAACCACGAAGGTCGAAACAAAGGTTGTCGGCGAAGTCCCGGCTGAGGGCGAAGAGGCCCAGGCCGAAGATGGCAAAACCGAGGACGGCAAAAAAGCGGCTGAATCGGCAGAGCAAGGCGCCAAGATTATCAATCTGACTTATCGTCAGGGAACTGATTTACCGACCCTTAAGTACGGTTTTCCCGATTCTCATTTTGTTTGTTTCCCCTATGAAACAAGGAGAACCGGAATCTATGCTATCGGCTCGGTCCGCGCTCCTATGGATTTGGCCTCGAGTATCAGTGATGGCTATGGCGGAGCCATGAAAGCGATTCAGGCGGTTGAATCGGTTGCTCGCGGAGCGGCGGTGCATCCTCGTTCAGGAGATATCACCTTTCCCGATTTCTTCTTCCAGAGATGCACGCAATGCAAGCGGTGCACGGAGGAGTGTCCGTTTGGAACGCTTGATGAAGACGCCAAAGGGACGCCTCTTCCCAATCCGTTCAGATGCAGGAGGTGCGGTATTTGTATGGGTGCCTGTCCGGAGCGTATCATCTCATTTGCCGACTATAATGTCAATCAGATGTCGCAGATGATTAAGTCGATTAATGTCCCGGATGAGTTTGAAGAAAAGCCGCGTATCCTCGCTTTCGTTTGTGAAAACGATGCGCTTCCGGCGATTGACATGGCCGGATTGAAGAAACTTCAATATAACGCCATGATTCGGATTATTCCTCTTCGTTGTCTTGGTTCAATGAATACGATCTGGGTTGGCGATGCTTTATCGAGTGGATTTGACGGTGTTTTGCTGTTCGGCTGTAAGAAGGGCGATGACTATCAATGTCACTTTGTCCGCGGTTCGGAACTGGCCAATACGCGAATGGAAAATGTTCAAGAAAAACTGAAACAATTGGTTCTTGAAGAAGAGCGAGTTGAAATCCATGAATTATCCATCTCGGATTACGACAAAATACCAAAAATTTTCGATGATTTTCTTGAGGTTATCGAAAGGGTTGGACCGAATCCATATAAAGATATGTAATTTATCGACAATTTTCGATATAAGCCCCTGTTGAGACAGGGGCTTTTTTTGATTAAGTGAAAAATTTATCAATCTGGGGCAAAGATATTTTGTAGAAAATACCGATAATATAGCATACAATGAATATCGCGATAAAAGAGGGGGAAATTTGTCAGCTTTTCTAAAACAGGATTACCCATTGCGGTTCTTTGTGTTATGAGATATATTGTCTTTATAACAAGAAAAAGCAATTGAAATATTTTTTGAAACTTAAAGAAATTTTTCACAAATTCGCTTGACTAACGAACGCAAATGAATTAGTATATTTCGTTATGATGTAAAGCCATAATTACTAAATGTTTGTGGCAAAACAGGAGGGTTTTAGGCTGGTGAAACTGGCCCAACATATCGAAAATTGCATGCGGGTTACGCTCGCAAAAAATATACTAGCATCTTACCAATAAATTAAGGAGTAGTAATGGCGGACAATATTCCAAAAACCCCAAAACTCGATGAGCTTGAGAAGGGCGAATGGCCATCCTTTGTCAGAGAGATAAAGGACGCGGCGAAGAAAAGCCCGATGGCGGCGGATCTTCTCGGGCAGTTGGAACAATCTTACAATGAAAAGATCGGGCACTGGAAGCACGGTGGTATCGTAGGCGTAATGGGCTACGGCGGCGGCGTAATCGGTCGTTATTCCGATCTTCCGGAAAAGTGGCCGGGAGTGTCTCATTTCCACACGATGCGTATCAATCAGCCGGCCGGCTGGTTTTACACATCTGAGGCATTACGTAAAATATGCGACATTTGGGAAGCTCACGGTTCCGGCTTGACCAATATGCACGGTTCCACCGGCGACATGGTTCTTTTGGGAACCAGAACAGAAGAATTGGAACCGGTATTCGATGAACTGCAAAAAATCAATTTTGACATTGGGGGTTCCGGCTCTGATCTTCGGACGCCGAGTTGCTGTTGCGGTATGGCTCGCTGTGAATGGGCCTGCTATGACACTATGGCCTTAACTCAGGATTTGACCATGCATTTTCAGGACGAACTGCATCGTCCGGCCTTTCCCTACAAATTTAAATTTAAAATGTCCGGCTGCCCCAATGATTGTGTGGCGGCTATTGCCCGCGCCGACCTTTCGATTATCGGAATCTGGCGCGATGAAATCCAGATTGATCAAGCGGCTGTCAAAGAATATATTGACAAAGGCATGGATATCAAGATGGATGTTATCGGCAACTGTCCCGGCAAATGCATGAATCTGGACGGCAACAAGCTGGTCATAAAAGATGAATTCTGCAAAAAATGTATGCACTGTATTAACGTTATGCCAAAGGCTCTTCGTCCGGGTAAAGATCGTGGCGCCTGTTTGCTTCTTGGCTCAAAGGCTCCGATTATTGAGGGTGCCCTGTTGTCTTCGGTTATAGTACCGTTCATCAAACTTGAACCTCCCTATGAGGACCTGAAAGAATTGATCGAGGCGATTTGGGATGTTTGGAGCGAAGAAGGCAAGAATCGCGAGCGCGTTGGCGAGTTCATTCAACGTGTCGGCATGGGCAATTTCCTGGAAGCTGTCGGTCTCGAACCGATACCGGAAATGGTCGCCCACCCTCGTGAAAATCCATATGTCTTCTATGAAGAAGATGATGACGAATAACCATTTTGAAATTATAGAGTTTGAGGTATAAATATGGCTGATGTACAAGAAAGACGGACCGACTATGGTCCTCCCCATTATGAACAGTTCCTGCCGCCGGTCATTAAAGAAAACTACGGCAAATGGAAATATCACGAGGTCTTAAAACCGGGCGTGATGGTTCACGTTTCCGAAACCGATGCGAAGCTTTATACGGTCAGAGCATCTTCGGGAAGACTTATTTCGGTCAATAAAATCCGCGCCTATGCCGATCTGGCCGATAAATATTGCGGCGGTCATTTAAGATTCACCTCTCGCCACAATGTTGAATTCCTTTTAACCGACAAAGCCAACATTGATCCGCTCATTGCCGATTTGGAAGGCATGGGACATCCGGTTGGCGGTATCGGTAATTCTATCACCAGTATCGTCCATACTCAGGGCTGGGTTCACTGCCATTCGGCGGCGACTGATGCCTCGGGTATTGTTAAATGCGTCATGGACGATTTGATTGAATATTTTAAAGAGATGAAATTGCCCGGAAAACTGAGAATCGCTTTGGCTTGTTGTTTAAATATGTGCGGCGCGGTTCACTGCTCCGATATTGCCATTCTTGGAATTCACCGCAAACCTCCGAAAGTTAATCACTCGCTGGTTAAGAAAGTATGCGAAATCCCGAATGTCAGTGCTTCCTGCCCAACCGCTGCGGTTCGTCCGGCCGAGGTTGACGGGTTTGCCTCGGTTGAGGTAATTGAGGAACAGTGTATGTTCTGTGCCAACTGTTTTACAGTATGTCCGGCGATGCCTCTCAATGATCCGGAAAATGACGGCGTTTCGATTTGGGTTGGCGGCAAGGTATCCAATGCCCGCCATGAACCGATGTTTTCGAAACTCGCCATCCCGTATATCCCGAACAATCCTCCGCGCTGGCCGGAAGTTACCGAGGCTGTCAGAGGCCTGGTCGAACTTTGGGCGAAGCATGCCAATAAGTATGAAAGAATGGGCGAATGGATTGAACGGATCGGCTGGCCGAAGTTCTTTAAACTTTCCGGAATTGAATTCACCAAAATGCATATTGATGATTTCAAACATGCCGGTCTGACATTTAAACGGTCCACACATTTAACCTTTTAAAGGATTATAAAATGGCAAAAACCGTTGGTGAAGTAGCCGAAGCAATGTACACGATGGTCAAGGAATCGATGGGTGTCAAGAAATTGAAACCGATGGATCTGACCAAGGCGATGGTTCAGCTCTATGAGTCTGAAGGCGTCGATAAAAAAATGTGCAAAGAGGCTATTAAGGAATTGATTAATTCCGGGAAATGTGTTTACACATATTTCGGCGGTAGTTTTATTGAAATTCCACACAGAGAGGGCGCCGCGAACGATTAATACCGCGCCCCGACGGAAACATCTATGACTGCCAAGATACCAAGACTCGTAATCGCCGGACTTTCCGGCGATTCGGGCAAAACGATTGTCAGCTTATCTCTTATTGCGGCTCTTAGAAAACGGGAGATGACAGTATCCCCCTACAAGAAGGGCCCCGATTATATTGATTCGGCCTGGTTGGGATATTTGGCTGAAAGGCCTTGCCGAAATCTGGATAGCTTTATGGTGGAGAATGGACTCATCATGTCCAATTTCGCCCAGACGGCGATCGGGATGGATATGGCTGTAATTGAAGGCAATCGAGGTTTATTTGACGGTCTTGATGAATCCGGCCAAGTAAGTACAGCGGAGCTTGCAAAATTATTGCAGGCTCCTCTTGTTTTAGTTGTGAATGCGACGAAAACAACACGAACTCTGGCAGTGATTATAAAAGGCATAAGCGATTTCGACAACGATTTAAACATTGTCGGAATCGTCATTAATAAAGTGGCTGGCCAGCGCCATGAGACTATTATAAGAAATTCAATTGAAAAATATTGCAGCCTTCCGGTTGTGGGTGTTATTCCAAAGCTGGGAAAGGATGCCGATATTATTCCCGGACGCCATCTTGGTTTGGTAACGCCCTCGGAATTCACGCAAAAAGATATTCTGACTGACAGGTTGAATGAGATTGCCGACAATTATCTGGATATCGACAAACTCATTGAACTTGCCGGATCGGCTCCCAGTATTGATTTTGCAGAATCGAAATCAAAGAATATTAAAGCGGACAAATTGGTAAAAATCGGATATTTTAAGGATTCGATTTTTACTTTTTATTATCCTGAGAATTTGGAGGCTTTGGAGAATAACGGAGCTGAATTGGTTCCGATATCTTCGCTTGACAATGATAAGCTTCCTGAGATAGACGGCTTATATATTGGTGGGGGGTTCCCGGAAACCCAGGCTGAACGATTGGCACAAAATAAGTATCTTATGCAATCGGTCAGGGAGAAAGCCTCTGAGGGACTTCCGATTTATGCCGAGTGCGGGGGACTGATATATCTGAC
>JBDRRI010000369.1:0-4927 GCA_043825815.1 Candidatus Zixiibacteriota bacterium
TGAAGCGGCATATCAAAATATCCCAAGACTTTTTCCGATAAGGTCATAAATTCAATAAGTTCATCAGTTAATGATTCCGGATGAAGATACATTAATCGAATCCATTCAATTTTATCAATTGGTTCCAATTGCCGAAGCAATTTAATAATATTAATCGAATTTTTAAAATCGCGACCGTAGCCGGTTCCTTCCTGAGAAACCAGAATCAATTCCTTTTTGCCACAATTAGCCAACATATTCGCTTCTTCGACTATTTCATTAATTGGTCGGGACCGATAACGACCACGAATGGATGGGATTGAACAATAAGAGCAATATCGATCGCAACCTTCGGCGATTTTCAGATATTCATACGGATATTTACGATCCACGAATCTCTTATCGGAGGCGATATATTCTATATTCTTGGATGGCGTAACAGATAAAATAGGCAAACTAACCCTGCTATCAATGAAACTATTTACAATCTGACCTACTTGTCCCAAACCAAAAAGTCCGTCGACCCCATTAATTTCATCCTTTATTTCATCTCCATATCTCTGTGACAGACAGCCCGTTATAAATAGTTTTTTTATTTTTCCGTCTTCTTTTAACTTTTCATAGTAGAGGATTTCATTTATGGATTCCTGTTTAGCGGGAAGAATAAAACTGCAGGTATTCACAATTACGGCTTCGGCTTCTTCTTCAGAAAAAACGATTTTGTGGCCGGCTTCAATTAGTTTGCCAGCAATATAGTCGCCATCGACATCATTTTTGGGACAGCCCAATTTTTTAAGAAGGAACTTCATAAGATTATGGCATTTTGATAATTTCGACCGAATCAGGAAAATCAATTAGAAATAAAGAATCATTAACCAGATTCAAAATCGAATCGGAATTCAATATGACTCGATTCAGATCATCGTTGATATCAAAATACTCGATTCGAGAAATATGTGAGTCTTTAATATACACTTCCAAACTATCGGGAAAAGCAGTGAAGGAGGTGTCTTTCTTAATTAAAGAATACTCTTGATTGGGGATTATTATATTGGTCGTGTAATAGTTATCGAGATTTTTTATGAAAAACATTTGGTTGTCAAAGGCCTCCCCCTCTTTAAGGCATTTAACCGTCGCCTGGGCATTTTCAAACGAATATTCATAGACGCATATTCCGTCGAATAGATAGATATCATCATTCATTTCTGCCCGATACCGACCATCATCGGCAATAAGTATTTGACTTTTGGTTGTGTCAGCATCCCCGAAAACTTCAGATATTAAAATAATATTAGCCTTTAGTTGAATCGCCGCCGATTGGGTGTAATTTTTCTTTATATCATCAAAATCATCGGCAAAAAGCGTTGCCGAAAATATGACAACAGAACAAATAACGATATGCAAGATTGTTTTCACCATTGGATATTATACGTTGCCAATTTCTAAGAGTTCGAATTGGTTAGAGAACGCGAGGCCATAATTTTTTCAAGATAATCCATTTCGACTAAAACATCGCGCGCCTTACTTCCGGCGTAAGCGGCCACAATACCGGCCTTTTCCAGATTATCAATCATCCGTGAAGCTCGCTGATAGCCGATTCCCAGTTTTCGTTGAAGAATAGAGACCGAGCCTTGTTTATGCCTAATAACAGTTCGAGCCGCTTCGACCAAAACCGGGTCGTTCCAATCGACCTCATCCATAGGATCGTCTTCTTCTTCAACATCGTCGTTGTCGCTGGTTTCCGGCGGTAATTCGACCGGGAATTGATCGGTAATAAATTTGACAATGGCATTGGTTTCGGTGCCAGAAATAAGGGCGCCATGAAGACGGACCGGTTCGGCCTGCCCCGGTTGCATAAAGAGCATATCTCCATTACCCAATAGTTTTTCGGCGCCATTACCATCAAGAATTGTTTTAGAATCAATTCTGGTGGCAACATGAAAGGCAATTCTGGCCGGGAAATTGGATTTAATCAAACCGGTAATAACATCGACTGAGGGCCGCTGGGTAGCCAAAATAAGATGAATACCGACCGCCCGTGCCATCTGGGCTAGACGGGTCAAAAGCATTTCCATCCGAGCGGTATCGGAGGACATCATCATATCGGCCAATTCATCAATGATGATGACAATATATGGCATTTTTTCTTCGCCTGTTTTTTGGGCTTCATTATAGTCGACAATATTCCTGACACCGGCCTTGGCCAGCTTTTTATATCTAATCTCCATTTCTCCCACGGCGTCGGATAGGACTTTTTCGGCCCGTTTGGGATGCGTGACAACCGGCCGTCCCAGATAGGGAATACCGGCGTACACCGATAATTCCAGCATCTTTGGATCAATAAGAATCAGTTTGACTTCTTCGGGGTGAAGGCGGTACATCAGCGATGTAATAATTGTATTGATACAAACCGATTTACCGGAGTTGGTTGCCCCCGCTACCAAAAGATGCGGCATTTTGGCTAAATCGGTAACGAAAGGCCGTCCGCTTATTGTCTTTCCTAACGCCAGAGGCAATCTTAATTTAGGATCGCCGAAAATTTCTGAATTAAAAATATCTTTGAGATAGACTATTCTAATGGTTCGATTCGGAATTTCGATACCAACGGCGGCTTTACCCGGTATTGGCGCCACAATACGAATACGCTTGGCTTTCAAGGCCAGAGCCAGGTCATCGGAAAGATTTAAAATTTGATTAACTTTAATTCCGGCGGCCGGCTTGAATTCAAACCGGGTGATAACGGGGCCGGGAAACTTTTCAATATTACCGTCGATTCTGACATTAAATGTCTTCAGCGTTTCCCTGAGCGCCTCCGCCGTTTGATTCAATTCGTCGGGACTTACCGCTGGTCCTGAATACGGATTGTCCGTCAAGAGATCGAGACCGGGGAAAATATAATCTTTGGTTTCCCGGCCGATAACCGATGGCTTCTTGGCTATTTTCAGTTTTTGAGGACTGCTTCTTCTTTTCTGTCTTGGTTTTACCGCATCATTATCAATAGAGTCATCGTAGGAATCGACTTCATCGGAATCATCGTCTTTATATCGCTCTAAAGCATCAATCGGCTCGGTTTCATATATATCATCATCAATCTCTTTTTCGCGCCTTTGGAAAAGTCTGCCGATAGCCGTAATGAGTGACATTAATATTTTTCCTATGCCATTAAACATCCGGCCGAATTTGAAATTAAATGAAACGTCAGTACGGACTTTTAGCGACGGGTAGGCGTATCCAAAAGCTATTAAAAGCGCAATTGCTCCGGCTCCAAGAATTATTACCGAACCAATATGCCCAACCACTTTCATCAATAATTTGGTCAGATTAAAGAAAATATAACCGCCGTTATAATCAGCAAAGGAAGTATCAAAATTAGCCATATCCATTTTATACACATCGGTAATCATGGTAATCAGGATCGATATGACACAGATATACCAAAATCCTGGAGTTATTGCGGGAAGCCATTTTGCCTTTAATTGTTTCAATCCGGCCAGCACCGAAATAAATGGTACAAAAAATGATAGCCAGCCTAAAAAGAAATAGAAATAATAGGATGAAATCGCCCCGACGGTTCCGACCTGATTGCGGAAATTGATCTTAAACGGATTGTTCCTTTCGGTAAACATCCGGTCGTCCCAGGTAGAATGGGTTACCAATGAGGTGAATATTAGAAAGGCCAATAAGATAAGTAGAACACCAAGGAGTTTTCGACGTTTATCATCATTACCATTATTTTTATTTCTTTTTTTGCCAGCCATATTATCCTGCTTTTGGATATATATTAAACGTAACCGGGATTCGGGTCAAGTTAATAAATAATAAAGGCAGAGATTGCTCTCTGCCAATTATTTTCAAACGGCGGTCAAGATTATTTTTTCTTGACGGCGTCTTTGAGACCTTTGCCAGCCTTGAAGTGCGGAACTTTGGTGGCCGGGATCTGAATCTTTTCGCCGGTCTGGGGGTTGTGTCCCTGACGGGCTTTTCTCTTGGCTACTGAAAAAGTGCCAAAGCCAACAAAGCTGACTTTATTACCTTTTTTCAGAGAAGTTTTCACCGAATCAAAGAAACAATTGATGGCATCGCCCGCCTGGCGTTTGTTGATACCGGCAGTTTTGGCAATCTGAGCGACCATTTCGTCTTTTGTCATAGCACATTCCTTTATGCCTGAAGTTAACGGTTATAGTTCCTTTTCAACAAAAAACTTACTTTTTATAAAGCTTGTCAACAAAAAAACATTTTAAAAATGAGGAATAATGCAGTAATTCTGCGGGTCCACGGGCGATTTGAAGCATCTGATTTTGAGAAAGACTTACGGATTCGTTTAATTTCCTCCAAAAATATTCCTTACGTTAGATTTATCTTTTTCATATTTAATGTCGGGAATCGCCATCACATTAATTTTAAAGTAAAATCCTTTATTGGAACCATCTATAACCCAATGAAATTGACCTTCCCAGCAGTGCATTTTACGGACAATATCAAGGGAACGAGAGATGGTCCTGCCAAGATCAAAACGATAATACTGAGTGTATTTAATATTGGTATTGGGAGTCAGATCGATGTTAAGATTAATATTAACCGAGTGAGTTTTGCTGATCTTTCCATTCTGATTTGTTTCTCGAAACTGATGACTAATGCCGAAATTAAGGGCCTGTTTTTTGGAGTCACCACCACCGGCTGAATCGGCATATTGATAATCACCGAGACTGCCTTTGGGCCTTAAGGAGGTATTGGCGCTAAATGTAAAATTGGTCAAGTGCAAGGTCTTCCATGTGATAATATCGGATTCGCCGGAATACAGACTGTGAGTTAAATTTGCTGAAAGATTTACAGATTTTATCAAACCGCTTGAAATATTAGTGCTAATGTCTGAATATTTCCTTCCGGTTGCTTCGAAATCATAGCTTAGGGAATGATTCATATTGAACAAATCAACTTTTTTCATATC
>JBDRRI010000370.1:0-4413 GCA_043825815.1 Candidatus Zixiibacteriota bacterium
TTTATGCTTTGCTTCTTCCTGAGCCAAAGCTAAAAATGTTTCCCGGAGACCGGCGTCAGCGGTCATATTGGCCAGATCAGTGTACAGCTTGAAAGACGCCTTCTCGGAATTCATCGCCGCCAGCATCGCTTCCTGAACATCGAATTCACCCTCGGTGAAACGATTATCAATCATGGAATCGACGATATGCAGATCGGTAATTTTCTGGTCGGCTTTCAATGTCAATACGCCGGCTTTAACTTTTTCCAATTTGGCCTTATGGCTCATCTCTTCCAAAGAAAATTGATCAAAAATCTGTTTGATATTTTTTTTCTTCATCCGAGCCGACATATCTTTGTAAAAGTCAGCGGCTTCCTGTTCCTTGTTAATGGCAAAATCCAATACAGCATCAACAGACTTAAATTTCATTGTACTCTCCAATTAAAGTTATGCTTTCCATAATCCATGCAAATTACAAAATTCCCGGACAATAACATTGTCCCCTTTGACGGCAAAAAACGCCTCGGGAGCGTCCCCCGGTTTTAAAAACTGCCGATAGGCCTTGCCATCGACAATAATTTCAATCCATTCAATCAGATGTTTCTCCTCCATCGGATGCAATACCGAGCCGACCTTGACTTTATAACCGCCATCGGCTTTTTTGACCACGGGAACATGCTTTTCGGTCGCGGCATCAATTTCGCCTTCTTTTAAAAGATGCATATTTTGATTACAGCAGACCAATGTCCCGGCGCCGGCACGGACCATCTCAACCATGTTTCCGCAGACCTCGCACTTGTAAACCTGTAATTTCTCCGTCATCTTATAATCCTCCAAAAATATTTTTATATCAATTTATAAAAATCGTCAATACTTTTTTTCATCCGGTCTCAACGACAGTCCCCTAAGGTCTAAAATTTTTTCCAAACTGTCAACAGTCATTAGCTTTTTTGCCAGTGCTAATTCCAATATCGACTGCTTTTTTTCCAGCGATTCTTTGGCCAATTCGGCCGCCCTGACATATCCGATATGCGGCGACAGTGCTGTCACCAGAGCAGAAGATCGTTCTGCATAGTAGCGGCATTTTTCTTCATCGGCGGTAATTCCGATCACGCATTTTTTTGTAAATGATTGAATTCCCCCGGATAATATTTCAATTTCCAATAATAAATTATATCCAACCACGGGCATCATGACATTCAATTCCAGTTGCCCTGCCTGGGCCGCCGATAAAATTGTCATGTCGGCGCCTGTTATCTGGAAGACAACCATATCCAGCATTTCCGCCATAACCGGATTTATCTTACCGGGCATAATCGATGAACCGGGTTGGACCGGGGGCAATTTAATTTCTCCCAATCCGGCGATTGGACCGGAACTGAGTAATCTCAAATCATCGGCTATTTTGCGCAATCCGGTCGCTAACAGGCGAAGAGCGCTCGAAACCTCGACAATATCATCAAGGCTCTGAAAAGCCCGAAACATATTTTCAGCCGGTCGGAATTTATAGCCGGACGTTTCATTTATATAGGAAATTATATTTTTTTGATAATCAGAAACCGTATTGAGTCCCGTACCGACCGCGGAACCGCCGATACAAAGCTCTAAAAGCGAATCCGAAGCTTCCTCTAATTTTTTGCGGCTCTTTTCTACCATGCCGGAATAGGCTTCAAACTCATGCCCCAATCTCATCGGGACGGCATCCTGCAAATGCGTCCGCCCGGTCTTGATTATATCATGAAATTCTTTAGCCTTATCTTCAAGATTGCTCTGCAAATTTTTTATGGCCGGTAAAAGCCTTTCATGAATTTCAATATATCCGGCGATATGAATCGCGACATGGATAGTATCATTCGTCGATTGACCCATATTGACATGGTCATTGGGATGAACTTTTTTATATTCGCCGATTTCCCCACCCAGCAATTCCTCGGCCCGATTAGCCAGAACTTCATTGACATTCATATTCTGGGAAGTGCCCGCTCCGGCCTGAAAAGCATCAACCACAAACTGATCGTCTAATTTCCCAGCCAGAACCTCATCAGCCGCCTTTATAATCGCCTCGCCCTTCTCAGCATCAATGGCGCCGGCCTTCATATTGGCCAGCACGGCGGAACGCTTGATAATTGTCTGCGCCCTGACAAAAGTCATCGGCAGACGAAGAGAACTTACTTTGAAATTCTCAACTGCTCTTTGCGTTTGCGCGCCGTAATACGCCCGGGCGGGGACTTTCACCTCGCCCAGCGTATCTTTTTCGATTCGATAGTCCATTTATTCAAATCCGATGTTTTTTATCCGACCACTTTTTTGACAGCTTTCAGAACCTCATCATAATTCGGTTCGGTAGTTGTCTCTACGACATACTGTACGTATTGCACAATTCCTTTTTTATCGACAACAAATATTGTCCGAGCCAAAAGGCGTAATTCCTTTATTAAAACGCCATAATTTTCCCCAAACGAGGCGTCGCGATAATCAGACAAAACTGTCACTTTATCAACTCCAGCCGCGCCGCACCAGCGCGCCTGAGCGAACGGCAGATCCATACTCACTGTCACGATAACGACATTATCGCCGATCTTGGCCGCCTCCTGATTGAACCGCCGCGTTTCCATATCGCAGACCGGTGTATCCAATGAGGGAACCGATACCAGAACAACTGTTTTTCCGGCAAACGATGACATCTTGACCGGCGAAAGGGTTCCGTCGAGAACCGTAAAATCGGGAGCCTTATCCCCGACCCTGACTTCGTTACCAACGAGCGTCATCGGATTCCCCTTCATCTTTATAACATCTTTTCTTTCTTTCATTTCTTCTCCATATAAAATTATAACCGGCAGGCGGTTTATAGTTTCCTGCCGGTTAGTATAATCTAATTAGGCATGTTCGGCAAGATATTTGGCAACGCCATCGGCCGTTGCTTGCATGCCATCCTCGCCCTCTTTCCAGTTGGCCGGACAGACTTCACCGTGCTTTTCCGTAAACTGCAAAGCGTCAACCATGCGCAACGCTTCGTCGACATTCCTTCCCAGCGGAAGGTCATTAATAACGGTGTGGCGAACAACGCCTCCCTTGTCGATTAAAAACAAACCGCGCAGAGCAACCCCGTCATCAATTAACACGCCATAGTCGCGCGAAATGTTCTTATTCAAATCGGCTACCAATGGGTATCTGATTTGTCCGATACCGCCATGATTAGGCTTCGTGTTTTTCCACGCATAGTGAGTGAATTGAGAGTCAACCGAAACTCCGATCACTTCCGTATTCTTGGATTTAAATTTATCCAAGGCTTTATCAAAAAGCGATAATTTCCGACGGGCAGACGAAAGTGAAATCGAGCGGATAGAAAAACAGGACGACATACTTACCCCGATATGAGGATAATTTCAAATCGGTAATCGTATTGTCCCCCATAACCGCCTGAGCTGTAAAATCGGGAGCCGGTTTCGTAACTAAGCTTGACATTGCAAATCCTTTCCAAACATAAAATAAAATTAATCTAAATGATTTAACCGTAGGGATACATTCCCTTTTTAATTGTCTTCAAAGTTTCTAAAATCTGATCATGTTTTTTCTCATCGATTAAAAGATAATCGATAAGATATTCCTGAACGACCATCTTCTTCCCTGCCAATGCTTTCTTGGCTTCATTAGCCAACTCAATCGTCTTTTCCTCGAGCTTGATATGCTTTTCGATCATATCCCACACCTCGGCCAGCTCATCAGGATTCAGACTGGTCGTCTTGGTCGACAGGCTGTCGGTGATAAATTCCTGAACGCGATAATGCATTTGCGAATCGCGCTGAATGATTTCCATCACCAAACGGATGATGGCATTATCGGTGCGCTCAATAACATTGCCGGTCGAAACGACTGAAGCATTTTCAATCTTCTGCCAGCGACGCATATTGTCGATAATTTGTTCCTGTAATTCTTTGGTACTCACGTGCCTTACCTCCAGTTATTATTTTCAGTTATTTAACTAATTGGTTCTCGATCCCTTTTTACATTCGGGACAGATTCCGTAGAAATTCAAATGATAGCTTGTAATATCATAGCCATTGATTTCAGAAATGTCAACCCCTATATCCAGATGCGACAGACCGTGCACATCGTCAATGGCGCCGCATCTGACACAAATGGTATGAAAATGCTGGCTGGTATCTCCATCAAAACGTGTCTCCTTGCCGGCCACTTCCAGTTTTTGAATGATTCCCCGTTTGGCCATCTGATCCAGGTTTCGATAGACGGTGCCAAGACTTATTTTAGGAAGTTGTCTGCGAACAATCTCATACAACCCAATAGCCGTCGGATGAGTTTTCTGTTTTCGCAATTCCGCCAAAATTGTGTCCCTTTGCCGTGAATTTCTTTCAAATACCATAATTTTCTTTTAACCTCTTAATAATAATAGTTATTATTACTATTTTATACGCT
>JBDRRI010000371.1:0-3573 GCA_043825815.1 Candidatus Zixiibacteriota bacterium
CATCCTGAAAAAACACATCAAGGGACTGCTATTATGTCTATTTCTTCTTACCGGCGGTACTTTGATCTCTATCTACTGGCCGATTTTGCTGAAGCACGCTCTCGATGTCGATATTAAAAACGGCGATTTTAATGGATTGGTAAAGACCGTCAGTATGATTGCCGTTATCCAGATAGTAACGCTGATTCTTAATTATATTCAGCGAATTAAACTGGAAACAATCGGGCAAAAAATTATGGTAGAATTGAAGCGTAAATTATTCAACCATATTTTATCCCTTGATATATCATTTTTCGATAAAAACCCGGTCGGACGATTAATGGCCCGTGTTGAATCGGACACCGAATCATTGCGCCTTCTATTTACCAATACGGTTGTGCTCATAATCGGGGATATGATTTTGGTAACCGGAATTTTCGCCATAATGTTTTATTACAGCTGGCGCTTGGCCTCAATCCTGTTTGCCATCATTCCTATAATTGTCATTTTGACGATTATTTTCGAGCGCAAGACAACTCCGAAATTTTTGGAAGTTCGCAAGAAAATGGCCGAAATTACGGCCAATTTAACCGAGCTTTTGCAGGGCATGTCTATCATACAGATCTTTCATCGCGGACAATACGCGCGGGATAGAGTCAACCAGGCTAATTTAAACAAGTTCAAAGATGATGTTTATTCGAATATGGCGGTCATAATATATTTCAATACTGTCTTCTTGTTCCAGTACATCATGATTGCCCTTGTCCTATATTTCGGACTTCTCTGGATAACCGAGGGGGCTATTACGGTTGGAACAATCGGGATGTTCATCATTTTGATATGGCGATCATTCGACCCGATCTGGCGCACTTCGGAACAGTTGTCGACGATACAAAAGGCTATTGCCGGTTCGAAACGGATATTTGCCCTGCTTTCCAATGAATCGATTCTCCCCGATCCGGAAAAACCGGTCAAATGGGATAGCTTAAAAGAAAGCATACGGTTTGAGCATGTCTGGTTTTCCTATACCAATGATGAAAACTGGGCACTTAAAGATGCCGATTTTGAAATCCCGGTTGGGTCCCGGTTTGCGTTGGCGGGAGTGACCGGCGGCGGGAAATCGACTGTGATATCACTATTACTGAGATTATATGACCCCCAAAAGGGCCGGATTCTGGTCGATGGAATCGATATCCGCAAAATCACCAAATCCGATTTGCGTAAAAAATTTGCATTGGTACTGCAAGATATTATTCTCTTTCCGGGTGATATCAAGTCGAATATATCGCTCGAATCGAATGATCTCACTGAGGATAAGGTCATATCTGCTGCGGTGACAGTCGATGCCGACCGGTTTATTCGGAAATTACCAAACGGTTATGGCACCGAAGTCTCTGAAAAAGGCGCCAATTTTAGCCGCGGTGAAAGACAATTGCTATCGTTCGCCCGCGCCCTTGCATCCGAACCCGACCTGCTTTTGCTCGATGAGGCCACCAGTTCGGTTGACCCGGAGACCGAACGGACCATTCAGGAATCGCTTAAGAAACTGATGGCCGGCCGCACCTCGCTGGTTATTGCGCACCGCTTGTCGACGATTCTTGATGTTGACAAAATACTGGTCATCAAGCGCGGTGAAATTATCGAGCAGGGAACGCATACGGAATTGATACTGCAAAATGGATATTACTCGAAACTATTCCATCTGCAGTTTAAAAATAATAATGGAGTGATAACAAATGTTAGATAAAATAAAATGGTTCTGGAGTTACTACCGGAAATATCGCTACGTTCTGGCAGTTCTGATTTTCCTGACGCCAATACAGGCATCGCTTCAGGTTACAGTGCCACGGTTAATAGAATTCATGGTTGACTATGTCAAAACCGGTCAGGTTACCGAAACTGCTGCAATATGGCTGATGGGTATAGGCGCCGGACTGGGGCTTTCTACGGCCATGACCTTTACCCTGAGTATTATTCTGGTGGGGATGTTTGCTTCCTCCCTTTATGCTTTTGTTCAGGGACATCGGGCTTGGATGAATATCAGATTGGAATGGCTCTTCCGACAGAAGGCCTTTGATAACATTACTACCAAAGGTCCTGATTTCTTTAATAAATTCAGGACCGGCGATCTGGTCACAAGAATGACCGATGACGTCGCGGAAAAACTGTCTTGGTTTGCCTGCTCGGGAATATTCCGGCTTTATGAAGCCATGCTCATGGTCACCTTCGGCTTGACCATGATGGTACTGATCGATCCCTGGCTGACAATGATAACGGCGGGACCGTTGCCAATTTTGATTTTTATCTTTTTCAAGAGTGCCACCATACTTGATAAAAGATATGATCATCTGCAAAAACAAATCTCTATTCTGAATGATACTATGGAAGCTTGTTTTTACGGCATTCGCGTCGTTAAGGCGTACGTCAAAGAAACAGCCCAAAAAAAGAAATTCGACAAAGCCGCTTTTGACCGTAAAGATGCCGAGATTTCTCAAATAAAAGTCACCACGGTGGTTCATTCGTTGTACGAATATATCTGGCAGTTCGGTATTATCATTGTACTGCTTGCCGGAGGGTATATTGCCATCAACGGGCATTTGTCCAGCGGAAGACTAATTGCCTTTGTGTACTATGTTGTTTGGCTCGTCTTTCCGATGTTTGATATCGGGCAGTTTCTCGTCAAATCAAGGCAATCAGCGGTTTCGATTGACAGACTAATGGAACTGGAAAAGATGCCTGCGATGGTCCAAAATGACGGCACCATGAGTCTGAACGGCAACTCCAAAGGCGGTTTGAAATTAGAGAATGTGACCTTTACCTTCCCCGAAATACAGCGGAATATAATTGATGGAATTTCTCTGGAAATCAAGCCGGGTAGTACCATCGCTTTGGTCGGACGGGTCGGATCGGGCAAGAGCTGGCTGATAAATCTGATACCGCGGCTGGTGGATCCAACCGGCGGGACTATCAAACTCAATGGTGTTGAACTCCATAAGTATCGGCTTGAGGATTTACGCCGCTTTGTCGGCTATGTTCCACAGGAACCGGTTTTATTTTCGGATACCATTCGAAACAATATTCTATTCGGACGAACCGGAATATCCGATGAACTCCTTAATTGGGCGATAGAAATTTCCCAATTGAAAAACGAGATTGCTCAATTCCCGAAAGGTTTGGATACCGAAATTGGTACCCGGGGAATGTCAATATCCGGTGGACAAAAACAACGAGTGGCACTGGCTCGGGCATTAGTGGGCAAGCCTGAAATTCTGGTCCTCGATGACTGTACCTCGGCGCTCGATTCAAGAACGGAAGAGGCCCTTTGGGACCAGTTGCATAAGGTTATGCCGAAGATGACCGCAATACTGATAACCCATCGCCCGGATACATTGGAAAAGGCCGATATGATTTATGTCCTTGAAAATGGACAGATATTCGAAATGGGAGAACATAAACAACTCATTGAAAAAGACGGCTTATATGCCCGCATCTACCGTCGTTCCCGTTTGAATGAAGAGGTCTCGGGAATGGCCTAATAAAAAGGCCGAAATACTATTTCGGCCTTTACAATAATTTATGGATAAAATCAGCTTT
>JBDRRI010000372.1:0-2857 GCA_043825815.1 Candidatus Zixiibacteriota bacterium
TCATTGCCAATAAATATTCTTGGCATAATGTCGCTGTTTTCGCCGATTATACTATTCTCTCCGACATAAGTGAGGGCGCCGACCGAACATCTCGAATCAATCGTGGCTGTCGATGCGATAACCGCGGTCGGATGAATACCCGATTGTGGCCTTTGGTCAGGGTAGAGAGCATCGAGAATCAGTGCAAAGGCGTAATAAGGATCTTTGACTTTGATACACGGCAGGCGATCAAATTTAGTGTCTATAGACAAAACGACTGCCGAGGCGGTCGCAGTCTCTAGATACTTCAGATATTTATTATTGGCAACAAAACTGATTTGTCCTGAAACCGCCTTTTCAATCGGAGCGGCGGATTCAATCTCTATGTCGCCATCGCCGCTAAGCCGTCCGTCGACTAACTCAGATAATTTATTGAGTTTCATTCGGATTAAGCGGTTATTCTTCTGTCAAAGCTTTCAAAACCTTATCGGTGATGTCATATCCTTTTTTGGCATAGGCGAGTCCGGCGGAATTAAAGACAAAATCGTAGTTTTCATCGGTTGACACTTTTTCGATGGCGGCATTGATTTTTTCCAGAAGCGGTTTAACCAAAGTGTTATTTTTGCGTTCGGCTGTGCCATTGGGTCCGAATATTTCGCGAGTATAGGCATCCAAAGCTGATTGCTTGGCCTTAATTTGGGCTTCGCGTTCAGCTTTCTTTTCGACAGAGAGAATCAATTTCTGCTTTTCATATTCCTGAATCATATCTTCCAGGTCTGTTTGCATATTCTTGGCTTCGTCTTCCCATGCTTTATATTCGGTGTTAAATTCTTCTTGCGCCCGAGTCCAGTCTTCATATTCCGCAAATATTTTATCGGAATCGATATATCCCATCTTACCGGTCTGGGCAGTGGCTAAAGAAGAAAGAGCAAAAATAAACAGAAACACCACTGAAATCATTAATGTAATTTTTGTTTTCAACATCTGTCTCCTCATATATTAATTGTTTTTTATCTAAAAGTTGTACCAATCTGGAAATGCGTTTTCCAGCCTTTATATTGGTTCCTGCTCTGCAGGTCATTATCCAGAATTCTATCATCAAGAGCGTAACCGAAATCGAATCCGATTGTTCCGACCATCGGAACGACGAGGCGGAAGCCAAGACCAACGCCTTTATAAACATCGTTAACTCTTATATCACGAAGCCTCAGCCAGGAATTGCCGGCGTCAAAGAAAAGCAGACCGTAGAATTGATTTTCAATAATCGGAACTTGAAGTTCAATATTAGTCACCATCATATAATTACCGCGGATTCGTGAAAAATATTTATTTGTTGTAATAATCCTATCGGCGAAATTACTATCAACAGCATAACCGGATTCGGTAGTGGTGTCCCATATGGCGTTATAATAATAAGTGGTATCGTCTATTTGTACAATTGTATCCGGAGTCAACGAGCCGTCATCATAACCACGGACGATCCCGGTGTAACCGGTGCCACCGGGAGAAAATCTGTCATAGGCGAGTATAGTCGAATCATTTTCGGGGGCCACTACGGCGCCGAATGTAACTTTGGCAGCCAGAGCGACTTTCCAAAAAACCGGTATGAATTGGGTAAAAGAGGCAATATGCTTTTGATATTTCCAAAAACCTCCCAGAATTCCGCCCGATGTTTCAAAATTATAACTAAAGATTGAACCTTCGGTGGCAAATTCGGGGAGATTACGGCTATCGCGGGTAACGGACAGTTGGAGACTTGAAGATGATAGCCATTTTTCACCGAAATTAAGAAGGGAACCCGGTAGCGGTTTGCCATAATTATTTATGGTGTAGGTTGAATCTTTCGTCCCCAAGTCATTATATACGCTTATATAATTTGTGGTACTAAATGAATTGGAACCAACATAAGAGTCGCTGAAATTATAAAAACGATCTTGTTCCAACTGGTAACTGGCATAAACTCGGAAATAGTTATCCGGCCATCGTAATCGGCGCCCGATTTTTACTGAACCGCCTCGCCGACCTTCGGTATAATCGGAGTACCAGTCGCGATTTGTATAGTATATGTCGCCACCCATCAAGGTGGGAGTATTGAAAGCCCAAGGGTCGGTAAATGATAATGAATATGAATTGCGCTGACTACCGACATCAATATTGGCGACAAGGTTTTGACCCATACCACGGAAATTGGGAATCCCAAGACTGAAGGTCCCAACGAATTTATCAACGCCTGAATAGCCAGCCCCTGCTGACACTTGGGCAGTCGGTTTTTCTTCGACACTGACAATCAAATTAACATCACCCGATGGGAGGTCCTGAATATTAGGTTCAACATTATTAAAGAAATTTAGGGCCATGACGTCGCGGATTGATCTCATCAGCAAGGAGCGATGAAATACTTGGCCGGGACGCATTTTCATTTCCCGACGGATGACTTTTTCTTTGGTGCGATTATTGCCGACTATTTTAACAAGGTTTACTTCGGAGGGGAGACCTTCGACAATATCAAAAACAATATTTATTAAGCTGTCTTCGGTTTTGCGATCGTCCTGAATTCTGACATGAAGATATCCTTTTTCTTGATAAATAAAATGGACTTCATAGAAAGACTCATCGAATTTGTCGGCATCAAATATTTTCCCCTCTTTATATTTGAGAACCCGGGAGAGGACTTCATTATCGAAAACCTCATTGCCGACAAAACTAGTTTTGCCAAAATAGTATTGAGGTCCTTCATATATATCAAGGTAGATATCCATTTGGTTCATGGCCGTATCGATTACGACCGAATCTGATTTTAAATAAGCGTCGACATAACCTTGTTTATGAAGGTATTCAATTATCTTTTCCTTATCCTCAATATATTTTTCCTTATCAT
>JBDRRI010000373.1:0-2118 GCA_043825815.1 Candidatus Zixiibacteriota bacterium
CGACAATCTTTTATCGAATACGATTGGTGATGCCACCTATTCAGAAACGGGGCGGGTTGATTCGGTTTATATTGATCAACCCATTCCGGGTCCTTACGATATTGAGATAATTGGCGTCGATCCGGATCCTCCGCCGGGTTCTGTTTACGGGGTTGGGATATTAATCGATGGTTCCAATGTCTGTGCTGTTGCCGAAGCAATTTCTGTGGTTAGTTATGGGGCTTCGGACAGTTATAATTACGAAGTTGAAGAGGACTGGCATTATCTCAATGCCGATGCAGATGGTAATCAAAAATTAAATATTCTGGATATTACTTTTTTAATAAGTTACTTATATAAGGGCGGTCCGGCGCCTTATCCTTTGAATTCGGGCGATGCCAACTGCAATCTGGTCATAAATATCTTGGATATAACATATTTGATTGCCTATTTATACAAAGACGGTCCCCCACCGTGTTTTCTTTATGATTAGATAATAAGGGGCCGGGAAACCGGCCCTTTTTTATATCCATTCGAAAAAGCACTAATTGAAGAAATACAATTTTAATGCACATAATAAGCCAAAAACACTACTTTTATTAGGAAAGCATATGGAAGAAAATCCTCTTAACTACTATAACACATAGTTAGTTATGTTTAAGAATTTACCGGAGGTGGTAGGGGCATGGGAAATATGCTTAAAATATTTTTGATTTTATCTAAATTGCTCGTAATTATTTCATAGTGTGTATATAGACTCTTATGACTATCATAATTTACGTCGATTTTGAAGGGGTTTTAAGACATTCAGGATACTTGATATCAATTGAAATAACTATGGTAAAAAAGGATCGGTTTTCTGCACCGCTATTGTTTTTATGGAGTTAAATGAATCAACTCAATTTTTATTCTTAATTTTGATGATTCTTTAAGTTATATTAAAAACCGGATAGACTGATTTAATACCTTGTATTATATAAATCGTAAAGCAATTTACATTTATTCGTCCGGATCGGTAAATTTGTCCCTGCTTATATTATATTCCTGAATTTTCGAATATAGTTGACGCCGATTAATTTGAAGGTATTTGGCGGCCTCAGTTCGGTTCCAGTTAGAAGCGCTCAGGGCACTTAATATCAACTCTTTTTCAATGTTCGATAGGATTTCCCTAAGTGAAAACCCATCTTTAAGCCATTCTCCCAAAGCCAATTGGATATTTTCGCCTTTATTATCGGTGACAAAATTATCAATGGAGATAATATTTTTTCGAGACATTACGACGGCCGACTGTATCACATTTTCAAGTTCTCTTATGTTTCCCGGCCAATCATGTGATTTTAATTTTTCCATCTCTTTAATAGGGACAATAACTCTTTTATCGGGACTATACTTATTTATAAAATGGTTAACCAACAAGGGGATATCCTCGCGCCTCTGAGACAGGGGCGGCAAGTTTATTCTAACAACATTAAATCGGTAGAAGAGGTCTTCCCGAAATCGGCCCGATTCAACCTCAGCCTCAAGGTCTTTATTGGTTGCGGCGATGACACGGACATTTGTTTTTATCGGAGTTTCCCCGCCGACGCGATAGTAAGATTGATGCTGCAATAATCTTAGAAGTCTTACCTGCAAAGATGATGACATGGTATCTATTTCATCAAGAAAAATAGTCCCTCCGTCCGCCAGTTCAAATCTTCCCAGCCTTTTGGTATGGGCACCGGTAAAAGACCCTTTTTCGTGTCCGAATATTTCACTTTCCAAAATAGTTTCGGACAATCCTCCGCAATTAACCTTCACATAAGGTTTGTTATTTCTTACCGAATGTCTCTGAATTGCATCGGCAATAAGCTCTTTTCCTGTCCCGCTATCGCCTTGAATCAAGACTGTTGCATCTGTCGGGGATACTCGACCAATAAGCTTGAAGATCTCTTTCATTTGAGGACTATTGCCGATAATTTGAACCTCTTCTTCTTCAGTAATCGACGATACTTTATATCTCAATTCTTTTACTTCTTCCACCAATTCCGAGAAGTCCAAAGCTCTTTGAACGATTAGAAGAAATTCGTCTAATTCAAAAGGTTTTTCCAGATAGTCATAAGCGCCGGTTTTCATAGCCTCTATTGCTTTTTCACTCGTTCC
>JBDRRI010000374.1:0-20700 GCA_043825815.1 Candidatus Zixiibacteriota bacterium
ATCGGCAGTATATATGCCATGACAGCTATCACCAGCGGTATAATTGGAATCAAGAACAAACTGACCCGAACTTATATCAGATACTTCCGTAGAAAATGTCCAGATATAATAATTATTTTCAATGCCTGTCCCGTATGTTGATTTTATATCGGTTCCTGCCATTACGGTTACTACTTCTCCGGATGTAAAATCATTATCGGGATCGAATGTTATCATTTGTGATGGTGAATCATAACTTATTGTTCCGGAATGACGGCCACTGATATTGCCGTTGACGATAAAACTGGAATCGGTTATAGTTGCCGGGTCAATATCCAAATCGGTTGTTAAAGAAATATCAAAGTTAACCGGTACATCTGTCTCGTTTTGATCGGGCAATGTACTAACAATTTTCGGAAATGGCTCATTAATAAATACTGAAATATCATCTGAATCGTAATTAACGGATACTATATCAAGATCACCGTCAAGATCCAAATCGGCAAATTGAATGGCATACGATCGCAGGCCTCCCAAATCATACATGTTAATCTCATCATATACAGCATTTCCATTATTTAACATTACCGAAAGAGTCTGATTGGCGACACTGGCGCAGGTAATATCCAGATCATTGTCTCCATCAATGTCACCGCGGTCCAACCACGAGGTTGCCCAAGTTGGATATGAAATATAACTATTAAGCCCGCCCAATTGATCATTGGTTAAAATACAAACCTTATATTGCCAGCCATTGCCGGTAGCAATATCAATATAACCATCCTCGTCAAAATCCCCGGCGCAAATCCCCCAGGGATCATTGGCCGTTGCCTCGGTGGAATAACTTCCAAAACTGGCATTGCCATTATTCGGCAATATCGCCACATTGTGCGCACCGGTGTTAGCCGATACAATATCCAAGTCAAAATCATTATCTATATCAGTTGCCACAAGCCGGTTAACGCTGGGTATGGCATAATCAACTCTATTGCCAAATACACCACTCCCGTTGTTTTTGTAAATCGAAATATCTTCATACTGATTATTAGTAACAAACATATCCAGATCGCCGTCAGCATCAAGGTCGGCCAGGTGAGCATTTATAGGAACGCCATGAGGGCGATATAAAATCTCTGGTGCAAATGTTCCATCGCCATCATTTAAATAAACAGATACCGAATCAGAAAAAGCATTGGCGGTCACGATATCCATCCATCCATCTTTGTTGACATCTCCGGCAATTGTTGTCCGGGGGTCACCCGAAGTAGAGTATGTAGCGTAGGAACCAAACGTACCATTTCCGTTATTTAAATAAACTGATATATTCTCGTCACCTTGATTGGCAGTTGATAAATCCGGATAGCCGTCATTATTATAATCGGCCACTGTAATATGATAACATAAATCACCCGTAGAATATACCGAATCCAGTACGAATCCGCCCTGATTATGAGAACCAACACCTACTATAAAAGAGTAGATATAATTTTTATCGAGATTATCATGTGAGGGATCCTGCTCAATTGTATTTCTAATAGTAACTGTAATCAAATCTCCCGCCAAAAAATCACCATCTGGCGTAAATCGGGCGGTAAGGGTATTAGGCGACGAGTAAGTCCCCGACAAATAGCCTAAGATTTGAGAATAAACTATAAAAGAGGCGGCATCTACGGAAGCCATATCTACATCATCATTGAAAATGATATCTATCTCACTATTTGATATAACGCTAATTTCATGTTGTGAAGGCGATGTTGAAACTACTGAAAATTGCGCATCGGCAAATGATGTCATAAAAAGAATCAATAAAATAGTTAACAATACTTTATACATATATGAACCTCTTGATTTATAAAGCCAATGATATTCTTTTTACATATACTAAGCCTTTACCAAGATGTAATATGGCGGTATTATTTTGAACAATACCTGATAATTTCTTAAAATATAAAGCATAAGGCATATTTGTCAACCCTAAACCAGTAATTGGAAATATGAGAATATTGATTCGATTGCATCTCATATTATTTCTATCCTTGCAATCGCAGATTTATGAGGATAGTATATGGCGCTTCAGCTATGGGTTAACACGTATGACTTCCAATTGGCACAATTTTGTCGCAGACATGTTTTGGAGAAAATAATAATGGCGTAACATGCTGAGTGTCTTTGCCTTACAATCAATAGCGGTGCAGGGACTTGAACCCCGGACACGTGGATTATGATTCCACTGCTCTAACCAACTGAGCTACACCGCCATTTTAAAGATTGACTAATTTAATATAAATCCCGGTTTTGTCAAGAAACTTTATCTAATATTTGTTTCGTCTGCTAAATGCACTCAATCCTAAATATACAGATCCCTGCAAATTTCAACAACTTCTTCCCGGGTAAGCTTCCGACCCAGTTTCATAAAAACTTCTAACGAGGCAAAGGCCAGATCGAGCGGAATTGTAAAAGCGTCCTTAATCATCTTATTCGACATTAAATCGAAATAGTCGCGTCCCCCCTGCAGTCGAGCTAACGCATACTTATGCAGTTCATCATTGCCCCATCCGTCGGGGAAAAAGTCTCGTCCCTGCTTAAGATCATCCGCCCGGTTCAATAGAATATTCACTGCCTGAAGTCCCTGTCCGAACTGAACCGCCAGCCGATAATCGGCATTGGCTCCGGTATACCAGGCAAACAGATCGGTCAATAGCAAACCAACCGCCCCGGCGACAGCAAATGTGTATTGATCCAGATCCGATTCGGTATCTATCCGCCAATCGCGCCCCACCCAATAGGCCATTCGGGCCGCCATCGTTGAAATTTCCGAAAGCGCCCGAGGAGCCACCATACTGGGTAAGGCATCGATCCATAAATTAAGATCAAGCGATACCTGAGGAATCCGCGTTTGGTAATCACTCAACAGCCTTTCGATTTTGTCGGCGCGGGTTTCAACCGATTCGGTCAGGTAGCTGGCCAGATTGAGAAGTAATCCCTGCTTGGTGTCGGCTGGAAGTTCAGGATGATCCTCGATTTCATCGATTGCCCGAAAACCGAGATACGAAGCCGCGACCGCGGCTCGAAGATCGCCTTCAAGTTTCATTACCGGGATATAAAAAGTCCGGCTGTTCTCCCTCAGGCTGTCAACCAGCTTGGAGTCCAGATCCCCGGCAGTTTTCTCGCCCGTATATTTATCAAAAAACATAAAATTTCCTTATGCGTTCCGACTTCTTCCAATCATTGGATAAATCACTGAATTACAATATACATATTTCGTCCGGTCGGGTCAACTTCCTCTTTTCCCTATTTATAATATAAAAATAGAGTTTATCTATTTATTTTTAACACGGATTTGATTAAATATAGCCAGAGGTGAAATATGAAAATAGTCCGTTCCATAAATGAATTGCAGAAACTGACCCGGCAAATGTCGAAAACCAAACGGATCGGCGTTGTCCCAACAATGGGTTTCCTTCACGACGGCCATCTCTCCCTGATTCGCCGCGCCAAAAAGCTGTCCGATGTTGTTATAACAACCATATTCGTCAACCCGACTCAGTTCGCGCCGGGCGAGGATCTCGAAAAATATCCCCGCGACGAAAAAGGCGATATCGCCAAAATAAAATCAGTCGGAGGCGATATTGTCTTTATTCCCAAAATGGAAACGGTCTACCCCGATGATTTCCAAACCTATGTCAATGTTGAAAAATTGACACAGTCGCTCGAAGGAGAGAAACGGCCGGCTCATTTCCGGGGCGTGACAACGATTGTCACCAAACTGTTCAATATGATCCGGCCCGATATTGCCGTCTTTGGCATGAAAGATTATCAGCAGGCGGCAGTCATCAAGCAGATGGCCCGCGATCTCAATTTCCCGGTAAAAATCTTTATCGCGTCGACCGTCCGTGAAAAAAACGGCCTGGCAATGTCCTCGCGAAATAAATATTTCAACGCCGAACAGAGAAAAGAGGCGGTTTGCCTCTTTCAGGCTCTGATGACCGCCAAACGGATGGTTAAAGAGGGTGAAATAAATTGTCTCAAAATCAAAACCAAAATGAAATCTGTAATAAAGAAATTCTGCCCTTCGGCTGAGATCGATTATATTGCCTTCACTAATTTTGATACTCTCAAACCAGTTAAACAGATAGGCAAAAAAAACGTCTGCTCTTTGGCGGTCAGACTTCACGGGGTTAGACTGATTGACAATATGAAACTGAAATAGAGTGCGTCACATTAACTTGACTTTGTTGCGAAATATAGATATTATAGGGTCGTGAAAAATATCATAATATCATCATCGAAGATTGCTGTAATCTCCCTCACAATTTTATTTATGGCAACATTATTGTCATTCGCTCAAACCGATACGACATTGGTTGATTCATCGGCGGTTGATACAATAAAAATTGATTCGGTCGTTCAAACAGACTCTACTTCGGACACCGCCGCCATTGTCAGTTCCGCCGGTGAGAATCGGCCGCAGAATAACAAAGCTTTTTTCCGAACCAATCGAATTCCGGTTCTGATATTTATTCTTATTTTTTCCGGTGCTGTTCTCCTTTATACCAAATGGGCCCGCCAAGGCAAAACCCTATTCGTTCGCAAGATTCCCGGCATTGATGCCGTCGAAGAGGCGGTCGGACGAGCGACCGAAATGGGCAAGCCGGTCCTGTTCATTCCCGGAATATTAGATATCGATGAAATCGAAACGATTGCCGGACTGTCGATTCTGGGACGAATCGCCAAAATCACGGCTCAATACGATACTCCCTTATCCGTTCCGGTCCGCTATCCGATGATTATGGCCGCGGGACAGGAGGTGGTTGAGCAGGCTTATATCAGTGTCGGAAAACACGAAGCATACAATAAAGATACGGTTAAATATGTCGCTGGAGAACAATTCGCTTTTACCGCCACCGTCAACGGCTGGATGGTTCGAGAGAAACCGGCGGCTAATATTTATATGGGCGGCTTTTTTGCCGAATCGCTTCTACTCGCCGAAACCGGCAATGCCGCTGGCGCAATCCAAATTGCCGGAACCGCTCGACCCGAACAGTTGCCATTTTTCATCGCCGCCTGTGATTTTACTCTTATGGGTGAAGAACTCTACGCCGCCTCATCCTATCTCAGCCGGGAACCATTACTACTCGGCGGACTTAAGGGTCAGGATTTCGTTAAGATAATAATCGTTTTTATAATAATAATTGGAGTCATACTGGCAACGCTTGGAAATGGAGATTGGTATAAAGCTCTGCTTGATATATCATAGGACAAAATGAAAACAACGCTACCGGTTATAATTGCCTTTTTGTCAGGGATTGTCATGGTAATCTCCTTTTTCTTTGGTGGTCCCGTAGGCAATGTCAAAGAGGTTGTTCTACAATGGGTAACGATTGTCGGAGGTTTTGCGCTGGTCCTTGGCATCTATTCCATAATCAGAGTAAATTCCAAAGTGGTGGTCCGTCGCGGAAAAGACTGGATTTATAAGCTGGCCACGGTTATTTCAGTCTTTGCAATGGCAATACCAGCCATGCTTCCGGCCACCCGGGAGTCGTTCGGCGGCAAATTATTCTACAGCATATTCCCGGATAGCTGGATGCCATTAATGGGCAACGGTCCTAATTCGATTTATGACTGGCTCTTCAACTATGTCGATTCACCCATGATGGAGACGATGTTCGCTACACTCGCTTTTTATATTGCCTCGGCCGCTTACCGAGCCTTCCGGGCGCGTAATATCGAATCGACTCTTTTATTGATCACCGCCTCAATTGTCATGCTTTGGCGCATTCCGATGGGTGAGGCGTTTTTAAGGCTCTTTTCTGATAATTTGCCAGAATATATTAATACCTATATTATGAACGGATTCAACCTGTCGGTTCAACGTGGGATTATTATCGGCGCCGCACTGGGAGCCGCCTCGATGTCACTTCGTGTCGTTCTGGGAATTGAACGAACCTATATGGGGAAAAATTAAAATATGAACTTCTGGGATAAAATATCTCATATTGACCGGCGCTGGATTTATCTACTGGTTGCTCTATCGGTGACCTTTCCCATGATTGTCGTTATTAAATTTCCCATTGAACTTACCCCGGAATCTCAGCAACTTTACAATGTGATCGAAAACCTTCCCGATAGTTCGGTGGTTATGCTAACCTTCGATTACTATCCCTCAGCTCTGGCCGAAACCGAACCGATGTCCAAAGCTGTTTTGAGGCATATGTTTCATAAAGATATGAAAGTGGTAACCCTCTCCAATATTCCCCTCGGCGGACCATCTATCGCCGAACGGGTAACGCGCGAAATTGCCGCCGAATACAATAAAATCTATGGAATTGATTTCGTCAACCTCGGCTATCGAGCCAATTATACGGCCGTCATGCATGGACTGGCCTCCAATATAGAAGATATTTTCGCTTTCGATTACACCAGTCACCCATTATCGGAATTGCCCCTTATGAAATCGGTGAAAAATTATGATGATTTGAGGTTTATTGTGGTCATATCCGACAACGCCACCATTGATTATTGGATTACAATTGTCAATGCCCAGTACGGGATCCCGGTCGGCGGCGGCGTGACCGCCGTGTCAGCTCCCAAAATGTATGCTTATGTCGAATCGGGACAGCTAACCGGTCTTTTGGGCGGGATGAAGGGTGCCGCGGAATATGAAAAATTGGTCGGGCATCTCGGTTCCGCTACGCGTGGTATGGATTCCCAATCAATGGTTCACCTGTTGGTAATATTCCTGGTTATTGTCGGCAATCTCGGATATTTCGCTTCCGGGAAAAAGGAACGAAAGTAATGCCAGAATCTATGACATTTATGGATCACTTCCAGATTTGGCTGAGAGCCTATCTGATTTTATCCCTCTTTTCATTCCTCTATAAGGATAATAAGTTTTATAAAATGTCAGAGCATATTTTTGCTGGGCTTTCCGCAGGATATTATGTCGGCCTAATCTGGCATTCGGTGATAATTCAGCAATTGATCAATCCGATGTTCGACAATGGCAAATGGTTCCTGATTTTTCCCGGTATTCTCGGTATCCTGATGTTTGCCCGTCTTATCCCCAAATGGTCATGGGTAAGTCGCGTCTCTTTAGCCTTTGTCATTGGCAATACGGCTGGCATATATATAATTCAATCGCTTCATGGATCCATTATGCTGCAAGTCGCCCCGATGGTTACCTCGATTGGCGGTAGCGCCGGCAATTTCAGCACCTCGCTTCTAACCCTAATCGTAACGGTCGGAGTCATTTCCACCCTGATCTATTTCTATTTCTCAAAAGAGCATACCGGTTTGATGGGTTACACCGCCAAAGTCGGGATCTGGTTTATCATGATTGCTTTTGGAGCTCATTTCGGATATACCGTCATGGGCCGAATTTCACTTCTAATCGGCCGGGCCCAATTCCTCTACTTTGACTGGGGCGAATCAATTCGCCAGCTTTTTTAATCATCAATAATCTAATATTACACCAAAAATTCGGCTTTTTTCTTCACTTTCAAAATTCGGTTTGCAATTATTAAAATTATTACGTTAATTATTTGTGATGAATAACAGCAAATTAAAAATCGTGATTCCGGTTGCCGGCGAAGGTACCCGTATGCGTCCGCATACCTACACAACTCCCAAACCTCTCCTGGAAGTCGCCGGCAGGACTATTCTGGATCATATTATAGAGCCACTGATTGACCTGAATCCCAATGAAATTATTTTTGTAATTGGTTATATGGGCAATGCCATAAAAGAATATGTAAAAAATAATTATGATTTCAAGGCCAGTTTCGTCGAACAAGCCGATCTCCTCGGACTGGGATTCGCCATTTATCTGGGTATAAAAGATATTGAAGATTCCCCAATTTTGGTTGTTTTGGGCGATACGATTGCCAAAGCCGATTACTCCAAGATACTGAGAGTTAAAGACAACTGCTTGGGGCTGAAAGAAGTGGACGATCCCCGTCGATTTGGCGTGGCCGTTGTCGAAAATGACAGAATTGTCGCCCTTGAAGAAAAACCGGAGAATCCCAAATCAAATCTGGCCGTGATCGGCCTCTACTATTTTGAAAGTTCATTTGTTCTGCGCAAATATCTCAAGAAAATTGTGGAAAAAAATATTACCACCCGGGGAGAGATACAAATTACTGATGCCATGGACCACATGATCCGCGACGGACATATATTTCATCCCTGCATTGTCGATGACTGGCTCGATTGCGGCAAAAAGGAAACTCTGCTGGAAACGAATCGAAAACTATTACGCGGCCAGAATGGCCGTTATAAATTTCCGGGAACCACTATTATCCCGCCCGTAAAAATCGCATCCACTGCCAGAATTAAAAATTCAACAATCGGCCCTCACGTTTCTATTGCGGACGGGGTTGAAATTATAAATTCAAAAGTGAAGAATTCAATAATTTTTAAAAGGGCCGTCATTGATTGCTGCCAGTTGGAGGAATCATTGATCGGCTCCGAAACATTTACCAAAGACGCTTCCGGCATTCTCAATACCGGAAGCTCCACGGAAGTTGGATAGTAATTCTATTACAAATGGAGATAATATGGCTGGGGGTAATTTTTTATTCAGTTCGGAATCGGTCACGGAGGGACATCCCGATAAGGTGTGCGACCAGATATCAGATACTATTCTGGACGAGGTTCTTCGCAAGGATCCGGTTGGGCGCGTCGCTTGCGAAAGTTTTGTAACGATCGGCTTATGCATTGTCGGGGGAGAAATTACCACCACGGCCTATGTCGATATTCATAATGTCGTTCGGGATCTGGTGCGGGATATCGGGTACACCGATCCGAAATATGGTTTCTGTTATAATTCATGCAGTATCTTAAACGCTATCGGCTCCCAGTCGCCCGATATCGCTCAGGGCGTCGATACCGGCGGGGCCGGCGATCAGGGACTTATGTCAGGCTATGCCTGCCGTGAAACCGAAGAACTGATGCCGATGCCGATTATGCTGGCGCACAAGCTGACCAAACGGTTGGCCGAGGTCCGTCGGAAGCGCATTCTTCCCTACCTTGGTCCCGATGGCAAGTCGCAGGTAACAATCGAATATGTCAATGGCGTTCCCTCGCGGGTCGAAGCCGTCGTTCTTTCCACCCAGCATACCGAGGAAATTCTCGATGCGACCGGAAAGAAAATCACCGAGCAATCCAAAACCGAACTTTTTGAGGCGGTTATCAAACCGATTATCCCCGCCAATATGCTCGATGACAAAACCAAATACCATATCAATCCGACCGGAAAATTCGTCATCGGCGGACCGCAATCCGATACCGGAATGACCGGGCGGAAAATCATTGTCGATACGTACGGCGGAATGGCTTCGCACGGCGGCGGCGCTTTCTCCGGCAAAGACCCGACCAAAGTCGACCGCTCGGCGGCCTACATGGCGCGTTATATTTCCAAAAATATTGTCGCCTCCGGTCTGGCCGATAAATGCACCATCCAGCTCGCCTATGCTATCGGCGTGGCCGACCCTGTCTCGATCATGGTTTTCACCGACCGCTCGAATAAAATCGATGAAAATCGTATCGAAGAGCTGATTCGGAAGAATTTCGTATTGAAACCAAGAGAGATAATTGAAATGCTGGATCTTCGCCGGCCCATCTACCGAAAGACCGCCGCCTATGGCCATTTCGGATGGGACCGTCCGGAATGCACCTGGGAAAAAACCGATAAAGTTAATGATTTGCTTAAGGATGCTTGATATATGAAATCTATTAAAAACGATATTGCCGATATAAAACTCGCCCCCAAAGGAAAACTCCGCATTGAATGGGCCGAGCAGAATATGCCCGTCCTGCGTCTGATCCGTGAGCGGTTCAAAAAGGAAAAACCGTTTAAGGACATCAATATGGCTTGCTGTCTGCACGTCACCACCGAAACGGCCAACCTGATGCGGACCCTTCAGGCGGGCGGAGCCAACGCCGCCCTGTGCGCCTCCAATCCGCTTTCGACTCAGGATGATGTCGCCGCCTCGCTGGTCAAAGATTACGGTATCTCCGTTTTCTCTATTCGCGGTGAAAATAACAAAACGTACTATAAGCATATTCATCAGGCGCTCGATTTCAAACCGCATATCACTATGGATGACGGCGCCGATCTCGTTTCGACTATCCACTCCGACCGAACCGAACTGATCGATAGTATTATCGGCGGCACCGAAGAAACCACCACCGGAGTGATTCGGCTTAAAGCGATGGCCCATGACGGCGCCCTCAGATTCCCGGTCATCGCGGTCAATGATTCCAAAACCAAGCATTTCTTTGACAACCGCTACGGCACCGGGCAGTCGACCATCGACGGCATCCTTCGCGCCACCAATATGCTTCTCGCAGGCTCGACCGTCATTGTCGCTGGGTACGGCTGGTGTGGACGCGGTTTTGCTGTCCGGGCCAAGGGTATGGGCGCGCAGGTGATTGTCACCGAGGTCGATCATGTCAAGGCGATCGAAGCGGCCATGGATGGATTCCGGGTGATGCCGATGGCGCAGGCCGTCAAAATCGGCGACCTGTTCGTGACTCTGACCGGCGATATCCATGTTATCCGAATGGAGCATTTCAACAAGATGAAAGACGGCGCCATCGTCTGCAATTCCGGCCATTTCAATGTCGAGCTCGATCTGGACGCGCTGGAGAAAAACAAAAAGCATAAGAGAACCGTCCGCGAATTCGTCGAAGAGTACACCCTCAAGAATGGCAAGCGGGTTGTTATTCTCGGCGAAGGGCGCCTGATTAATCTGGCCGCCGCCGAGGGTCATCCTGCTGTCGTGATGGATATGTCGTTTGCCAATCAGGCGCTGGCCGCGGAATATATGATTGCCAAAGCGAAGACGCTCAAGAATCAGGTCTATGTCGTCCCGGAAAAGATTGATAATAATATCGCCGCCCTGAAATTGAAATCGATGGGCATCGCGATTGATAGATTGACTCCCGAACAGAAAAAGTATCTCGCTTCCTGGCAAATGGGAACATAAAAACCATTTAATCTCCTCTTGAGAGGGGTGGCTCGCCATTCGGCGAGACGGGGTGTGTTTTCCGACCTGTTGCAAATCCGCCTTGGTGCCGATCGGGAATCTATTTGTCTGCTTATTCGTCATTGCGAGGAGACATTCGTCAACGACGGATGGCGACGTGGCAATCTCATAGGTATTATTGTCTATTTAAATATTATGGAGATCACGACGTCGTCTATTCGTTTTCACGAATATCCTCCTCGTGATGACAGATTATTATTGTCATTCCCTACCTGATCGGGAATCCATAATTAATATCGTGCCCGGCGGGTTCTCAAACCTGCCGGTTTTTTTATTGTGGTTGGTGTACGTCCTCGTGCACCAACTATTTTGTCATTCCCGACCCGATTGGGAGTGATAATTATGATCAAAGTTTTTGGTAGGTTGGGAGCCGTGTCGAAGACCCTGACAAAGGAAGGGTGCTCCCGACATTTTATTCAAGAGTCAAGAGCAACAGCTCCTACAATGGATGTAAGGGGACACCTGCGCGCTCACTCATCTACGAAAAAAATATAATGTTTTAAAATGGCAAATCCGATGGATCAATTGTTCTTATAACAGTGTCGAACCGTTGCCATAAATTATTTAAAATAACTATATTAACTTCTCTTGATTTAGACCTCAGAACATCTATAAAATTTTTAAAAATCGAAGTCTTAATTTTATACTTATTTTGCAATTCGCAATATCCGTCAATAAAACATCCAACAACTTTGTACGAATTTTGAATATAGTTTTCAAGGATTGAATTATTATATATTTCTTCTAGGGATTTTATTATAATTTCTATATTAGTTATATATTTGGTTTCGTCCCCAATATATTTAATAACGCCTAGAAGTTGATCAGCGAATTCTTGATAATACCCTTTTTCAATATCACTAAAATCAAATTCATTGTATTCCTTAGAATTTATTTCTCTTTCTACCGCAAAAAAGGAGGATAGTCTTTTCTCAGGATTCGGTTCAATCATTTTTGTAAGAGTATGTCCGAATGAAAAATTATCACTGGTTTCGCTATTTAGCAGACTTTCAAATAATTTTCCCACAAAATATACTTCTGTTTTAAAATCGTATATCCTATGTTTGAATTCAATCGGAGGTGAATAGAGCCAATTAAGGCTAACGCTTTTATCAAAGTCTTGTTCCATTTCTATATTTTTCCCGAAGCCAAAATCAATGATCTTAACTGTACCTTCATTTGAAACAAGAATATTATTCGGTCTTATATCACGATGTAGAATACCATTGTCTTTTAAATGCTTAAAACCGCCTATTGTCTGAATAAATATATCATCTATTTGATAAGCATTGTTAATTAAATATTGTTGAATGTTAACTCCATCAATATATTCCATTAATATGTATCCGGTCCATGAATTTGGATATAAATAATTATTATATATTCTGACAATATTCTTATGAGAGAGTTTATTTAGTAATTTTACTTCTCTTACGAAATTAGTAAAAAAACGCTCTTTGTTTTGATTGTTCGAAGGGGCATATTTTTTACATACGAAATATTCATCAATAATTTCATCTTTTAATAAAACTGTTTTTCCTGTAGCGCCTTGTCCTATATTTCTTATAAACTTATAATCCTTCTTTCTAATGAATGGAATAATATCTTTGCTCATAGATTCCCCAAACGAATTATCTGTAATTTATATATTAAATTAATATTGCATTGCCAATTTAAATTTAATGTAATTGTAAAATATTCTCAAACACTTTTTTCTTTCCATCAACGCCCCTTTTCCATAATATATGTTCATGTATAAACGCATAATCATTGTCATTCTCGATGCCTGCGGGGTGGGGGAATTGCCCGATGCCGACCAATACGGCGATGTCGGCGCCAATACGATTCCGAATGTCGCTCGATCAGTCGGCGGCCTGAACTTACCCAATTTGCAAAAACTCGGATTGGGCAATATTGTCCCAATCGACGGCGTCCCGCCATCTGACAAACCCCTCGCCTGTTTTGGAAAGATGACCGAAAAGTCGCCCGGCAAAGATTCCACCACCGGCCACTGGGAGATCGGCGGAATTATTCTCGACCGACCGTTCCCGGTCTATCCCGATGGTTTCCCCGAATCGCTCGTCGAGGAATTTAAGCAGAAAGCCGATGTCAGGACAATCGGTAATGTGACCGCTTCGGGGACCGAGATTATCAAACAATTGGGCGAGGAACACGTCAATTCCGGCGCCCTGATAATTTATACTTCGGCCGATTCGGTTTTTCAACTGGCCGCCCACGAGGATATAATCCCGCTGGAGCGGCTCTATGAAATCTGCCGGATCGCCCGCGAATTGCTGACCGGCCAACATGCCGTCGGACGGGTGATCGCCCGGCCCTTTATCGGAACCCCGGGTACATTCGAACGCACCACCAACCGGAAAGATTTTTCGCTCGTCCCGCCCTCGCCGACCTTTCTTGACCTGATGCAAAAGAAAAATATCCCGACCATTTCGATCGGCAAAATATATGACCTGTTCGCCCATCGCGGATTCAGCCTGGCGATCTCGGCCAAAAACAATATGGCGGTCGTTGATAATGTGATTGACGCCCTCAAAACAAATGATTATGGTTTGATTTTTGCCAATTTGGTGGATTTTGATATGCTTTGGGGACACCGGAACGATACCGAATCATTCGCGCGCGGTCTGGAACAATTCGACCGGCGCCTGCCGGATATTATCGGCGCGCTCACGCCCGATGACCTGCTGATAATCACAGCCGACCACGGATGCGACCCGACTTTGAAAGATTCGACCGACCATACCCGCGAATATGTTCCGATTCTGGCGCATAATATCGGGATGAAACGGGGGACCGATCTTGGCGCCCGCAAAACAATGGCCGATATTGCAGTAACAGTTGCAAAAATCTTCAAATTAGATTATAATTTCCCCGGAATCGAATTTACAAACGAATTGAAAGAAAGTCAAAATGATACCAAACCTTAGTAACTACTTCGATCACGCTCAGCTTCATTCTGACACGACATCAAAGGATATCGCGCGAATCTGCCAGGAAGCGATTGAATACGATTTCTATTCAATCGCGATTAACCCGTACTGGGTTAAATTTGCTAAAAAAGAACTGACCGGAACCAATATCAAAATTCTCTCCGTCTCCGGATTTCCTCTATCGGCCAGCACGACCGATATCAAAATCTCCGAAGCGGTCAAAGGGGTCGCCGACGGCGCCGATGAGATCGACATGGTCGCCAATGTCGGCCTGCTTGTCGAGGGCGAGTACCGCCAGGTCGAGGAGGAAATTGCGCTGATGCGGAAAATTCTCCCCGAAGATACAATCCTCAAGGTCATAATCGAAGCACCCAAGCTGACGCCGGAACAGCAGATCGAGGCAACCAAATGCGTTATCAACGGCGGGGCGGAATTTGTTAAAACCTGCACCGGATTTTTCGGCGGAGCAACCGTCGAGATGGTCAAGCGGCTTCACGAGACCGCCAATGGCAAAATCAAAGTCAAAGCCTCCGGGGGAATTAAGACGCTCGCTGAGACAATCGCGCTGATCGAGGCCGGCGCTAAACGGATCGGCTCCTCATCCTCGGTCGCCATTATTAAAGATTATATGAGCAGACAATCAGACTGATTTATGATGACCAATGATTCAAAAGAGAGCAATCGAAAACCCCGTCCGCATGTCGGAGTTATTTTTAAATGTTGCCGAATCTATCAGAGGATATATTTGAACAAGCAGGGAACGGCCTTTATCGGTTACTGCCCGAAATGCTCCTCTAAAATGGAAATAATAGTATCGCCGTACGGTTCGGAATCGAAATTTTTTACGACAGACTAAAGAGGGATATGGTCAAAAAGGCAAAAATCGTGGTGGTTCCGCTCGGCGAGGTTGAGTTCATGCTGGTCAACCGGCTGGCCACCAATATCGGCCCCATCTTCGGGCGTTCTGTCGATATTCTTAAAGGTATGAAGATGCCGGAGGAGTCGTTCAACGTCATCCGCAACCAGTACTATGCCTCGATTATCCAGGCCAAACTGGAGCGGGTCAAGGCCAATCCGCGCGAAATTATTATCGGGATCTGCGAGGAGGATATTTATCTTCCCGACGAGGCCTGGGTTATCGGCAATTCCGATGACGTGCTGGGAACCTCGGTCGTCTCGCTCTTCCGCATCCGCCAGGAATTCTACGGCCTCCCGGAGAATGATAATATGGTTTATTCGCGGCTCTTCAAACAGGCAGTGCATCATCTCGCCCATCTTTTTGAACTGCCCAGCTGCAAAAATGCCAAATGTATTAATTACTTCTCGCAGGAAATGTTCGACATTGATAACAAGAGCGAAAAATTCTGCGATATCTGCCGCCGGCAATTAGTTAAAAAGTGAAGACATCATTATGAATCTTGACCAGATATTAGACCATTTTAAAACCGACCGTAACATTTCGCAAAATATTGTCCATTGGGAAATATTCCGTCCCAAACCGGCCGAGTACGAGCCTTACCCCGATTATCTCGATGCCAATCTGGTGAGGACGCTCAAACAGCGCGGGATTAACGAGCTGTACTCGCATCAGCGGCTGGCGATCGACTCGATTCATTCCGGCAAGGATACCGTCATTGTTACGCCGACCGCCTCGGGCAAGACGCTCTGCTATAACATTCCTGTCCTCGACAGCATCATTAAGGATAAATCGACCCGCGCCCTCTATCTGTTCCCGACCAAGGCGCTCTCGAGCGACCAGTTGGCCGAACTGATGGGGCTGGTCGATATGCTCGAGGTCGATATCAAGACGTACACTTTCGACGGCGACACGCCCCAGACGGCACGGAGATTGGTCCGCTCAGCGGGGCATATCGTTGTCACCAATCCGGACATGCTCCATGCCGGGGTCCTCCCCCACCACACCAAATGGATCAAGCTGTTCGAGAATCTCAAGTATGTCGTCATCGATGAGATTCATCATTACCGCGGGATTTTCGGTTCGCATCTGGCCAATGTCATCCGGCGGCTGAAACGTATCTGCAAATTCTACGGCTCCGACCCGATTTTCATCTCCTGCTCGGCCACTATCGCCAACCCGGCCGAACTGGCCGAACGGGTAACCGGCCGTCCGGCCAACCTGATCGACCAAAACGGCGCACCCTCGGGCGAGAAGCATTTCATCATGTACAACCCGCCGGTGATCAACAAGCAACTCGGCATCCGCAAGTCGGCGCTCAAAGAGGCGCAACATCTGGCTGAACTGTTTATCAAGGAACGCATCCAGACAATTGTTTTCGCCCAGTTCCGGCTTCAGGTCGAGGTCCTCCTGACCTATCTCAAAGAGCGGTTCGCCGAGCCGTTCGGCAAAAATATCAAGATCGCTGGGTACCGCGGAGGGTACCTGCCCAACCAGCGCAAAGAGATCGAAATCGGCCTGCGCAACAACACCATTACCGGCGTGGTCTCGACCAACGCCCTCGAACTCGGAATCGACATCGGCGCGCTCGACGTGTCGATTATTGTCGGCTATCCCGGCTCGATTTCCTCGGTCTGGCAACAAGCCGGGCGGGCCGGACGGCGCAATTCTATCTCGGTGACAATTTTTGTCGCCAATTCATCGGCCATAAATCAGTTCCTCGCCAAAGACCCCGCCTATCTTCTGAAAAAAACGCCGGAGATGGGGATTATCGATCCGAACAACCTGATTATCTCCGCCGACCATATCAAATGCGCCTGTTTCGAATTGCCGCTCCATATCAACGAACAGTTTCGTCCCGACGGCACCGATGAAATTCTGGAGTATCTTGAGTCGCAAAAAATCCTGAGGCAGTCGGGCGGAAAATACCATTGGTCGTCGGAAATTTATCCGGCGCAGGAGGTGTCGCTCCGGTCGGCCTCGCAGAACAATTTCGTCATCCTCAACGAGTCGGACAACAACCGCGTTATCGGCGAGGTCGATCATTATTCCGCGCCGATTTTTCTGCATCCCGAGGCGATCTATCTGCACGACGCCAACCAGTATCAGGTGACCGAATTCGACTACGAGGGGCGCAAAGCGTATGTCAAGGAGGTCGCGGTCGATTATTACACCGATGCCGAAACGAAAAGCGACCTGAAAGTGATCGGGGTTTCCGATGAAAAGACGGTGCATGATTCGCTGGTGGCCTGGGGCGAGGTAACCGTTAATTCGGTGACGGTGCTGTTCAAGAAAATTAAATTCCACACTCATGAAAATGTCGGATGGGGCAAGCTCCGTATGCCGGAGCTGGAGATGCACACCAATTCGTTCTGGTATTCGTTCCCCGGCGATATCCGCTTCAAGCTTAAAATGGAGGGCGAGCAATTCGGCGGGGCGTTGCGCGGGCTGGCCAATATTCTGGGCAAGATTGCGCCGCTCTGGATGATGTGCGACCATCGCGATTTGCGCTCGCTCTCACAGGTCCGTTCGCCGTTCACCGAACTGCCGACCATCTATATCTATGAGAATATTCCCGACGGCGTCGGCTATTCGGAGAAACTGTTCAATATCTCCACCGATCTTTACCGGGCCTGTCTGGAGCAGGTCAAAAACTGTCCCTGCACCAATGGCTGTCCGTCCTGCGTCGGGCCGGAACTCGAGGTCGGCGTCGAAGGCAAACCTGGCGTCATCAAAATGCTCGAGTGGATGATCGGGTAGCGTCAGCGCTGATATGACTATTTATTTACGAGGTAGATCAGGAGCCGTGTCGAAGACCCTGACGAAGGAAGGGCGCTCCTGACTTTAGTATACCGGAGAATTGATGGGCAAAAAAAAGGATAAAAAAGAAAAGATTATTGATTCAGTTTTTATCCTGGTATCCCTATTTCTCGGACTCCGCCTAATATCCTCCTTTTTCCCCGAAATAAGACTCTGGGGGTTAAATCAAGCGTCATACATAGATGACATGTTTTTTATTTACCCGCTATTATTCGTGATAGCAGTGGCGGTTTATATTGGGGCCACTAAGTACCATTGGTTAACAGATTCCGGGCAGAAAATGAACTTTTCCATTCCCCACAAGACTATTTATCCTTACAGCATTATCATATTGGCGGGTCTTAGTTTTTATTTTTTTTCCGCCAACTCCCATTTCCTCGGTGACGGTTATGCAGCAATATCCGGCTTGATGAATCCCGAAACAATCACAAAGGCGCGTGAATATGGAGAAATAATATTCCACATATTATTTTTAAAAACATTTGGGACATACACCGGTCAATTCGCCCGTTTTACATTTCAAATAATCTCATATAGTTCCGGCCTGTTATTTCTAATTGCCCTATTTTTCTATTCTCGTAAGCTTACCAACTCGCGGTTTTCCTATTATTCATTTGTAATTTTAAATATCCTTGCCGCCGGGACAATCCTGTATTTTGGTTATGTCGAATATTATTCTATTGTTTCCATGACACTCTATGTAACGGTTCTTTCGGGACTAACGGCGGTTCGAAACCAAAACAAATCAATCGTGCCCATATTCGCCTTTATCCTGTCAGTTTTTCTTCACTCGATAAGTCTGCTGTACCTTCCCGGTATCGTTATTTATATCGCCCTAACCTTCGGCAGTGAGCGTTTCCGGCTATTTCTTCTACATCACATCAAAACCATATTGATAGCGATGTGCGCAACCTATGTCTTATTTTATACAATAATAAAACTGTGGGGTCCCCTCTTCTGGCAACTGGCATTCTTGTCTCCCTTTGGGGATCAATTTACGACTGACAACTATTTTATTTTTTCTCCTCAACATCTGCTTGATTTTGCCAATCTTTTAGTTTTCCTGACGCCAATAACAATAATAATTGGAATCCTATATTTTTGGTTGCCAAAAAACAAACCGGCTAATATTGGTCGGGCGGACGATATTTTTCTTCTCATGGTAACACTTTGCGGCCTGCTGGCCGCCTTTACACTGGAGCCAAAACTGAGCATGGGCCGTGATTGGGATTTAATGTCCACAATGTTGATCGGAGTCGGCATAACCGGAATATATTTCTGGTGCAATAAATTCAATCAATTACCGGGGTTTAGGCCCGCTACTTTCCTTCTTATAATTCTTAGTCTGTCGATATTTTTGCCCTGGGCGGCATTGCATAATTCAATCCGGGCGATGTACAAATATAATCTGACCTTAATGGAACTCGATCCTAAACATGGCAAAGCGGGATTTTATACCATGATTGAATTCCATAAAAGACAGGGCAATAACAGTGAAGTAAATAGACTGCAAAAATATTGCGAATCCAACTTTCCCGAAGTTTATATTGTCGGTGATGCCGAAACTCTTATTGAACAAAACCAACTCGACCAAGCAGAAATTCTTTTACATAAAGCTATTGGGCATAATCCCGGCTGGTTCGTTCCCTACCGCACTCTGGCCAAATGCCGAATTAAGCAAGGCGACAGAAAACA
The DNA here is from genome assembly GCA_043825815.1 of Candidatus Zixiibacteriota bacterium. Classification (GTDB taxonomy): domain Bacteria; phylum Zixibacteria; class MSB-5A5; order GN15; family PGXB01; genus JBDRRI01. The sequence continues at coordinate 19,410 of JBDRRI010000374.1, forward strand.
GGCTTTGGAAAATCTCAAGCTGGCGGACGGCCTTAATCCATATAATCCGGATATTACCAGACTAATCGACTCTTTGCAATCGGAAAATTGATAGTTCAAGTAGGGAAGGATCCCTGCCGAAGGTCCAGAGCGAAGCGATGGAGATCCTGCCAATTTTAAATTTCTCCGAAATCATCGTCAATATCAATTACCTCCGCCACTCCCCAATCGGCCCCGTATATTCCAATTAGCGGAATCTCCCCGCATTTTTACTCCCGCTTTTGTGGTGATTTACCATTCGACCTCTATTATAAAAGGAGGAAATCTATGGCCACTCAAAAACAAATCACTGCCAACCGTAAAAATGCCCAAAAATCAACCGGACCAAAAACACCCGATGGCAAAAATGCCGTCCGGCTTAATGCCCTCAAACATGGGCTCTTTGCCAAAGATGTCGTTATCAATTGCCCCAAATACCGGGAGGACCCGAAAGAGTTTGCGAGGCTCCATCAATCGCTCAAGGATGAGTTTCGTCCGGTCGGCCAATTTCAGGAACATCTGATCTATTCGATCGCCGTCTCGATCTGGCGGTTCCGGCGGTCGGTCATCGCCGAAACCTCGCATCTCAACTGCCAGATCGACTCGGTCGAGACCGATGAAAGCTACGACGGCCTGCTCGCATCGCTCGAAACGAGCGAACTCCCGGCGAGCGAACGGGAAAATATCCTGAAAATCGTCAGCCGGATCGGCCAGCGGGTAATCCCCAATGATTATTTTATGCTCAATCTGATGCGGTATCAACTTCGGATTGACCGGCAGTTGCGGCAGAATTTCAAGATTCTGAAAATGATGCAACTCGATGATGACGCGGTCGAACTGGCCAATTTTCGAGCCGGCGCCGCTGATTAGCAAATTTACTCCAAAAGAAGTACGGCAAAAAAACACGAAATATGCAAAACAAAGCCAATTTTTTTGGGCGATGGTCGGTAATGACAGGATGAAAAAACGCGGGCGTACGGAACTGGAAGGGGTCAAACGATTATTTTATACTTGACAATTTCAGTCTTAATTATTTTATTTGGCCAATGTGAATGTTTTCACGCGCGCCATTTGAAAAATAAACTGCCTTAATTGAACGACAACATTTATTGATATTTTTGATGACAGACGGTCAAAAAAATATTAATCTGAATTGGGGAATTCACCTCAACCGGCAGTCAATTAGGTAAATTTTTCGCAACAACAGGGATAGGGTATTTTATGTCGGATAAAGACGATAATTCGCGGCGCAAATTTTTAAATTATATCCTGT
>JBDRRI010000375.1:0-16545 GCA_043825815.1 Candidatus Zixiibacteriota bacterium
GCATTGATCCCCATCGCGATTAATATTATTAAGAAAACGATCGGAACGATTTTTTGCCTATTCCGACAGGCAATAAAGGCCGCCACCAAAACTGGCAGACTGGACATAAATACGGCGGTTGGTGTCCCAAAAGAGTTCATTAAAAGAATCGAGACAGCTACTCCAATCCCGGCTCCGGTCAAATCGGCCATATAAAGACTGGGCATCTCGCTATGATTATTCCTGAATAATTTGGCCAGAGCAATGCCCCCAAAAAAGAAAGCCGAACCGAGTAAAAATATTGATATCGCCAGTTTCCCTATCATGGCCCAGCTATTAAATACCGACGCAAAATCAAGCCCCAGATGCATAACCGCTGATGGGCTGATTAGGGCCATCAATCCCGTTAAAGAAAGCGATAGGCCCAGCCAGTGATCCCCATTTAATTTGGGGAATATTCTCAAAGCGAGAGCTCCCAAGCCCAAGCCGGCAATGGCCAGAGAGAGAACCAGGAAGGCGTAAGTATAGAAAAATTCGGAGGAAAAAATTCTTGTCCACGACATTTCCAGGGAAATGATAGATATTGACAATAGAGCAATAATGATAAATTTGCTTTTTTTCAAAGTTAACCTCTTTTTTATTAATTGCCTTCACATTTCAATAGTGTTTATTACGATTTCCTTATGAATATTGTTGCGACAACCAGATAAATCTTGCAAATAGACTAAATTATTGAAACTCGAAATCCCAAATATCGTATTGAAGATTAAGGAATTTACTAAGGAGTAGGCTTTATGAAAAAATTACTAATTGTCTTAATGGCTGTCTTGTTAATTGGCTCGCTGGCTTTTGCGCATGGGGGTAAAAAGCACAAATCATCTCATTTTTGGGGCAGTAATTGTGTCATGGATAACATCTCCATGGAATTTGAAGATGGGACTTTAATTCTCGAACATCGCGACAATGGCGAACCGACCGTTGAGATTACGGAAGAGTTTGAGCTATATATAAATGGCAAACATATTGAAACCAATGACAAGCAGAAAAAGCTTCTGGGCGAATTCTATGAAAATATGGACGAATTGACTATTCGCGCGGCTGAAATGGGTATTGAAGGAGCCAAAATCGGAGCCAAAGGTGCCAAGCTGGGGGTTGATGCAATAGCCTCTCTTTTCAAATTACTTGATGAAAATTACGATACCGAAGACTATGAACGCGAAATGGAAAAGAAGGCCAAGGCCTTGGAAAAGCAAGCGGACAAACTTGAGGAACAGGCCGATGATTTGGAAAAAATAGCCGACAATCTCGAAGATATCTATGATGATCTGGAAAATGAGATTGATGAATTGGGCGAATTAGATTGGTATTAGTATTATCAGTGATGATAGTTATCACTTACGGCCCGGAATTTCCGGGCCTTTTTATTTGCTTAATTCCTGTAAATCCGACTTAAGAATTGCGTAAGATTTGACATCTTCAAAAACTCCGTTGCTAATAACGTATTGCCTGTGATACCCCTCGAATTGCATTCCCGCTTTTTGCATGACCTTGCCCGAGGCCTCATTGCGAACATAATGGTGGGCATGAATACGATTTAATTTTAATTCTTCAAAACCATACCTGATAATCGCCTTTAAAGACTCCGTGCAATAGCCATTATTCCAAAAAGGCACGCCTATCCAATATCCAACCTCCGCATTTTGGTGACGAAGATTCAGAACCAGGCTAATCGCCCCGATTAATTCCGTATTATCTTTACTGGTGATGGCGTAAGTGATAGTCTTGTCTTCTTCGAGATTTTTTTTGTGTCCGCTAATCCACTCTTCGGCCATGCCGTCTTCGTAAGGATGAGGAATGTTAAGGGTCGTCTCAGCAACTTCCTTCATACCGGCCAATCGCTGAACATCTTTCGCATCATTTAAAGTAAACGGTCGCAATAAAAGCCGTTTGGTTTTAATAATTGGTTGATCTTTCATAAAGCACCCTATAATTACTCTTGTTTGCCCAACTTTTTAAATATATATCCGCCATTTTTCGCACCCCAAACCTGTTTACTCTCGGTGTTATATCCTCGTTCCCAAATATATAATTGATCCGGCCCGATTTTAATCTCCGTGGTCGTATAGGTCGCTCCCGCCAGAGAACTGGCGCATTTATTATCCATCGTTCCGCCGATAAATAATCCCGATTTTTCTTTAACCATAACAATGGAACATCCTTCGCGGTACCCCAATGAATCGTGGTTTAAATTGTTCAGAGGATTTTCCTTTTTAAAGGCCCCGGCAAATCTCAAAGGTTCCCGGAAAACATATATGTCGTCCTGAAACGATCCGTCCTCGTTTTTGTAAATATTGTAGATTCTCTGGCGATATGGCTTATCGAAGGAACCGGCGGCCGCCTGCTCGACATAAAGCCAATAGCCATCGGTTCGCTCTTTCCAGATTTGAACCATTTCAAGTCGAATCTCGAAATAGTCGGTATCCGATTCCGCCTGCTCCCGTGAACTGAACGATCCGGTCATATATTTCAACAATAGATCAAGATCCGGATTTTTTGTATTATCCTGAACTTGAACAGCCTCTTTTTTGTCGCAAGAAACATTTAAAATCGAAATCAGCATCATTGATATCAAAATTATCCTGAACATGTTGCCTCCTTAATTAGATGAAAATATATTATATGCAATTCTGTAAAATATGGCAAATTACAATTGTATAAAAATTCTCAGTTGTTGCAATTGAATCAATTTATTAATATTTTAGTATAATTATAAATTCAAGCGGAATATGATGAAATATTTTTTGATATTATTCTTTGTGTTAGCCAGCTCGACTCTGGCTTCGGAAATCACTACTCTCGAGCAAGCCAAAGTTATGGCGAAAGAAAAGAGTAAGCGGATCCTGATGGAATTTGGCCGCGAAGATTGCGAATATTGCCAGAAAGCGGAGGATGAATTTAAAACAAATAGACTTATCAAAGAATCGCTTGATAAAGTTATACATATCAAACTAAATGTTGCTCTTTCCGATCAATATGAAATCGCCAAACAATATAAGGTTGGATATACATATCCTGTCTATATAATGACCACACCTAATGGAGAGGTTCTAAACCGCTGGACCGGATTTTATGGAGCCAATAGATTTCTTACAGATTTCAATCGAGTACTTTTATCAAAATTAACTATTCCAGAGCGAATAAAAAGATATGAAACATCTCCTTCTTTTGAAGATGCTGAGATATTGGCAATATACTATGGTGAAATAAATGATTACCTCAATGCCTGGAATCTATATAAAGAGGCTTATGAATTGGCTCCCATGAAATATCACGATTACCCCTATAAAATATTTGTTAGTGCCGCTGAAGCTTGCTGGAATGGCCTTCTGCCTTTTAGTGAAGTCATGGCGGCGGCTGATAAAGTGGAGCCTGATAATATAATTAATGTCGCTAAAATAATTACCAACTGTGCTCGGCGAGCGGGGACGACCGATCAAGTCGCCAAATATATCGATCGAGCGCTGGATATAGTCTCGCCATTAAGCGATGAAAAAAGCAGGGAACTTAAATATGAACTGCTTGCCGAACAGGCGCTCTATGTCGAAAACGATTTGAACAAAGCCTTGCGGATAATTAAAATATCTCTCGGTGACGGCTGGCAGGATGATCCCGCACGGTTTTTCAAGTTCGCCGAATGGTGTCAGGTAAGAAATATCAATCTCGAACAGGCCGAGCAGTTCGCCCGTAAAGCGGCCGATCGTGCCTCAGCAGGAAAATTAAAAGGGAAAGTATTCAATACGCTGGCTGAAATTTGCTATCAACAGGGAAAAACGGTCGATGCCATTCGGTTCACCGAGCAGGCGATCGACGAGTTTCCATCAAACGAATATTATCACCAGCAGCTGACAAAATTTAAAAACGAATTGAAGAAATAGTCCGATTTTTGTCATCCATAGATTATTTTATGAAAGGATATCCTATGGAACGCAAAATTTCTCCGTGGTTGGCTTTTGTAATTGGAGGCGTAATCTTTCTTATCGCCCGTCAGGCGATCCTGATTCCGGAATTGATAGCTGGCGATACTATTCAGGAAACTTATCCTTGGCTCAAACAGGTTAGCCTGAAAACGGCTCTTCTTTTAATCTCATTTATTGGAACTCTGATTGTCACGCGAGGCAGTATCTCCCGGCATGGATATTGTCGGCCCAAAAATATGAATTGGTGGGGATCAATATGGCCCGGTCTACTCATGGGAAGTTTGAGTACTATAATTATAGTTGTTACGCCGGCCAAAGGTATGGGAGCAATGATGTCCAACTCCGGCTCTCCCGGCGTCGTAATGCTCCTGCTTTTATATTCTTCCATATCCGAAGAGATTCATGCGCGGGGTTTTATTCAAAGTATAATTTCTCACCTGAGCCATAAAAAGGTAAACCTTTTGTTAGTGAAAGTATCCGTGCCGGTTTTCACCTCGGCTTTATTTTTTGGATGTATGCACCTCTCTATTTTCTTTGCCGGGTCGGATATTTTAACAACCATAATTGTAATGCTAAACACCTTTGCCTTGGGCCTGATGGCCGGTTATCTGTTTGAAAAACATGAAAGCATCATCCCGGCCATTATAGTCCATATCGCCGGAAATGCCGGCGGCGTACTGACCGGTATTATTGCGAATATATTGAGTTTTATTATCACTGGCGAATTTATAATGAAGCCATAGCTTTGCCAAAACCTATTTTTGTAAATGGATTAATTTTTGCGTATATTGTTTATTAAATAGAAATCGCAAGGAGGTAGCTAATGTCAAATCCAATTTTTTATACGGTCGATGTTTTTTCCGATGAAAAGATGGCTGGCAACCAACTGGCTGTTTTTCGTAATTGCCGGGATTTATCAGATGAAAAAATGCAACGGATTGCTCAGGAGATAAATTATTCCGAAACGACTTTTATTCTCTCGGAAACCCCGCAAAATAACGGCTATGATGTTCGCATATTTACTCCCCGCGAAGAAATGCGTTTTGCCGGTCATCCGACCCTGGGCACCGCCTTTATAATTCAACAGGAAATCATCAAGGAAAAAGCCGATAAGGTAGCCTTGAATCTCAAAGCAGGGCAGATTCCGGTTAGTTTTACCTATGATGCAAATGGCCATCCCGATATTCTTTGGATGCGCCAGAACCAGCCTGAATTCAAATCAATCGTCAGCCCGGAAAAGATTGTCCCCGTCCTGAATCTTGAATATGACGATTTTGATTCCCGTTTCCCGATTCAGGAGGTTTCTACAGGGACGCCTTTTTTACTGGTGCCCTTGAAAGATTTGAAGGCTGTTAAAAAGGCGGAGATAAATCTTAAGGCATATTTCAAACTAATAGAGGAGCTGGAGGCGAAAGCAATTTACTTTTTTTGCCCGGAAACATATAGCGCCGAAAATCAACTGAATACCAGGATGTTTGCCGATTATCTTGGCGTTCCCGAGGATCCCGCGACCGGTTCTGCGGCCGGTTGTTTGGCCGGATATTTGACAAATTACAGATATTTTGACAGTAATGAAATTGATATCCGTGTCGAGCAGGGGTGTGAGATTGATAGAAAATCATTGCTATTCTTGAAAGCACAGAAGATTGCCGACCGATATAATATAAATGTTGGAGGCAAAGTGTTTTTTATTGCCAGAGGGGAATTTTTTGGATAGATATCCATAAAGGAGATATGCCATGAAAATTGCACTGGGTTTCGCAATATTAATAATATTTCTATTTAGTACCGTTCTTCCGGCTCAGGAAAAGATTTCGCCGGAAAAGCAGAAAGAGATGATTGATCAGTCAATGGCTCTGGCTACTCCGGGACCAGAGCATCAAATCCTTGAAAAAATGTCCGGTGACTGGAATCTGGAAATTAAATTTTGGACCGAGCCGGGGGGAGATGCCGTTCTCTCCAATGGTACCTGCCAAATTAAACCGATTCTCGGTGGAAGATTCTACGAATCCAAATCCGAAAGCGGTGTAGGGCTCTCGGCTATGGAAACCCTGAACATAATGGGGTTTGATCGCCGTTATAAGAAATACACCTATATCGGATTCGACAACTTCGGAACCTATTTTGTTACGGCCGAAGGTACGTACGATGAAATAGAAAATAGATTCAAGTTACAGGGGACCGATTACGACCCGATTTTGAATAATACTCAGGTTTATGATATGATAACGACTTTTATCGACGATAATAAATTCGTTTGGGAGCTTTATTATACTAATCCGGAATTAACCAAAGGCGCCGATAAATTCAAAATGATTGAAGTGACCTACACTCGACAAACTAAAGAATAAACTGTTTAGCATAAAAAAGGCGGGACTAATTCCGCCTTTAAATTTATTCAATCGAAAGCAACAAGCTTTCTTATATTATTTCTCTAAAATTACTAATTAATACCGGCGGCGTTCTCCTCGGTCGCGGTTTTCTTTAGGACGAGCCTCGGAAACCCGCATCACCCGGCCCTCGAACTCCTGCCCGTTTAACGCCTCCATTGCTTTCTCGGCTTCACCCGATGTGCCAAATTCAACAAATCCGAAGCCTTTGCTTTCTATGACATTGACGCTCTTCACCTCACCATAGGGGGAACATAGTTCCTGAAGCTGCTCATTCGTAACGGTGTACTTTAAATTCCCGATATACAGTTTACTTTCCTGCATTATGACTCCTCAGATTTTCCCAAGGATAAAAAACATCGCGATGAGTCGCATATATGACATTAATTATCGCGGGGAATGTTAGATTTGATATTTTAAATATGATGGCCTTCCAGTTTTCCAATTCACATTATTCCAAATTCATCCCATTGATAAGAATCGAAATAACTGACGTATAATACTATAAACCGGCCAAACTGTCAAGCGGAATCATATATCCCGTATCATTTTATGAGAATCACATCTACTGGCAAACCGGGGCAGGACCGGATTTATAGAGATAACCGATCAGATAAACAATATCGAGCAAATCCTGTTTGCCATCGCCGTTGACATCCGATTTCTCCATATATTCAGGCGGTGAACCATCTTTGTAAAGATAGCTGATATAATAAACGATATCAATCAGATTGATCTTGTCGTCGGTCGTCATGTCGCCGCAGGGCGGAGGATAGTGCGGATCGAGGATGAACAGCCCGTAATAATCGGTGATATGAACCAGACGATCCTTGACCATCACACAATAAACACCGTCACACGGAAAATCATACTTGCCGACAAACTTGATATCCTGAAGATCGGAAATGTCACACATCAGAAGTCCCCAGCCGATTATCCCGCCGTTGGCAATAAAAGCGAAATCACCAGCCAGAGCGATATCCCACGGATCGCCCGGAATCGTTTCATCGAGGAAATAGCTAACATGCGTTATATTACCGATATCCTTGATATTGACCACCTCGAATGTGGCATCATCGTAGTTGCCAGCCAGAACTATAAAAGCCAACGTATCGCGAATCTCAACCTTGCGGACCCCCTGTCCGAATTCGGTGTCATAATCGCCGATCTTGGCTGGATGAACCGGATCGGAAAGATCGAACACCCGCATTCCCCAGCTATCGCCGACAAAGGCGTAATTACCGTGCAATGTCACCGTCCCCGCTTTATGGTCATCATCGCCGTAAATTTCATTGTAATATCCGACAATAAACATGTCATACGGGTCTTTGACATCGGCGACCTGCAATCCGGCGGTATCGGCCGCGATATAGGCATAATCATCCTTGACTTTCATCTCCCAGGTTTTTCCGGGACAGGCAAGGTAAGAGGTCGTTACCGGATTGGTCGGATAAGAAACATCGACCGCATGAGCGGCATACCAGATATTACCGTGCGCGTGAGCGGCGAATACAAAATCGCCGACGGCGTCAAGAGCATAACCATAAGTGCTTGCTTCACACCCGTATTCAAACGGATTATATGGATCAGAAATGTCGACCGGGTTGGTCGAACCGCAATTAGAGACATAGGCCGTATCACCTTTAATAGCGAATCTGAAATCAATCCAACCGGATTCACAATTCCAGTCAGCCCCATATTCAAAACTACCACAATTGTTTAAATATCCTCCAATAATACTTGGTATACCTTCGCCAATGTTAGAGATGTCTGCAATGTGAAATCCTGTTTCATCACCCGCCGTATACATAAAATTACCAATAATATCAATATTCCTTGGCTCATTTTCTATTCCAACAAAACCGATATACTTAATTGTGTCCAGAGTACTAATATCAAAAAACTGACATTCGGAATGATGAATCATCCCCACCGCTATTGTGTCTCCAAAAAGTTCAATATCATTAGGGTGATAAAGGGGGTCAAATATGTAGGTTCCGACAACTGTCAGGTTGTAAACATCAGAGACATCAATAATCTGTATCTGAGATGGTTCTTCAAAAAAATCCTCCTCAACCACATATATATAATCACCTTTCTTGGCCATCTTCATTGAATGCGTCGCCAAGCTTATATAATTAAATCCATAGTAATTTTCATAATCCGTCACATCCAAAGCAACAAAATAATTGGAAGACCAGCCGACTACGAAGGCAGTATCTCCCACTATTATTGCATCCTTAGCGTTCCATAAGTAGTAGTAAGATATGCCATGCGGATTAGTTGGATCAGAAACGTCAACAAAATGAAAACCATGATCCCCGGCACAGACAATCGCCATCATCGGGACATTGGCCGTGTCCAATACAATCTTCCAGGCCGCGAAATCTTCACCGTATCGTCCCACTATCTCCGGTTTATATGGGTCGGATATGTCGACTATCAGCATCGCGCTGCCATAAACCCCACAGGCGACATAAGCATAATCCTGATAAATAGTAATTTGCTCGGGCGAGGATTGAGTGAATAGTTTCGATAACAATATCGGGTCGGACGGGTCGGTGACATTGAGGATGACGATTCCGGCGCCGAAAGTGCAGTATGCTATATTATCCTGCACCTGAACATCCTTGCATCGTCCCCAGAGGGCGCTTCCGATATATTCCGGCTCATACAAAAAATCAATCCGTTTGTTCGGATTGAATTGGTTGACCGGGCAATCGGGGCGAGTCGGAAGTGAAAGAGCTTTTTCCTCGTCGATCCCAAGACTGTCGTAGGCGTTTTTATAGAATGATACAGATGGCATTCCTGCAAGCGAATCGGGGAGAGTGAAACTATCATGGCCCATGCCGATATTTATATCACCCGCCATGACCGGATGATACAATAATATGACAAACATAACGATTATTGCCTTACAGAAATGCATAACCGCCTCCTGATTAAAGGAATGAATAAAATTATATTAGAACATATTCTTAAAAAAGAGAAAGTAATATATGTGTTATTTGTTGTCAAAAAAATTATTCTGCGAAAAAAGTCAAGCATAATTAGTCTATTAACTCCATGTATAATATTGAGTCTGCAAAATATTGCAGACCGGGATGCTGTAATCTTAAGGTTGAATATGCGTCAAATTATTCAAATATATTTTGCAGTTTCGTAAGTTGGCGTTCCGGATCCGCCGTAGGCAGATTGGAACCCAACATATAAGTATAAAAAGGCGGGATAAAATTCCCGCTTTTTTAATTACTCTCCTTTATTTTATTAACATCATCTTTCTTGATTGTGTGAATTCTCCCGCAACCATTCGATAGAAATAGATACCGCTTGCTATCGGTTCACCGTTACCGTCGGTACCGTTCCAGATTACGGCATGGTTGCCTGATGATTGATTCTCATCCACCAAAGTCGAAACTTTTTGCCCCAGTATATTGAAGACTGAAATTACCACATTGGACCGTCGGGGGAGAGAGTATTCTATCCTCGTCGTCGGATTAAACGGATTCGGATGATTCTGGGCGAGTTCAAACCGTTCGGGGTTAATAGCTATACCCTGATCTACATCCGTCGTCGGATCGAGTAGATATATTCGGGCCAGATTCCCGGTTGTCCCGAAAAGCAACGGGGAAGGATTATCTCCCGAATTATAAAAGCGCTCGAATTGAGGATTGATATCCAGCATTACCGAATCGGAAAACTGACCTATAGAGGCGTCGAAAAACATAATTTTAGTACCGCTTCCGAAACCAATAAGATTATTGTTGATGTCTATATAATAGACCGGTGTAAATTCATCAATCGAGGTGTACCATTCTTCAATTATAGTATCACTATTCACGCTATAACAGGCCAAATGATTTGATATACCTTCATGGGCAAGCAGGAGATCATAGACCCGTCCGAAAGTTATAAATTCGTTTTCGGAATCATCTTTAATGAAATTACCGACATAAGCTGCTTTAATATCGGCTATTGAGGAATCAGTCTCGCGGCTATAGATTCCAGTCTGACTCGCTGACATTCTGATGAATGAATAGTCATCCGTCATCATATTGAAATAGTCGTAACCGGTTGAATAATAATAGTCAAGATATACGATCTCATCGACTTCCGTATCATTGTCAAGGTATGCGGGAATTTTATAATCGTAATTGGTTCTAACTATCTCCTCACTAAGATCTAAATTATATCTAATAAATGTGGCCACATCCTGATATGTATTTGACCCGGCTGTCAAGTCCCAAAAGAAAGATTGTTTGACATAAAAACAGATATTTGTCACTTGGTTAACAAGGCTCTCTTCAATCCAAATATTATAATCAATCACGCCCTCTGATATATTATTAAACGACCCCAATGGAAAAGATGGGTGTATAAAGTCCGGGGTCATTGCAGTAATAATTTGATAGCCTGAATTGTACACTTCAATCTTAAGAAGTTCGTATGGTTCGCCCCACCAGTGATATATAGTAAAGGTCAAGGCGTATATATATAATGTGTCGCCCGATTCATTATATATGTTGGTTGATTGGATCGGATGGTCTTCGGTTGTAATCGAATGCTGCAATATCCCCAGCGAATCGTATATATCTATCGAATAACCTTCATAATTGGAGATAATTAGTCCGTCGTAATTGCCATTAATGTCAATTATCGGGTCAACATATCTGGCCGATTCCAAACCCTCGATATTTTGTTCATAGACAATACTAAACTCCGATGCCAGAATTAAACATGGCATCAGAAAAATTATAAGAAATGCAAGTATTGATCTCATTATGTTCCCTCCGAGATATTTAAAAGAACAATCTCTGAGGCTAATATAAACAATATTTTATTTTAGCAAAACCATTTTTCGGGTTTCTATAATATCATCCGCCTCCAGACGATAGAAATATATTCCACTCGCCACTGGCTCACCATCAGTATCCGTGCCGCTCCATGATACCGCATGCGGTCCCGCCGCTTGATTTTCATTGACTAATGTCGTTACTTTGCGCCCCAAAATATTAAAGACAGACAATTTAACATCGGTGCGCCTCGACAATGAGTACTCTATTGTCGTTGATGGATTAAACGGATTCGGATGATTCTGATTCAACTTGAAATTCTCCGGAAGAATTAATCCATCACCCATATCGTCAACACCAAGCGGCGCGTTTATTTTCGCCACCATCGACCCATCGGGGGAATATGTCTTGGCATTCGAAGATACTACTCGCGCCTCCCAAAATCCCTTGGGATATGCTGTATCGCTTACCACGACCGTCCACTTATAAACGCCCGATTCCTCACCCGGAGCCAGTGAACCGACATAAACCGAATCGGCTCGATTGGTCATCATAAGTCCCGCATTCGTTTCAAAAATAATACTAATATCATCAGCCGTGACAGCTCCGACATTTTGCAATACAATAGTAATTGTTGCCGTATCCTCGGTTAATTCCAATCCGTATTTATTCTGGCTCGCTTCGCTGGCCACCACTATCCCCGGTATCTCCAATCCGAATATGGAATCGAGAAGTTCCAACGTTCCATCGGTCCAGGTATGATTGTAATAGCTGGCTGTATCCAGATGCGTCACCAGGTAATCCTTCATTTCAATGGATGAATCCGCCGGCAATTGAACCAGACTTAAATAATTGAAATACCGTGTCATTCCGGCGAATGTTCCATTCGAAACCATACCGTCATACAATTTGTTAAATCCGGGAAGACTGTCATACATCGCATGTGCAATTGCATAAGCCGGAGCCATTGACACATTGACCGTTCGCATTAGATTAACATCGGCTAACGCCAGATTGCCTGTGGCAAACATGGCGCTCTCAATTGAATCGCCCTGTATATGCTCTCTGACTACATTCAATACGGAATCATAAGTAGTGACACTATTTTGAATCCGCTGTTTCAGCATCGTCATTACTTGATAATTGGCTTTGGCCTTTGGAAGATTTTCAACCGCCCGTTTCAATCCCGGCGGTGAATTTGATTTGGCATCGGGGAAATAAATGGCATCGACCGCATCATCCATATCAAACGGTATATTGAAAAATCCGCCCAAAGACACCCCCGTTGCGGCAATATCAAGACCAAGCGCGGCGTACATCGTAACCGTTTTAATATCCTCCAGAATACTCACACTGGGGAGAAATCCGCTCGCCAGAGTCATTGCAATATAAGTCTTCATTAACAAATCCGCAGTTACCATCATCCCATTAGCCGCATCATTTATATTGTCCGCTGTCACTTTCATCAAGGTAACCGCGTCCGCCCCGGTCTCCGAAGCATCCTCAAAATCACTCGTGAAATTGAATGATTCGGAGCGATCCTGCGCCTTTTCAAGCTTGGGATTGGTCAGAAGAGTGATATATAAATACTGAATGAACAGAACCCTCGCTCTGCGGTAAACCAGATTATTAAGGTTATCCCAGGAATCCTCTAATTCCGCCTGATCGTTTGCCTCCGGTAATGACCAGTTGGAGTAGTTGTATTTTATATCTTTCCAGACCGCTTTCAATACATCGCCGGTACAAATAATTTCAAATCCCGACGAGGGATCCTCGACACAGGGAAGTTGCGCCGAGACTTCATCAATGGCACAATCAATCATATAAATTACCAGGTATTCCGCCAGCATCTGCATAAGTTCCATAAGAGCCGCCGCTTTATCTCCTGCCCACAAATCCCAGATTATCTTTAAGATCTTTAATATTTTAAGCGCCCAACCGCCCTCGCTATCGGTTGCTTTAATCGAAAAATGAAGCAGGTCCGAAATACCTTCGAAACTCTTTTTACCCAGGCTCCGTCCGGTGTTAAACACTCGGTCAACCATTTCCTGAGCAAGTATCAATCGCGCCGCTGATTCGATTTTGTTCGAATCAAGATTGGAACTCCAGATATCGAGCAAATTCGGAATACTTCCCGTCCCGCTCGCGTTGGCTCCATATATAAATGTCTCGTCGCCATCCTCGATATGGGAATTATCATAAACCCATTGATAGCTTTGAACCATTAGCGATTCCGGCAAGATCAGCGTATCCGTCGTCAAACCGGTATCGATTTCAATCGTAATTGAATGCTGCAAAGTATGATTCGCTTTATCATCGCCCGGCATATCAACGGTTTTTTCCATTCGCAAATTGTATGTACCCGGAATGATATCCGCTTGAAGCGCCAATCCGACAAAATCGGATACAATCGGACCGTACATTAAAACATTGCTTTGATATAAGGCAATACTCACGCCAGATAATGGAAGTTCATAATTTATAGAATGGTATTCTGGGGCGGCATAACAATTAAATGTAAATATCGCCAGATCTCCGGTCGTCGGATCAAAATCTCCGGTCCCCTCCAGCGCCACATTGACTATTAAATTAAGCGAATCGTTGCTATATATTAACAATGTATCATAATAAGTTATCGCTGCCTCAGGCATAAAGCGGATTGAAATCGAATCGGACAACCCCGAATGAATATAGAAGGGAGTTTTATCATAGATTATCTGGAATGTACTATCCGTCTTTTTGTATTTAAGACTGTCAATCAATACCGGGGCTTCGCCAAGATTTTCTATAAGACAGTTCCAGGTTGAGTAATTGGCCGTATATGTGTGCGATGTTACCGGGACATTTATTTGTGGATCGCCCGGATAAAGTTTATAATATACTGCCCATGGCTGGCCAAAGACCATATTGGGATAATTATACTCATCGAATATTAACTGTTGAAATACTGCCGTTTCATCGCCCATCTGATTACCCAGGCCGTAATAACTCCAGTTGACCCCATCTTTTTTCCAGTACAATATTGTATCTGCCAGAAAAGCCGGATTATCGTTCCGGTCAAATTTTAGGAATAAGGGAAAGGTATAATAAATTTCATAAGGATCGCCCGTCGGATTCGGCACAACCTCGGTTGTCCACCCGGAACCGTTAAATTTGGCAATCGTTCGGAACGGTGATATATCGGCGGTACAAGGTAAAGGTACCCCCGGCATAAATGGAGTCTGGTAGGCAAAATAGCAATTACCCTCCGAATCCATATCAAAACTCTGGAAAAATATTCCCGCCGCACAGATCGGCTCAGGCATCGTTTCAAATTGCCACTCTCCCGACGGTGTGGTTTTATATGCGATTCGAAGGGTGTCGCTTGTGACATCTTCATCAAATATATGATATCCGATATACGGGATGCTGTCATTTTTGAGAATCAGCTTTAGATAAGCCGAACCGGTGATATCCTGAATATACTCGGTACTCCAATCATCACTATCATAACTTGCATAAACAACCCAGCCCGAATCATCATTAAAATAGGCAATATGAGGATTATCCTTATAATCCAGTGCAATACTGGTCCGAAATCCCTGCATTCCCGGATTTAATCCTGAATCTACAAACTGGTTAACCCAGCCGGTATCATTCCGGAAAACATGGCGAAGATCCATAATATGAGCTGAATAACTGATATGCGGACGATCCATCGAATCCAGCGCAATACTGGTGTGCAACCCGGTGATGCCGAAACTGTCCACTGTTTGAATATCCCAATTATTGCCGTCATAATGAGCGTAATACAAATAGAGGTCTTCGGTATTAGCATATGAAATATGCGGATAGCCGTCACTATCAAGAGCAATGGCGCAATTGACACCGGTTGATGTGCCGGTACTGTCAAAAATATCTTTTTGCCAAACATCAGCTGACGATACCTCGGCGATTAATATTACGGCTAAAATAATTGATAAATAAATGGGTAGCCTTTTCATAGTTACCTCCATTTTTTCCAACCTGGCGGTTTTGCAAATAATTGATTTTTAAAGATCTTTATACATAATGATAAAATATCTGTATTATTAAAATATATATCTTAAAATTGATTTTGCAAGCTGATAAAAAAATAAGGACTAAAAAAATTAGTTAAAATAAGAACTAATGCGTCACTTTAATAATACTTAAATACCGCCCAATTTTGGACTTGACTTTGTGTTGTTGGATATGTAACTTTGAAAATCTGTTGTGAAATAGCGGATTGAAAATAAAATTCGATCCCGGGCAAAATAGGAAGTTGATAATTTGAATTGTAGAATTTCAACATTAATTTTATTGGCGCTTAGTCTTCTGACTCTGTCGCTGTCAGCTCAAGAAGTCACCGATTCAATTCAAACAATTGATTCCGTTGTCCAGACCCCGCCCGATGTTACCCCGGCAATGCCCCTCAATCTAACCGTTAAAGATAAACCAAATGATGCCGGTGAGGCTATTCTTTTAGGCTGGGATATTTCGCCCGATGATAACGCGACCCTAAATAAAGTTAAAGAGTACAAAATTTACCGGGCCGAATCAATCGATGGTCCCTATGTCGAAATCAGCAACAAATCGGCGGGAAATACAGCCGATACCGATAATGGCGTCGAAACCGGAAAAGCCTATTACTATAAAATTTCAGCCGTGAATTTCCTTCGTCAAAATAACCAGTATGTCTGGTTGGTAGAATCGGAATCCGATCCTGTTGGGCCCATTCGCGCCACCGCTCAATGGTTTAATACGGGAAGACTATCGGCTTTTATTGGTATCGTTCTTCTTTGCGGCGCAATCATTTACTATATCCAGGGAGCCAAGGGCGGAAAAGCTTTCTATATCCGCAAGATTGCCGGTATAGCCGAGGTCGAAAACGCGGTTGGTCGGGCTACTGAAATGGGTCGCTCGATTTATTATGTTCCCGGCATTAATGACATGGACGATGTTCAGACGCTGGCGTCAATGACTATATTGGGTAAGGTCTCTGAAATTGCGGCCGCCAATGATACTCGCATTGATGTGCCGGTCTCTCGTTCAATGGTCATGGTCACGGCTAAGGAAATCGTTAAAGAATCTTATAGCAAAATTGGACGTCCCGATGCCTATCAGGACGATCAGGTTCGATATTTAACCGATGATCAGTTTGGATATGCCGCTGCTATTGACGGTCTGTTTGTTCGTGAAAAACCGGCGACCGTCTTTTTAATGGGCGCTTTCTTCGCTGAATCTCTGATTATGGCTGAAACCGGTAACTCAATTGGTGCCATCCAGATAGCGGGAACGGCTCAACCGGCGCAGTTGCCCTTTTTTGTCGCCGCCTGCGACTATACACTAATAGGTGAAGAGATGTTTGCAGCTTCTGCCTATCTTTCTCGCGAACCGAAATTGCTC
>JBDRRI010000376.1:0-4414 GCA_043825815.1 Candidatus Zixiibacteriota bacterium
TCATCCGAAGCTTCCAACAAACGAACCGCCGATAACTTAAATGACCGATCAAAACTACGACGTTTTACCATAATGGACACCTCCTCTAAATGTAATTTAATACAACCTTCTAAATGTGTCCACTATTTCAGGGGAACATCAGATCCCTGCCATCCTGCCAAAAGTCGCTGAGACGTTCCGGAATGGTAATGTCGGGTTTCTCGTCCGGCCCTCGCCGGACTCGGAACACCGACCTACGCAATCTTTACAATTTTACTCCAAACTCAATCCAAAATTACAATCCGGCTCCCTATATAGGAGGTATGGTATGTACAGTTTTGTTTATAAGTTGGCAGATGAGGACCGCCAACCACAATTCTGGAACCCGGAGATACACGTATTTACAAATTTACGCCAAAGGTACACCATCGAAAAAAACTAAAATATGCAAAACAAAGCCAAATTTGCTGGGGCGTATGGCATACGCCCGGTGGTGGGGGTACAAAATCGAACGAGGGCGTATTCGATACGCCCCTACCCTGAGTATTTTGTGTACAGCAGACGCCTAAAAAAGTCTCTCCGACCCCGGAATTATATTTCCCGACTATATAGGCTTCGACCCTCGGCCATTCCGCCTTTTTTTCTTTTCGGTTGCCTAATTGATGCTAAGTTAGTATACTAAGGGCTAATCTTAAACTTTAGACTGATGTGAGGTTATGGAAAAGAAATCAAGCAATATCATTCTGATAGCAATGGTTCTCGGCGCCGTTCTCGGCGTTGTTGGCGGTTATTATTTCGGAGACTACCTGATTCATATTAAATTCCTGGGGACAATCTTTCTCAATGCGCTGAAAATGATAGTGATTCCGCTCATTGTCGCTTCGATGATTATCGGGGTCACCTCGCTCGGCGATATTCGCAAACTGGGCAAAACAACCGGCAAGACTTTGCTTTATTATCTGGTAACAACCGGTTTTTCGGTTCTAATCGGCCTCATTCTGGTTAATGTTTTCCGACCCGGCGACGGGGTGCCGATAATCGGCGCAATGGTGCCGGATATTGTCGCCGAAAGCGGCCAAAAGACGATTCTCGATGTGATTGTCAGTCTTATACCGGACAATATATTCGCGGCCGCGTCTGAGGGCAGAATCCTTCCGCTGATTGTCTTTTCGCTTCTTTTTGGCGGTGTCTTAACCGCTATCGGAAGGAAGGGCAAGCCGGTAATTACCTTCTTTGAGGGAATCAATCTGGCAATTATGAAGCTGGTAATGATTATTATCTATTTCGCTCCCATTGGCGTTTTTGCTCTGATTGCCAGTATCGTTGCCGAAAATCGCGGCTCGGTGGTTGAGCTAATCTCCGGACTCGGCTGGTATTCCTTTACGGTAATCCTGGGCCTATTAATTCATGGGGCGATAGTTCTTCCGATAATTCTTAAAATGTTCGGCCGCAAGAACCCATTGGAATATTTTCTTAATATGGGACAGGCTCTGGCGACCGCCTTTACGACAGCGTCGTCATCGGCCACTCTGCCGTTGACCATGGAAGCGGTTGAGGAAAAAAACCAGGTCGACAAAAAGGCATCCTCGTTTGTGCTTCCGCTCGGTGCCACAATCAATATGGACGGCACGGCGCTTTACGAAGCGGTAGCGGCACTCTTTATTGCGCAGATATACGGGATTGATCTTTCCATCGGGGCGCAGATTGTAATTTTCTTTACAGCCACGCTGGCTTCGATTGGCGCCGCGGGAATTCCCCACGCCGGAACGGTAACGATGGTTTTCGTTCTGTCAGCGGTGGGACTTCCGTTGGAGGGCATAGGACTGATATGGGCGATTGATTGGTTTCTTGATAGATGCAGGACGACGGTTAATGTCTGGGGTGATTCGGTCGGCGCCGCCGTTATTGGTGAAACTGCCGAAATTAAGCGGTATTTTCGCCAGAAAACGATTTCAGAGAGAAAAGACGCACCAATCAGGACTGCTCCCAAATCTCCGGTTGGCAAACCAGCTCAAGTTGAGCGCCCGTCGCAGCCAAATCGAGATAAATCACCGCGCTATCAAAAACCGGCTTCGGGCGGTTATAAAAAGGATGATCGGCCAAGAAAGGGTTATCGGGGGCAGGTTCGGCCGGATAAATTTGTAAAAGATGATAGGCCGCCGCGTTTTCCCAATAAAACAGAAAACGGTAATAAACCAAAAATTGAAGAAAAGCCCAAGCCCAACGGCAAACCGGCCTTATCCAAGGAAGTCATTGATAAAGAGCTGAATAAAGTTAAAAGACAACTGGATAAATTAGGCGAACCGGTTCAGCAAAAACCTTCCCTGGAAAAAGAGGTTATTGAGCCCAAGGTTAAGGATAATTCTGATGATGTTTTTTCCAATGTCGAGTTTTCCAAGATGAATCTTTTTAATGTTGGAGAAAAAAAGGAATCGACGTCGATTGTGGCCGATGAACCTGAACCGATAAAAAGGAGTTCTGATCTATCAATTACACTTCCCGATATTAAGTCGGTTTCCGAAACCACTCAACCGGATGAAAAGAAAGATACTCGGAAAAAAGACGATGGGATAAGGCCGGAGTTATCTGCGAAGGCCGAAAAGCCGGAAGAAAAAGAACAAAAAGACGAAGAGAAAACGGATTCTGATAACAATGATAATGTTGATGAATCTGATTCCAAGAAGACCGAAAGCTGGGGAAGAAGCCGCAAGAAACGCCCGGCAAGATAAATATTAGCGATCAATTTGAAATATCGGCCGGATATAGATTCTATATCCGGTTTTTATTTGTCCAATAATTATCTCTCTTGTGCGGCCGATTAATAATCATTACATTGGCGCGCATGGATGGCATAGAGAATTCAATACCCTATTTTGGGGAGACGATAGCGCTATTAACCGCCCTGGCATGGGCTGTGGCGGTTATCTTCTTTAAAAAGAGCGGTGAAACGGTTCATCCTCTGGCCCTGAATTTATTCAAAAATTTACTCGCCTTTATTTTATTTATACCGACCATCTATCTTTCCGGCGGGACATTATTTTACTCGGCGCCACCCGAATATTACTGGCTACTTCTTATCAGCGGACTTCTTGGGATTGGAATCGGCGACACACTATTTTTAAAAAGTTTGAACATTCTTGGTGCCGGTTTCTACTCGATAGTCGGCTGTTTGTACTCGCCATCGATTATAGTGCTGTCATTTTTCTGGCTCGGAGAATCAATGACCTTATTTCAACTAATCGGAGCGGGCTTGATTATCTCGGCGGTTTTGACTGCGGCCAGCAAAAAGGGGATGGGAAATTTATCCCGGCGCGATTTGTTTTTAGGGATAACCTGGGCCGTTATATCTCATCTGGTCAGCGCGGTTGGAATTGTTATGATAAAGCAACTTCTCGAGCAGTCGCCGATTTTATGGGTGACCGAGATTAGATTATTTAGCGGGATTGTATTTTTGGCGGCGGTAGTTCTATTAAGAAAAAACCGTAGAGAAATTATTTTTTCATTAAACCGGGCCAAAAGTTGGGGCTATACGATTTCAGGTTCATTTGTCGGGGCTTATCTGGCGATGATTCTCTGGCTGGCCGGGATGAAATATACACAAGCCTCTATCGCGGCGGCACTTAATCAAACCGCTAATATTTTCGTTTTTATTCTGGCAGTAATATTATTAAAAGAGACTATAAATTTGCAGAGAATAGTTGGAATATTACTTGCCATCACCGGGGCAATTTTGGTAACTTTTGGGTGAGGAATAATAAGGTAGTTTACGGAGGAATTAATGGCTCGCTATGTTTGTGCAATATGCGGATATATTTACGATCCTGAAATTGGCGACCCCGATTCCGGTATTGAACCGGGGACAGCTTTTGAAGATATACCGGATGACTGGCTTTGCCCGGAATGCGGCATCGACAAATCGGGATTTGAAAAAATAGAAGAATAGCAAAAGTATATGATAAATATTTCTATTCCCGGTTTGGAGCCGATTTCAATTAAATATTTGGCGTCTGATTTTTCCGGAACACTTTCAGTAGATGGGATCGTTTCGCCCGGAATAATTGATCGGCTTAACCAATTGGCTCAGTTGGTTGAAATTCATATCCTGACCGCCGATACGCACGGCAAAGTTGATGAAGCCCTGGCCGGAGTTGATTGCCGCCTGGTTAAGCTTGACTCTACTGCGGGCCTGCAGGATATTCAAAAGGAAAAATATATTGAGCAACTTGGATCGAATGCGGTTATGGCTATTGGGAATGGTCGTAATGATCGCCTGATGCTGAAAAGGGCTATTATTGGCGTGGCGGTCTGCCTTGATGAGGGTTGCTCTGTCGAAGCCTTGAAGTCGGCTGATATAATTATCAAATCGGCTGAATCAGCTCTTGATCTTCTATTATTTCCTAATCGCCTGAAAGCCACTTTGAGAATTTGAATTACG
>JBDRRI010000377.1:0-2792 GCA_043825815.1 Candidatus Zixiibacteriota bacterium
TGCCTCAATGCTGGGTTATACAGTGGCCGAACTGATGATGAAGGATTATCGGGATGTTTATACGGTCAGGGGCGTGGAGATTCTCCTGGAACGGAGCGCCCGGCGCAACCGTGGCGAGGATGTTCCATCTCAATATGAGACCGTGTTTAAACGCAAAGACGGCTCGGAAATTGATGTTGAAGCCAATGTCACCATCATAAATTATAAAGGCAGCACCGCCACCTTTGCGGCAATCCGCGATATTTCGGAACGGAAGAGAATTGAACTGGAAATTCAGAAGCAGAAACAATATTTTGAGGCATTATTTGCCAGCGCTTCCGATGCAATTGTCTCGCTGGATTTAAATGGTAATGTCGTTAGTGTAAATCCTCACTTTGAGAAATTGTTCGGATATACACAAGCGGAAATCAGGGAAAAAAATCTCGACAGTTTCATTGTTTCCGAGGATGGTTTCCAGGACGCCTCAACTATCACAAAAACGTTTCAAGATGGCGGGATTACTCATTTTGAACGAAAACGCAAGCGTCAAGATGGTTCCTTTGTGGATGTTTCGGTCGGTGGGGCTCCAATTATTGTTGATGGTGAACATGTTGGGGCATTAGCCATATACCGGGATATTTCCGAGCGCAAACGGATAGAGGAGGCTTTAAGAAAATCGGAAGAAAGATACCGAAGGCAATTTGAGGAGGCAATCGATGCTATCTTTGTCGCAAATGCTGAAACGGGCATATTAGTTGACTGTAACCGGAGAGCATTGGAATTGGTTGGCAGAGAGAAATCAGAACTTATCGGTCAACACCAACGGATTCTCTATCCTCCGGAAGGAATCGAAGGAGACAGTAGCAGAACTTACAAACAGCACCTCGCAGAAAAGGAAGGGCAAATTCTGGAAACGCAGGTCATTACCAAAAGGGGAGAAATCAGGGACGTAGCAATCAAAGCCAGCATCTTTGAACTTGAAGGTCAAAAAGTGCTTCTCGGGATATTCCGGGACATCACCGCCCGCAAGCAGGCGGAAAAAGCCCTGCGCGAAAGCGAAGAAAAATACCGCCTGATCGTCGAAAATGCCTATGATGGCATTGAAATTACCCAATATGATCGGATCATGTTCACCAATGCTCAGTTTGCTGAAATGCTGGGATATACACTTGCTGAAATATTTGATATGGAATTCAGTAAATTTTTTACTGAACAGGCAATTCGGGAACTCTACGAACGGCAGAAATATCGTAAATCCGGAAAACCTGAGTCTTATCAATATGAAACCACCTTTCTGAAAAAAGATGGGTCCATCATTGATGTGGAGATTAAATATAGAATTATTGATTATAACGGAGAGCCGGCGACCTTCGCCATCATCCGCGACATCACCGAACGCCTATCTGCCGAAAAGGCGCGCAAGCAGATCGAGGAAGCCCTCATAACAACCGAGCGTATTTATCGCCAGGCCATTACGAAGGCCGGGGGCGTCCCTTATCAGATCGATTACGCCAGCCGCAACTATGTTTTCCTGGGCGATGGCATTGAAAGCCTGACAGGATATCTCCCAGACGAGATGACTGGCCTATTATTTACCAGCCGCTTGCGGCAGACCGAAGCATACGGGGAATACAAAGATCTGCCGCGTCTGAAACGTGACCAGCTGACCCTGCAGGGCAAAATCAAAGAATGGCGTGAGGATGATCTGTTCGAACGGAAAGATGGTTCTCTGGTTTGGCTGGCCGACCATTCCGTGCCTCTATTTGATAACGAGGGCAGGACCACCGGCTCGCTGGGCATCCTGATGGACATCACCGAGCGCAAGCAGGCCGAAGAAACATTGCGAGTATCAGAAGAACAATTCCGATCTATCTGGGAGAGTAGCCGCGACGGGATGCGTCTCTACAATGCCGATGGAATCATGATGCGGGTCAATCCCGCCTTTTGCCAGATTATCGGTAAGCCGGAGTCCGAATTGGTCGGCAAACCGTTGTCGGTGATTTATAATGTCGATTCCGCCGATCATATTCTGGCTAAAAACATCGAACGCTTTCGGACCGGTACTATTGAGTCCCATTTCGAACGTCTCGTGGCTCTCCATGACGGGCGTTCGGTCTGGTTTGGACTTTCCAACTCCACGGTCGAAATCGACGGCGAAAAACTGCAACTCAGTATTTTCAGGGACATCACCGCACGCAAGCGGGTGGAGGCAGAACGTGATAAAATTATCACGGAGCTCCGGGAAGCGATTAATAAAGTAAAGACCCTGAGTGGCCTGATTCCGATTTGTGCGAGTTGTAAAAAAATCCGTGACGATCAAGGCTACTGGAGCGATGTGGAACTGTATATTTCCAAACATTCCGATGCCGAATTCAGCCATGGTTTATGTAATGACTGTATGAAGAAATTATATCCCGAGCAATACGATCGCCTGCGTGCCCAGGGAAAACTAAAAGGTAATTAAATCCTCACATTTCAATATTCTGATGATTGTCTTTCGTCAGACGCTTATGCCGGATATATTCAATTATTGATTTAATGATTATTACCGGAAGTGCGATATAGAGAATTCCGTTGATATACTGATCGCAAAAATTACTGGGCCACGGGAACGGTCGGAAAATGAAAAAATCGGTTGCGTGTCCGGCGAACAGGATTTCGATTACATTGCCGGTTGCTCCGATTGTCAGACTGAGAATTGCCGCATAAACAGCAAAATTTACACGGTCCAAATCCTCCTTGATCAGGGAGTGGATCAGGGAGGCGATCAGGATCGATACAAATACCAATCCGGCCAGGGCCCAGAGAAAATG
>JBDRRI010000378.1:0-2032 GCA_043825815.1 Candidatus Zixiibacteriota bacterium
GTATAAAATACAATGTGGTGACTGGTATTTTTATTCCGATGGGTGTGGAGAGTCTTCTGGTCATTTAAAATTATGTTCCTCGCGGGGTGTTGGCATTGCAGAGTCCTATTGCATTCCTATCCATGATGCCGATTTTCTATATACATTCCTATTAGACCACAAGGCTAAATTTATCCAGGAAGACCGAATTGATATTGCCGAATCCCATGGAGTTACTTATGCTCTATATGTGGCATGTAATCAGATATTAAGGTGGGAAAAGGAGAAACCATGAATCCCTACGCCATAATCGCCGTGATAGTATTCGCATTATTCCTACTATTCAGCGGACTCTCGGCATGGATAATCGCATTCCAGCCGGAGGAACGGGCGAGGATTGCCAAAGCCGTTGACCGGTGGCATGATTTGGTACTGAGAATTATGCAGCGCCGGGACGAGCGGGCGGAACAGGATAGGGAAATTGAGAGGATAAAAAAAGAATGGATAAATCTAAAATAGAATGGACAGATGCAACCTGGAATCCAGAGAATAAGGAGGGATATGGCATATTTTAAATATTTGTGGTACTTATTACGTCACAAATATTATGTTTTAATTGAGTGCTGGAAAGAAGGATTATTCTGGTTGGGTATCATTCATGACTGGTCTAAATTTCGTCCATCAGAATTTATTCCGTATGCCCGTTATTTTTATGGATATTACGGATATAAATTCAATGGAGGTTTTATATGGGAATTTAGGCAGAATGCAAAAATTTTCCATGCATATAATTACGCATGGCTACTACACCAGAAACGTAATAAGCATCACTGGCAATATTGGGTGTTGATTGATGAGGACACGGATATTAATTTATTGATGCCCGTAAAATATACAATGGAAATGCTTTGTGATTGGCGTGGGTCTGGAATAGCAATCACAGGTACAGACAATACATCAGAATGGTATCGGGCACATAAAAAGAAAATGATATTGAATGGTACGGTGAGAAATTATATTGAGGCTCAGTTATAAAATAGAGGAGGATAAGCCATGAGTGATTATATCGCAAATGACGCTCCCTGCCATGATTGCCAAACGATGTGTTCAGTGCTGGACATGACATATATCTATGCGCCAAAAGTCCACGACCATGATCAGCCGAATATAATCGGGCTATGCCAGCAATGTATAGTCAAACACATATTACCTGACTCCCGGAAATGTGGAGAACTGGGAGCAAAATTATAAAATATCCCCGCAGGGCAGTAACGAAGGAATCAGCCAATGAAACACGAAGAAAGCGTTGTTTATGTGTTGTTTGTTGATAGGGGCGATTATTACGATAATAACCAGCTACATTCGATATATAAATCAAAAATCAAAGCGCAAGAAGCTCTATTGAGATTAGTTGAATCATTTGAAATATTTGAGGGTCATATAGAAGAAATTGAGTTGACATAAAAAAGGGCAGACCTGGCAGCCTGCCCTTGTAATTCTCCCCCATTTATCGGTTGGTTTCCGCTTCCCGCTCCGCCATTCTCTTCTTGACTCCCGCCTGAATGCGGGCAGTGCTCAATTCGTGCGGGATATACGCGTCAAGTGCTCGCCTCACATACTCAGCTTGTTTTCTCCGTGTCAAGTATGCTAATTCCCGGAGATCATCAATCATTTGCTCCGGCAAGAGTGTTGAATAGATTTTATTTTCCATTGTTCGCTCCCTATTTGTTTTGAAAAAGATTATCGCTTAGCATAATTTCTATTGCTTGTTTTACAGCCGGCATAAAAGGATATGCCAATAATTTTTCTTTATGTTTTGTTGCAATTTTAATTATCCTGTCCCAGCATTCATTTTCACGTATCGCATCTTTTAGATCATTAATATTTTCAATATTTGAAAATTGCGCAAGCCAAAAATTGCGCTCATGATAATAAGAAGTGGTAAATCGGATACGATTTGTTTTGATTTTTTTTGTATTCAATATAACAAATGATTGATTGATATACTCGCCGACTTCCTGATACTCGCCGACTTCCTGAGACCCGCCGACTT
>JBDRRI010000379.1:0-10669 GCA_043825815.1 Candidatus Zixiibacteriota bacterium
CGTTTGGATAATGCCGGTTTGGCTAAAGTTGTAATATTGAGAGCTCCTAAGAAAGTTACTATAGATATACATACATCTCGTCCGGGTATTGTTATTGGCCGCAAAGGGGCCGAAGTTGACAAACTTCGCGAAGAATTGCAGCTTTTGACCAAAAAAGATATCTCCCTGAATATAATTGAAGTTAAGCGCCCTGAATTAAATGCCCGCCTGGTTGCCGATTCAATTGCCCGGCAACTTGAGGGACGTGTTTCCTATCGCCGGGCGATGAAAAAATCGATTCAGGCGACAATGAAAATGGGCGCAGAAGGCATTAAAATAATTTGCGGGGGTCGTCTTGGCGGTGCCGAAATTGCCCGTAATGAAAGATATATGGAAGGCCGTATTCCGCTTCATACTTTACGAGCTGATATTGATTATTATAATGCAACGGCACATACGACCTATGGTTGTATTGGCGTAAAAGTATGGATTTGCAAGGGAATGATTTTAGGCGCTGGTGAGATGGAAGTTAAGGATGAAGCCGAAAAGCAAGTGGCTCGGCCGGAAGTTGATATGCCGGCTCGCCACGATAAAAATCGCCGCGATGATCGTCCCCGGAATCGTCGACCCCGCGGAAGAGTCCGTCGTTCGCGCGGTCCTGAGGGACAGGGTGACAGACCGGCCGATAACCGTCCGTCAACTCGCAGCAGTAAAGTTTCCGCTCCCTATAAGGGTGGCGGAAAAGGCGATGGCGCTCCAAGAGAAGCCAGGCCGACAGCCCCGAAACCAAGAACTGATTCGGCCCCTCAAAATGAGCCACGGCCAAAATCCAATAAACCGGCAGGCGAGAAAAAAGACTCTTCGGCATCTGAACAAAAAGATAGCTAAGAGATTTGTAATAGACAGGAGACAATGCAATGTTAATGCCAAAGAAAACGAAATTCCGCAAGATGCAAAAGGGTCGGATGCGCGGGAAGGCTTACCGCGGAGGAAAAGTATCCTTTGGTGAATTCGGGATGAAAGCTCTTAGCCCTGGTTGGATAAGCGACCGCCAAATTGAGGCGGCTCGTGTCGCTCTAACCAGATATATAAAAAGAGGCGGAAAGGTTTGGATCAGAATATTTCCTGACAAACCGATTACCAAGAAACCGGCAGAAACCAGAATGGGTAAGGGCAAAGGGGCGCCTGATTATTGGGTTGCCGTAATTAAACCCGGCCGCATACTGTTTGAAGTGGAAGGTGTAAGCGAGATCATGGCGAGAGAGGCTTTTCGCCTGGCCAGCAACAAACTGCCGATGAGAACAAAATTCGTTACGCGTGCTGATACATAGGTGAGTATTATGAAAACTGTTTCACTTAGAGATATGACCAAAGACGAACTTCTTCAAAAAAGACATGATTTGAAGGAGGAACTCTTTAATCTCAATATGAGAAAAGCTTTGAAGGAACTTGACAATCCCCTTAAGCTTCGAACCATTAGAAGGGATATTGCCAGAATTGAAACTTTGTTAAATGAAGATGCCAAAGGAATCAGAGCGATTGTTGATTCCAAGGTTTCGATTCTTGATGCCGGCAGTGCCAAGAGTTCTTCGGAAAAGGCTGAAAATGATAATTAAGAATTGGGTTTGAAATGAAAAGAAATATGAGAAAAGTCAGACTTGGAACGGTTACCTCGGACAAAATGGATAAAACCATCGTCGTCAAGATCGGACGAACCCTGCGTCATCCGGTGTACGAGCGTATCATTAAAACCGATTCTAAGTTGTATGCCCATGACGAAAATAACGAAGCCGGTATTGGCGATTTAGTAAGGGTAATGGAAACTAGACCGTTGTCGGCGATGAAACGTTGGCGGCTAATTGAAATAGTCGAGAAAGCCAAATAACCGGGCATCGCCTTGTTAATTCGGGAGTAAGAGAATGATTCAGGAATCAACAGATTTAACGGTCGCCGATAATTCGGGAGCCAGAAGAGTAAGGTGTTTCCGTATTCTGGGTGGAAGCAAAAAGCGGTATGCCCGTTTGGGGGATATCGTGGTCGTCTCTGTAAAGGATGCCTTGCCGGGCGGAACTGTTAAAAAATCAGAAATATGTAAAGCGGTTATAGTTCGAACCAAAGCGGAAACACGCCGACGGGACGGTTCTGTAATTCGTTTTTCCGACAATGCCGCCGTGATTATTAACGATCAGAAAGAACCACGCGGAACTCGTATCTTTGGACCAGTTGCCAGGGAGCTAAGGGAAAAACAATTTATGAAAATTGTATCTTTAGCGCCCGAAGTGTTATAGAGGTAGTGTTATGAGAATAAAGAAAGGTGATACGGTTGTAATCAGACGGGGACGCGATCGCGGCACGGCTGATAAGCTTAGGACCGGCAAAGTGCTCCATGTTTTTCCGGGCCGTGACCGGGTTATTGTCGAGGGGATTAATCTGATGAAGCGCCATACACGGCCAACCCAGAGAAACCCCAAAGGCGGCGTGGTTACCAAGGAAGCTCCGATTCATAGAAGTAACATTGCATTGTACTGTAAATCTTGCGATGCTCCGGCCAAGATTAGTTTTAAGGTGATTGATTCGGAAGACAAAACAAGCAAAATTCGCCTGTGCCGCAAGTGTGGCGAGGCTATATAGCAGGTGATATGATGGCAAGATTGAAAACAAAATATAATGAGACAATTGTTCCCAAACTGATGAAGGAGAACAATTACAAATCGATTATGCAGGTTCCCAAATTGACCAAAGTGACGGTTAATATTGGCGTTGGTGAAGCCATCGGAAATGCCAAAGCGCTTGATGCCGCCGCGGATGATCTGACCAAAATTACCGGCCAAAAACCGGTCTTTACCGTGGCCCGCAAGTCTATTTCCAATTTTAAATTGCGGGAAGGCCAGCGAATAGGCGTTTGTGTTACCCTGCGAAGTGATCGCATGTATGAATTTTTGGATCGTTTAATGAATGTCGCAATTCCTCGTATTCGAGATTTCCGCGGTATTTCCAACAAGTCTTTTGACGGACGGGGAAACTTTAATTTGGGTATTCGCGAGCAGCTTATTTTTCCTGAAATAAATTATGATAAGATAGATAAAATTCGTGGCATGAATATATCAATTACGACAACTGCTCCGACTGATGAAGAGTGCCGCCAGTTGTTAACCGAATTGGGCATGCCGTTTAAGAAATAGGAGAAATTGTGGCAAAGAAGTGTTTGATAGAAAAACAGCAGAGAACACCCAAATTTAAGGTGCGGAAATACAGCCGATGCCGTCGTTGCGGACGGTCGCGGGCTTTTATGCGCCGATTTGGGCTTTGTCGAATCTGTTTTAGGCAGTTAGCCCTGGCCGGTGAAATTCCCGGCGTAACTAAGGCAAGCTGGTAGAAGATGTTGATAGGTAGGAGAATATTATGTCGATGACTGATCCGATTGCGGATATGTTAACCAGAATTAGAAATGGATCAAAAGCAAAAAAGATTGCTGTTGATGTTCCTGCTTCCAATATCAAGAAAGAACTTGCCAGAGTTCTGAAAAGTCAGAACTTTATTAAGGATATTATGGAACTGCCGGATAGGAAGCAAGGGATACTGAGAATTTATTTGAAGTACAGCCGTGAAGATGAACCGATCATCAGGGGACTGGTAAGAAAATCAAGCCCCGGATTGCGGAAGTACATAACACTTGAAGAACTGAAACGGGTCACTCGAAGCCAGGTTGGTATTTCGATTGTTTCGACTTCCAGGGGTATTATGACCGGTTTGGATGCTGTTCAGAACAATGTCGGCGGCGAACTGCTTTGTAATATCTGGTAGATGGAGAATTAATTATGTCAAAGGTTGGAAAATTGCCGATCGTCATACCAAAGGGCGTTAAGGTCGAAATGGCTGATTCTAAAATAAAGGTCACCGGCCCCAAGGGTGAATTAACGCAAGAAATCCGAAGCGAAATTGCTGTGGCGATTGAAGAGAAGCAGGTGGTTGTAACCCGTTCTTCGGATCATCGAACTCATCGGTCTTTGCACGGTTTGACTCGCTCTCTAATTAATAATATGGTGATTGGTGTTAGCAAGGGATATACAAAAACTCTCGAGATGATTGGTGTCGGATATCGGGCGGAAGCGAAAGGCAAAGTCCTGGAATTGTATTTGGGCTTTTCTCATCCGATCGTCGTCCGTCCTCCCGATGGAGTGGAATGCTCGGTTATTCCGAAAGAAAGCAAGATTATCGTAACCGGAATAAACAAACAGCTGGTTGGCCAGACTGCCGCCGAGATCAGAAGATTCAGACCGCCCGAGCCGTACAAAGGCAAAGGCGTTAGATATATTGACGAGCAGGTCCGCCGTAAAGCCGGTAAGACGGCCGCCAAGTAAGGGTTGTTGAAATGAAGACACAAGATAGAGCAAAAAGAAGACTGAAAATAAAATCTCGTATTCGAGGAAAAGTTTCCGGAACGGCCGAGAAACCGAGATTGTCAATTGTCAAATCGGTCCGGCATATTTATGCGCAGATGATCGATGATGAAAAAATGGTTACCATTGCGGCAACTTCGACTTTGTCAAAAGACCTGGCCGAAAAGATCAAGGGTAAGAACAAAACCGCGGCAGCTGAAATAGTCGGTGAAGCGATTGCCAAACTGGCTGTGGAAAAGGGTGTTGAAACGATTGCTTTTGATAGAAATGGAAACCGGTATCATGGGCGCGTTAAGGCTTTAGCCGAGGCGGCCCGCAAGGCAGGATTAAAATTTTAAGTAATAAATTTGAGGTAGAATTTGGTACATCATAAAGAGATGGACAGTCTCGATTACGAGGAAAGGGTCATTAATGTCAACCGTGTTGCCAAGGTGGTTAAAGGCGGACGTCGGTTCAGCTTCACCGCTTTGGTCGCTGTCGGACAGCACAATGGCAAGGTTGGCGTAGGAACCGGTAAAGCGGCCGAGGTTGCCGATGCAATTCGGAAAGCGACTGAGGCAGCCCGTAAAGCTGTCGTTTCAGTGGCCTTGACTGATAACGGAACGATTCCTCATTTTATCTTGGGAAGATATGGCGCGACAACAGTGGTATTGAAACCGGCTTCTCCCGGTACCGGCGTTATCGCCGGCGGAGCCGTTCGTGCTGTTCTGGAATCGGCCGGAATTCAGAATATACTAACGAAGGCGCTGGGAAGCCGCAACCCGTACAATATCGTTAAGGCGACTATGAACGGTTTGCTGGAACTTCGTTCTAAAGAAGAACAGGAACAATATCGCATCGATGGTTGATCGTTCGATATTATGAGGTTGTTATGGCTAAATTAAAAGTTACGCAAGTACGTAGTGCTATTGACCGTCAGGCAATACAGAAAAGAACGATAAAGGCTCTCGGACTGGGGAAACTGCATCGAACGGTGCTTCACAATGATACTCCTCAAATCCGTGGCATGATCAATAAGGTGATACATCTGGTTGAATTTGAAGAGGTGGATGAATAATGGCACCATTAAAAATATCAGAATTGGGACCTTCTGCCGGCGCCCGTAAAAATCGTAAAAGAGTCGGACGCGGAGTCGGATCGACATTGGGTAAAACCAGTGGTCGCGGCGAAAATGGTCAGAAATCCCGTTCGGGAAAGAAGATTAAGGCCTGGATGGAAGGCGGTCAGATGCCCCTCCAGAGAAGACTTCCCAAGCGAGGCTTTTACAATAGATTTCGGACGGAATATCAGGTCGTTAATCTGTCATCCCTGGCCAAATGCGAGGGAGAAGTAACACCCGATACCTTAAGGGAATTAGGGATAGTTAAATCAACTCGTCTGCCTATTAAAATACTCGGTGTGGGCAAATTGGAATCTGCCCTGACGATCAAGGCGGCGGCTTTTTCGAAATCCGCTGTTGAGAAAATTAACGAGGCTGGCGGCAAAGCAGAGGTGATATAGTGTTTGGTACTTTCCAATCAATATTTAAAATAGACGAACTCCGTCGAAGGATCCTTTTTACATTTGCCCTTTTGGTTGTCTATCGGATTGGTGGACATATTCCGACTCCGGGTGTTGACGGAACGCTCTTGCAACAGGCTTTAGGCGGCGATACCATTTTCGGACTTCTCGATCTTTTCGCCGGCGGGGCTTTCATGAAGGCGACTATTTTCGCTCTTGGTATTATGCCGTACATCTCGGCCTCCATTATGCTCCAGTTGTTAGGCGCCGTTATTCCGTATTTGCAGAAACTCCAAAAGGAAGGTGAAGAGGGCCGTCGGAAAATTACCCAGTATTCACGCTATTTAACTGTTATAATTGCGGCTTTGCAGGCCTTCGGAACGGCTCAGTTCCTGATCTCCGTTCAAGGGCCGAACGGCGTTTCAATTGTTCATATGCCGTATGCTCAGTTCGTTCCCCTAACCATGCTGACTTTTACTTGCGGAACGATTTTTATCATGTGGCTGGGTGAGAAAATAACGGAGAAGGGGATTGGCAACGGTATTTCGCTGATTATCTTTATCGGTATTGTGGCGCGGTTCCCTGATGCGATTGTTGAAGAAGTTCAGTATCTCTGGTATGGAACTCGTTCAATTATCGTTGAGCTTATTATGGTTGCTATGATGCTTCTGGTTATTGCGGCGGTTATTCTGGTTACTCGGGCACAGCGTAAAGTCCCGGTCCAGTATCCGAAAAAGATTGTCGGACGCAAGGTTTATGGCGGTGCCACCACACACCTTCCGTTATCAGTTAATTCGGCCGGCGTTATTCCGATTAT
Organism: Candidatus Zixiibacteriota bacterium; assembly: GCA_043825815.1. Lineage (GTDB taxonomy): Bacteria > Zixibacteria > MSB-5A5 > GN15 > PGXB01 > JBDRRI01. Next base: position 6,697 of record JBDRRI010000379.1, read on the forward strand.
TTTCGCACAGGCAATTATGTTTCTTCCCGCAACGGTGCAACAGCTGTTTCCCAATGCCGAATGGATTACCAATGTGGTGACCGATTATCTGGCGCCGGGCGGTTTGTATTATTCGGTAATTTATGCTTTGATAATTATATTCTTTGCTTACTTCTATACCGCGATTGTCTTTAATCCCATTGATATCGCGGACAATATGCGGAAGAACGGCGGTTTTATACCGGGCATTAGACCCGGTAAGCGGACGGCCGAACATATTGAAAGAATTTTAACGCGCATTACGTTGCCCGGGGCGATATTCTTTGCGGCCATTGCCGTCCTCCCATGGGTTTTGGTCTCCCAAGTAGGAGTCAATTTCTTCTTCGGCGGCACGGGACTTTTGATTGTGGTTGGCGTGGCGCTGGATACCCTCCAGCAGATTGAATCGCACCTGACAATGCGCCATTATGATGGGTTTATGAAAAAAGGCAAGATACGAGGGAGATCGTACTAATGAATTTTATCTTCTTGGGACCTCCTGGGTCGGGCAAAGGCACCCAGGCTAAACGGATATGTGGTGAATTGAACATTCTGCACCTATCGACCGGTGATGTTCTTCGCGAGGCGGTGAAGAACGGTACCAATCTCGGTATGGAGGCAAAAAAATATATGGATGCCGGTGATCTTGTGCCGGATAGTCTGATTGTCGGAATGATTGAGGCTAAATTGCAAAGCGGCGAGTTGAACAATGGTTTCATTCTTGACGGTTTCCCGCGGACTGTTCCGCAGGCGGAAGCCCTTAAAAAGATGTTCGTTAAGAATAACAAGTCGATTGATCGGGCGATATTGCTTGATGTCTCCGATGAAGAAGTGATCAAACGGCTGTCGGGACGATTTTATTGCCCGCAGTGCAATGCCGGTTATAACTACCCGGCCAAGATGCCCAGGAAAGAGGGTGTTTGCGATGCCGACGGCGCCAAGCTGTTGCGCCGACCGGATGATGAAGAGGATGTGGTAAAAAATCGTCTTGACGTTTACAAAGCTCAGACCGAGCCGATCGTAGATTTTTATAAAAAGGAAAATCTGCTGACGGCGGTGCCTGGTGAAGGTAATATTAACGAAATATATAATGCCTTGCTTAAGGTAACCAAAGAAGCGTAATAAAGTGATTATTATTAAGACAGACGCTCAAATCGAAATTATGCGGAAGGCTGGAAAAATAGTGGCGGAAACATTACAAATGATCGAAAAAGAGATCAAACCGGGTGTTTCAACCGCTCATATTGACCAGCTGGCCGAAGATTTTATTACATCGAAAGGTGCCAAACCGGGATTCAAAGGCTATCGCGGTTTTCCGGCCACGGCCTGTATCTCTATCGATGACGAGGTCGTACACGGAATTCCGGGGAATCGAATTCTTAAAGAGGGACAGGTAGTTTCGGTCGATTTGGGATCGATTGTTGATGGTTTTTACGGCGACAGCGCGGCCACTTTTCCGGTGGGCGAGATTTCCGAAAGAAAAAGGAAACTTTTGGATGTTACCAAGCGTTCTTTAGAAATTGGTATTGCCAAAGTGAAAAATGGTGTTAAATTGGGTGAGGTTTCATCGGCGATTCAGAAATGTGTCGAAGATGAGGGATTTTCGGTTGTTCGCGAAATGGTCGGTCATGGAATCGGTAAGAATTTACACGAAGATCCGCAGGTACCGCATTTTGGCCCGGCCGATGCCGGTCCGGTTTTAAAAACCGGAATGGTGATTGCCATTGAACCGATGGTAAACGAAGGCGGCTATAAGATTAATCATAAGCCCGATGGCTGGACGATTGTAACGGCCGATGGCTTGTGTTCGGCTCATTTTGAGCATACGGTAGCGGTGACCGATACCGGCGCCGATATTTTGACTTTAGCATAGGTATTTATGGCAAAAGAAGATACAATTCAGGTTGAGGGCAAGGTATTAGAGCCATTGCCGAATGCGATGTTTAGAGTAGAATTGGATAATGGACATGTAGTTTTGGCCCATATCTCGGGTAAGATGCGGATGCATTTTATTAAAATTCTTCCGGGTGATCGGGTGACTTTGGAATTGTCGCCTTATGATCTTAACCGGGGCCGAATTATATATAGATATAAATAAAGAAAGTGGAGATTGCTCTAAAGGTGGTATATTATGAAAGTGCGTTCTTCCGTTAAGAAAAGATGTGAGCACTGCAAGATTATTAGACGTAATGGCGTCATCAGAGTAATTTGTAGTAAAAACCCCAGCCATAAACAACGCCAGGGTTGAGAAATTTAAAAACGATTTAGGAGGTTATTTTGGCTCGTATTGCCGGAGTTGATTTACCCAAAGAAAAAAGAATCGAGATTGGTCTGACCTATATTTTTGGAATCGGACATACTTCTTCCAAAAAAATTCTGGCGTCGACCGGTGTCAACCCCGATACCCGGGTTAATAAATTAACCGAAGAAGATATTGCGAAACTTCGAAAAGTCATTGAAAACGACTTCCGGGTTGAAGGTACTTTGCGTTCTGAAATTCAAATGAATATAAAACGCTTAATTGATATTGGCAGTTACCGCGGCTTAAGACACAGGCGGGGTTTACCTATGCACGGACAGAGAACGAAGACAAACGCCAGAACCCGCAAGGGCGCCAAAAAGACTGTTGCCGGCAAGAAAAAAGCGCCCGGCAAGAAATAAAAATTGATGAGGTATTGAAGTGGCTGTTGCAAAGAAAAAAGGTAAATCAAAAAAGAAAATCGGAAAAGTTGATTCCAATGGCGTGGTCCATATTAAAGCAACTTTTAACAATACTATTGTTACGATTTCAGATAATTCCGGACGTACGATTAGCTGGGCTTCAGCGGGTACGGTGGGCTTTAAGGGCTCCAAAAAATCGACCCCGTTTGCGGCTCAGTTAGCGGCAACTAATTCCGCCAAAGAGGCGATGGATTTGGGATTAAGACGGATTGAAGTCTGGGTCAAAGGACCCGGAGCGGGCCGCGAGGCGGCTATTAGATCTCTGGCGGCGGCTGGCTTAGAGATCACGGCTCTCAAAGATGTGACTCCGATTCCGCATAATGGTTGCCGTCCTCCGAAGAGACGTAGAGTTTAATGATCTTGAAATAATATTTGTTTGATAGAATAGGAGAAACATGGCTCGATATCGAGACGCAAACTGCAAACTCTGCCGGCGCGAACAGGAAAAGCTGTTTTTGAAGGGTCATCGGTGCATGACCGAAAAATGCGCTTTTGAACGCCGCGCTTACGCTCCGGGTCAGCATGGACAGAGAATGCGTTATAAGGTTTCCGATTACGGGAAACAGCTTCGCGAGAAGCAGAAAGTTCGTCGCATTTATGGTATTCTGGAAAAACAATTCCGCAATTACTATGAAACGGCAACTCGTAAAAAAGGCGTGACCGGCGAAGCTTTATTGCAGTTGCTGGAAACCCGGCTGGATAATATTGTCTTTCGCCTTGGCTTTGCGCCATCGCGCAAAGCGGCCAGACAGCTGGTTAGACATCGTCATTTGACGGTTAATGATATTATCGTTGATATACCGTCATTTCAGGTTAGACCGAATGATGTGATCAGAATTAGAGAAAAATCCAAAAATTTGGATATTGTTCATTCATCACTAAAGGAATTTGGGCAGACGGATGAATTGGGATGGCTTCGCGTCAATAAAGCGGCTCAGGAAGGTGAACTTCTGGAAGTTCCAAGCCGTGAGAATATTCCCATATCTGCCAATGAACAGTTAATTGTAGAGTTGTACTCTAAGTAGGAAACTATTTAGCCGATCGGGAGGCTTTATTTTATGAAGTGGAAACCCCTGCAGATGCCGAAAGAGGTAGTCTCAGATCAAAATTCGGCGACGGAAAACTATTCGCGATTCATTATCGAACCGCTCGAAAGAGGGTTTGGAATGACCTTGGGTAATTCGCTCCGACGGATATTGTTATCATCTATTCAGGGTGCGGCTGTGGTCTCAAT
>JBDRRI010000380.1:0-6743 GCA_043825815.1 Candidatus Zixiibacteriota bacterium
GTTGTTTTATTTTCCTAAAGAAAGGGGGTTGGCGTTTATCAGACGTCCTCCCTTTTTTTATTTCTATCATAATAACAAGCTGTCTCATCCGCACTGTTGAGTAATTATCAAATTCAAGAAGTATAAATGGGTCAAAACTGATTCTGATCTGATATTATATTTGACTTTCAATAGCAACATCACTATTTTTAAATCCGGTAAGAGGCGTATAATAAAATTCCATCGAATTGTCAGGTCATGTTGATGATTTTTTACATATAAACGGAAGGATTCTATATGATTGAAGGGGAAAACATAAATTTAAGATTGGTTCGCGAGGATGAAATTTCGCCATTTGTCAACGCCGTCAACAAATTTTCCGATATTGGCGACTATTGGCCAGAGTGGTTTGCCATTGAACAACAGGAACGTGAGCGATTTAAAAAGAATAATTTCTGGGAACAGGATATGGGTAAGCTTCATGTTGTCGATAAGGACGATAATCTAATCGGTGCCATTATGTTTTTTAAATCGTTCCTGTTTATGGAGGGTTATGAAATTGCCTACCGTATAATCAATCCGGAAAATCGTGGCAAGGGCTATATGAGCGAGGCTCTCCAATTGTTTGTTTCCTATCTCTTTAAGGTTAGGCCTATTAATCGGTTTTACCTGCGAATTTTCCCGGACAATAAACCAAGTCGGCGAATAGCGGAAAAATGCGGATTCATACATGAGGGGACATTACGGCAGGCAATGTTTCACGAAGGCAACTATATCGACTGCGTAATCTACGGCATCATCCGCGAGGATTGGGAAAAGAAACGGTAAACAATATCTATTATAGTGGCCAAACATAAAAAAATATTGCCCAAAGAAACGATCCTATAGCATGCTATAGGCCACCCGACCTTAATAATCCTCTCAATACCGTATTTACCGCATTTTCACTCCAAAATCAATAGTAATTTCCATGATTGGTATTATGTAGAGAATACATATGGCAATTGTAATTTGAAAGGATTACAATTTTACTCCAAAAATGGTAGCGCAAAAAAATGTAAATATGAGGAAACAAAGCCAATTTCTTGTAACTTATTAACAGAGAATAAATAACGGTAAAAAATAAGATAAACTCAAATATTCTTTGGAAAAAATGGCTTCCATTTTTCTGGATTTGGTTTCTTTGAAAGGAGAGATAAAACAATCAAACAAAAAAGCGATGAGGCAAGGGCCGGGTAGATGGTTTCGAGACCGGTACTGTCGGCCAGAGCGAATATCTCCCAGAGTAATGTTACAACCATACCGGATGCAATTGAGGCCACCGCGCCAACGGCTGTCGCTCGTTTCCAGAAAAAGGCCGCCATCACCGCCGGGGTGATACCGACACCATACATCGTGTAGGCGTAGATCGCCATTTCGAGAACCCGTTCGAAAAACTGCACCTGAACATAGGCGACAAGACCGAGCAGAACGACGACTATTCGAAGGTACAGCACCATTTTCTTCTGGGAAACATCGGGATTGATAAAGCGCTGGTAAATATCGCGCATGACGTTGGTGGCCGGAACGAGCAGGAACGAATCGGCGGTCGAAACAATCACTGCCACAATCGCGGCGAGAGTGATACATCCGATTGCAACCGGCAATCCCTCCTTGACCGAATAGAGGATCACCATCTCGCTGTCGATATCGAGGAAGATCGAGGCGCCGACAATCGCCAGCACGACAATCAACGTCTCGATTATAATCGTTCCGGAGATCCATCCGATAACCGACCGTCGCGCCGCCCGTTCATCTTTGGCCGAGAAAAAACGCTGGTACATCCCCGATTCGCCGAGAAGCAACAGCATGGTCGGAATTGAATACGAGAGCGCTTTCCAGATTGTCATATCACCCATGACGGAAAAATGCGCCTCGGGAAGACGGGCCGCTATATTGGACCATCCCCCGGCGGCCTCGGTCAGAAACGGGAGAGCGATAAAGAGCCCGATAATCATGACGATGCCGTTGATGACATCGGTATAGACAACCGATATCAAACCGGCCAGCACGGTGTAGCCGATAACAAAAACGGCGGTGATGATAATTCCCTCCTCAATCGTGATGCCGGTTATGAGATTCAGCACCATTCCGCCGGCCCGAAACTGATAGGAGACAATAGCGGTGTAGGCAATAATGGTAACAATAGTGCCGAGCAAACGGGCCTGTTTATTGTACCGTTTTTCGAGCATGTCGGGCACTGTGTACTGCGCCAGCGTGCGGGCCCGTCCTGCTATAAAATAAAGGATAATCAACGCCGCCCAGACCCCGGCATCGAACCAGAGCGAGGAGAAACCGCGCTCGTAAGCCAGACCGGCCGAACCGATTATCGAACCGGAACCGATCCAGGTGGCAAGGAGTGTCCCGACCAACACTTTGGCCGAGAGTTTCCGTCCGGCGACCATGAAATCATCCTGCGTCTTAACGAATCGGGAGCGGTAAATTCCAACGCCGATTAGAATCATCAGATAGGCTAATATGACCCAGAAATAGAGCATAGGCGAACATACTTAAAAAAAGGATTGATTGTCAATTTTTTTTGACTTTATTTCATCCAATTAAAATCTCATTATAGGAAGATTCAAAGAATGACCAAAGTTGACTGGTTTTATCATCGGAAAGGCTGAACGACCTCGGCCAAAACGCAGGAGTTTCTTGCGAAGCACAAAATCGAGCCGAAACAGATTGATTTTTCAAACAAATTAGTCATCAAGGAAGATGAGGCGGCCAAGATTTTTAAAGAGGTTGATCATATCTACGCTCGCAAAGGCGCCAAATCAATTCATATCGACCTGAGAAAAGAAAAGCTCGATCCGGCTATCGCCAAAAAGTTCCTCTTCGGCCCGACCGGAAATCTGAGAGCGCCAATTGTCAAAAAAGGAAAGGCTCTTTTGGTTGGATTCGACGAGGAATCATACAGGGAGGTATTATTATAAAATGTCAAACCCAACCGGCAAAATCGAATTACAACCCATCGGAATTATTCATTCGCCATTTACCGAACGGCGCGGGACTCCAATACAACCGAATCGGGGAAAAGACATCAAAGGGACGATTGAAATATACGAGCAGTATCGCCAGGGTTTGGATGATCTCGATGGTTTTTCGCACGTCGTCCTGCTATATTTTCTGCATCTCTCCAATGGATTCGATTTAAAGGTGGTTCCATTTTTGGATAATGTTAAACGGGGATTATTTGCTACCAGAGCCCCGCGACGCCCCAATCCAATAGGAATATCGGTTGTAAGGCTGGAGGGAATTGAGAGTGGAACGATTTATATCCGCGATCTCGATATTATTGATGGAACACCGCTTCTGGATATCAAGCCGTATGTTTCCGAATTCGATGATCCCGGTGAAATCAGAATCGGCTGGCTAACCAATAAAGCCGGGATAGCCAATAAAACTGAGGCTGATGACAGATTTTCGGAAGATAATAAATAAAAAAACCGGATGAGAAATTCATCCGGTTTATGATTTTTTCAAGCGATTTGAATTATTGCCAGGACCAGCTGTAGGCCGCGGTCGGATCAAGTTTCAGCCCGACAGTATCGGTCCCGTCAAGAACCGGCTGAACCTGATAAATAATAAACCGTTCTCCGCCATTAACCCAGCCGCCATTTATCGCCGCTTTGGGATTATACATAATCCAGTTGCCATTGGGGCGCCACGACCATTTGCCATCGGGCGTATTCACCACGGTCACCGGATCATTAACGCCTTCGTAATTGGCGGGCGTATTGGACAAATCGTCAAACGGATTGTGAACGGCAATTGGTTGAGCATTGAGATACTGTTTGGCGGTATACATCGAAAGCGTGCTTTCCAGCGACGAAACCATATTGTCAACGGCCGCATATTCAGCCTCTTCGGTAACCGAAAACAGCTTGGGAATAGCAATCGCGGCCAAAATGCCTAAAACAACGATTACGATAACCAATTCAATCAGAGTAAAACCGCTGCAAACATTTTTTCGGGCGAGCATATTTCGGGCTCCTTTTTAAAAATAGTAATAGATCATCTAACATTTAATATCGGCAATTTAATTTTAAACCTTTATTCGACTCCGACATTCAAATAACAAAAAAGTCTTGACATCTCAGAATTACTTGGCTATTTTGCCAAATATGCAAACAAGAGGTGGAGAATGAATAACAAGATTAAAGAAGCTTATGAAATAAGAGCTTCAATACTAAAGGCACTGGCTCATCCAACCCGGCTTTATATTGTCGATATTTTATCATCGGGAGAAAAAAATGTTGGGGACCTGACCGAATTAATAAAATCCGATATGTCTACCGTATCTAAACATCTATTGATTTTAAAAAATGCCAGTATAATAGAACATACTAAAAGGGGCGTTCAGGTTTTTTATCGTCTTAAAATGCCGTGCGTTCTTAACTTTTTTGGCTGTATCGAAAAGGTCTTAGTCGAACGCAAATCCGAACTTATTAAACTGAATCGTTGAGGTTTTATAATTGAACTGGTCAAAAGAATGGAAACCGCTGGCTTTAATTAGCACGATATTTTTAATATTCTATTTCTTTCCGATAGAATCAATTAAAATGTCTAATCCATTTATTGAAGCGGTAGCGCTTGCCAAATGGTATGCCCGCGAGCATGTTATTCTTTGTTTGGTGCCGGCCTTTTTTATTGCCGGGGCGATCTCAGTATTTGTCAGCCAGAATTCGGTTATAAAATATCTGGGGGCTAAGGCCAACAAGGCACTGTCGTATGGTGTTGCATCGATCTCCGGCTCGATTTTGGCGGTCTGTTCCTGTACAGTTTTACCGCTTTTTGCCGGAATTTACCGAATGGGGGCCGGAATCGGCCCGGCCACCGCCTTTTTGTATGCCGGCCCGGCTGTGAATGTTCTGGCAATTATTTTAACCGCCCGGATATTGGGATTAGAATTGGGAATAGCGAGAGCGATTGGGGCGATTTTATTCAGTATCATAATCGGGCTTTCGATGCAGTTTATTTTCAGAAATGATAAAATAACGGATAAAGCAATTGCCGAGACGGAAGAATCAGGACAACGACCGCTCTGGCAGAATGGAATTTATTTTGCATTAATGGTCGGCATCCTGGTTTTTGCCAACTGGAGCGGAGCGACCGCCGACAGCGGAATTTGGGAGAAAATATATCGTTATAAATGGATAGTAACCGGCTTAATGGCGGCCGGTCTGGGTATAGTGCTGGTTATCTGGATGAAAATTAAAATAATAAAAATATTACTGACTGCTATTCCGGTGATTTTGGCCGGAGTCATTTTTTCTGATTATCCGTTAATTGCCTTTTCTATCGGGGCGATCGGTTTATCATTTATAACAGCCACCACCAAAGGAGAACCGGAAAGCTGGTTTTCATCGAGTTGGGATCTGGCCAAACAGATATTTCCATTACTGTTTTTAGGCATAATCGCAGCGGGACTTCTTTTGGGCCGCCCGGGAGGGGAAGGATTTATCCCCTCGACCTGGATTGGCTCGCTTCTGGGCGGTAATTCTATCGTAGCCAATCTGTTTGCATCGGTGGCCGGGGCGTTTATGTATTTCGCGACTTTAACCGAGGTTCCGATTCTTCAGGGATTAATCGGCAACGGGATGGGCAAAGGTCCGGCATTGGCTCTTTTGCTGGCCGGACCGGCATTGTCACTTCCCAATATGCTCGTCATCCGGTCGATTATGGGTACCAAAAAAACGGTGGTTTTTGTCGTTTTGGTGATGGGAATGGCGGCGGTCAGCGGTTATATTTATGGAGCATTTTTCTAAAAAGAGGTTAGTATGAAAAAAATAGAAATTCTTGGACCGGGATGCGCCAAGTGCGAAAAGATGTACGAAGCGGTATCGAATGTTATTAAAGAAATGAATCTTGATTGTGATCTGGTCAAGATTAAAGATATCGAGGTGATAATGAAGTACGGCGTGATGATGACGCCGGCTCTGGTGGTGGATGGGGTGGTCAAGGTTTTTGGGAAAGTTCCGTCGAACGATGAAATAAAAAAATATGTGTTATAAAACGGAGGATAAAATGAAGGCAATTATTATTGCATTGATGCTTTTAACGGCTGCAACCATAGCGGCTGACGATAACAAAACGGAAGCGGTCATTTCCGATAGCGCCGCGGTCATCCAATCGGATAGCAATCAGGTCGCGAAACCTGATGAACTGAAGAACGGAGTTGTTGTCTATTATTTTCACGGAAACCAGAGATGCAAAACCTGTCTGGCGATCGAGTCATATTCTCACTCTGCCGTTGAAGCCAATTTTAAAGATGAACTGAAATTGGGGCAACTGGAATTTTTAACGATCAATCGCGACAATGACGAAAACAAACATTTCAACAAGGATTATGAACTGTACACCAGTTCGCTGATCCTGGTCAAATTTAAAGATGGAAAACAGACAGAGTGGAAAAACCTCGATAAGGTCTGGACTCTTAAAAGCGATAGTGCAAAATTTACCGAATATGTCAAAACCGAGGTTAGCTCGTATCTGAAAGCAGAATAATGGATTCGTACCTGGTCGGCATAGCCAGCGCTGTCTGGCTGGGAATATTGACTTCAATCAGCCCCTGTCCGCTGGCTACCAATATCGCGGCGATTTCATATATCGGACGGCGGTTGGATAATCCCAGTAAAGTTTTTTATGCCGGTTTACTTTATATTCTTGGCCGGGTTTTGGCTTATGTGGCACTGGCGGCAATACTGGTAGCATCACTAAGC
>JBDRRI010000381.1:0-14797 GCA_043825815.1 Candidatus Zixiibacteriota bacterium
GAGGATAGCCGACGTGACGGCAGTGGGACCGATATTGATGGGTCTTTCCAAGCCGGTTCATGTACTCCATCGCTCGCTTGATGTTAATCAGATTGTCGATATGGCCGCGATTGCCGCCGTTGATGCACAATTTCAATACCGGTAGAACCATATTAAAAAGGTGTCGGGTTACCGACACCTTTTTATTTCAATGAATTTATTAGAAAATTAGACAAACTTCATTCAATCAATAATAACCAGACGCCCCTTATTTATTGAGTCTTTCTTGTTTTTAAGATACAATTCCAGACTATCGCCAATTTGTTCGACAACTCCAGTTACTATCTCGTCCGTTTTTGCATCAAGAGAATCAGGATGAATTTCCACCCTTTTGCCGATTACAATCGATTTGCTACAGTAAAAATCGAGAAGGATAGAGTATTTATTTCCACATAAAAGCTGATAATTATGGGTTATTTTTTGGACCAACTTTTGCCAGACTGCCTGACGCGTTATTTGCCGAGAGTCTTTGGCGAAATCTCTCAAGCAGGCGGCTTTCGGCACAAATATATTCGGTTCAACCTTGGGACAAGTTTCTACATTCATTCCTAACCCCAGAACAGCTCCGGTGATGATGTCGCCCTCCGATTGCGAATAGGCCAAAACACCGCCAACTTTGGCCCCTTCAATTAAAATATCATTGACCCATTTTAAGCCGACCTGGCTATTTAAACCTTTCACACTCTCTATCGCCTGAATCGCTGAAACAGCCGAAAGAACCATAAATCCAACTCCATGCCTAATAACCCGATTCGGTTTCAGATAGGCCACCAGATGAATATTGCCACCAGTGGAAACCCACGCTCTATTTTTAAAACCGTGGAATTTATCTCCGGAATCGGCCATGCATAATATCCCATCGGGAAGATCAGCATTTTTCTGGCATAAATCGGTTAAAATGTCATAATGCGAGCGTGAGGCATGTTTAACCAGGAAAAGATACTGCCAGATTGACCGATTGTCCTTATTTATGCCAAAAGGGTTACTCAAAGGGTCAAAACAATACTTATAATATTCCCTATCGCAATAAATTTCTGAAATAAGATGATTCAAAGAATCGTTACTATTCTGAACAGAAGCAACCGTCCAATTCAAATCAGGGGAAAAGAGGCTTTCCGCGAATTTTTTATCGTCGGTATAAATTATCATAGACAATATATAGCTAATTTTGAAAATTTGGGCAAGAACGTAAACATTATATTTGACAGTCATTTTTTCACCCTTTATCCCCCAAACACAACTAAAATCCAATCAAAAAAGACAATAATAGTATGGAATGGTCCCTTATTACCTAAATAAGATGATTATAGTATGAAATAGTCTATTTTTTACTAAAATATGGACATAACATTCCGATATAACTAACAGATAAACAAAATCAATCATTGCTGTAAAGACGAGGATATTAAAATATGCGGCATCTGAATAATAAAGGGATCGGGCTTTTAGAGGTACTGATAAGCATAATAATTTTAGCGGTCGGATTATTGATGACATTGCCGTTAATCATAACATCAATCGATGCCAATACGATTTCAAAAGATAACACCGTCGCCTCCAACCTGATTAAGCAGACAATTGAAAATTATGAAAATCTTACAACTCTTCCGACGATTCCCAATCAGATAATAGAAACAGATATTCTTGATAAATTCACCAGAACGACAACATTGTCCGATGACACGGTTGACCCATCTATGCCTGCCGGTGTTTATAAGGTTGATGTCGAAGTAAATTGGGTGGATTTTCAAAATGTCAGCAGGACAACCGCCTATACAACATATATTCTTAAGTAATTAAGCGAGGAATATTAAATGAATATCTCATCCAGAAAAAACGGATATACTATTGTAGAGATGCTAATTGCGATGTTCTTAACCGGCATTGTGGCTTTGGCCAGCTATAATTTTTATATAAGACTTCATAACAGCGCTATAACGCAGGATAATATCACCGAGATGCAGCAGAATTCGCGGAATACGCTACAGGAAATATGTAAAAATGTCCGCATGGCCGGATTTAAAATCGGCAGTCACGCCCCCTATAGTATAAACGGTGACAGCCTCTATATATTCTTCAGTCAAACCCAGCCGGTCGATACCATCTTATATTATCTTGAAAATTACACGGGTGGCGAACTAAGCTGGATATCCTCACTGCCTGAGGATCAAAGACCCCAAAAATTGATGAAGAAGGTTAACAGCAACCAGGCTGAAGTCTTTTCCGATTATGTCCGCAATCTTAGATTTACTGTTACCGGTCCGGCCAGCCTGAGCATATCCTTGTTAGTGCAGGTACCTCAGGCCGATGAGGATTACTATTTAAATGACGGGGTTCGTAATTTGGCCCAAACGGAAAACATTACCATAAGAAATCTTAACCTGTAGGAGAAAAACCATGTCTATACATGACGAAAAAGGCTCAGCCCTGCTAATTACATTGTCACTTCTATTTATGTTAAGTATTCTGGGCATCTTGGCGCTTAATAATTCGAATACCGAAGTTGATCTATCATATAATCAGTCTCACGTCGATGGCGCTTTTTATATTGCCGATGCCGGGGCTAAACATGCCTTATGTAAAATCCTCGCAGTACCCGGTTGGGATAGCGGTTTTACAGACGTAAGTTTTGGAGATGGAATGTATTCGGTCTTTGTCGTTGATTCTTCGACTAATGCCGCCCTCTATGATACGATTCTTCTGGTTTCCATAGGTAATATTGGCGCTTCCGAAGTCACCGTTGAATATACCCTGGCCCCCGATGTTTCCCATCCGTTTAAATATGCTATGTTCGGTAAAAATATCGTGGATATTCGCAACAGTATGTCAACCGATTCGTACAATTCGGATTCGGGATCTTACTGGACAACCCGATTAACGACCGATGGTGATGTCGGTTCTAATGGAAATATTATCGTTAAAAACGGTGCCTTTGTCGGCGGTGATGTGGCTACTTCGCTAACCGGCGGTTTAAGTGTAAACCCCGGAGCAACCGTCACCGAGACTGTTACCGATGCCGCTCCCGAACAGGATGTCCCCGACATTCCGCAATCGGAATTCGATGCCGCCGCCGCCACCAATAATAATTTGACCGGGATTTCCGGTAGCTACACCTATGACCCGGCCACTTATTCATTAACAAGCTCCGGAAATATAGAATTGGGCGATGGTGTTTATTATTTTTCAGATATTACTCTTATGAATTCCGCTTCATTGACAATTGCTCCCGGAGCCGATGTGACCATATATGTTACCGGCGATATTGAATTAAAAAATTCCGCCGAAATGAATTCCGGCGGAGATGCGTCCGATTTAATTATTTATTCCCAGGGAGATTTCGTTCTGAAAAACAGCGGAGACATCGCTGCCATATTTTATTCGCCGAGCGGTGAAGCGGATCTCCGCAATTCTGGTGCCTACTCTGGCTCCATTGTTGCCTATGATATTATCGCCCATAACAGTTTTGACTTCCACTACGACCGCAACCTTGGCAAAATCACCCGGGAGGGTGACGGCGATTTAAACCAGGTCGCATTCCGGGAAATTCGTTAAAAAGAATCTGATATATTCAAATAATTCAGGGGAAAACTATTAAGGTTTTCCCCTTTTTTAACGATTGAAATATATATGGAATAATTGGCTAAATTCAAATTGGAGTTGTCTTGGGCAAAAAAATTCTCATTCTGTTTCCCGATGGCTGGAGGGTCGAAGAATGCTGTGTCAAATCGGGCAGTACGATTGCTCCAACCGCTCCTTTGGTTCTGTCCGCCTATCTGCGCAAACTCGGCCATCATCCACTGGTCGCTCCCCATCCGGTCATCGGTTCCCTTTCTTTCAAAATGGGAGCGGCTCCTGACGCCATGATAATATATGCGCCCTGGCACGCTTTCAGTACAGTTACGGTGCCCATGATACAGGCGGTCAAAAATGAATATCCCGGATGCATAACCATCATGGTTATGTATGAAACACTATCTAATTTCGAGACCAGCGCCATGAAGGAATGCCAGGAACTCGACTATACGGTTATTCCCAATGAAAAGGAAATTTCCGTGGGCGAAATTATAAACCATGGCCATCCCCGATGTCCCGGTGGATTCGGCAATCGGGCCGGAATTATTTACCGAGATGAAAACAATCTACCCCGGAACGACGGCAAACGGCCATTCGCCAATAATCTTTCACATCTGCCATATGCCGGCGATGAACTTAGGCGCTTTATTGCCAGTCAGCCGGCCAATAAATATGACCGAACGGCAATTCTTCTGGAGCGGGGTTGCCCCAAAACCTGCACTTTCTGCCCTATTCGCACTACTCGGGCCCGCTACCGCGATCCCGAAACTGCCGCCATGGAACTGGAAACCGCCATACAGATTTTTGGCAAACGGGGAGTTACCTCGCTGGCCCATGAGGCATTCCATAAAAAAGATATCCTGGAGCAATTCGCCGATCATATTATTTCGAGAAAACTTGATTTAACCTGGGATATCGGCGCCCGTTGCGATCTGATAGATGATCCTGAATTATTGCGGAAACTTAAAATAGCCGGCGTAAAAAACCTCTATTTCGGCATTGAAACCGCCACTGAAGAGGGTCGCCAAAAAGTTCAAAAACCGATTAAAGATATTGATATTGAACGAGCCATTAATTACGCCGAGCAAGCCGGTCTGGCTTTTCATGCCGCCTTTATGATTGGATTCCCCTGGGAAGATGACGACTATATGGTCAAAATGAAAGAGATGCTTTGTCGGATTACCCATAAGAATAATTGCGGAAGATATATTTTATCGAAATTGGTGCCGTTTCCCGGTCTGCCAATTGAGAAAGAAGTTGTCGAGGCGGGTATCATTCCGCGCTTAACGACTTTTGATGATTGGAATCGGCCCGATGAGAACTCGTGTACGATTGTCAGACGCACCAAAAATCTTGACCATTACGCCTTTGAAAAAAGTTTTAATTTTGTCCTATCCGACATTAAAAAACCGGATAACAATTAGTGCGCAAAAAACTCCCCATTAATTTAACCGGGCTTTCCTGACCATAACGATAAATATTGTACAAAGAAATAGCCCGGCGGGGGGGGCGCCGGGCTTGGCGTGGGCATGAGGTTGAGGGTCAAATTCAATTTGATAACTCAACCGTTTATAAAAATTAAATTTCTTCGATATATATATTCCCGGCCGAGGTTCTCAAATAGAGCTCCGGACCGCCATCATTAATTGACCCGCGATAGGATGATCTCCGTTCCTGATAATACCGATTATCCTTTTTGCTTCTCTCTTCAAAGAAATCAGACTTAATCCGTCCGCCGGAAGTCTGGACATCCAGATCGAGATTTACATTTTTATCCAAATAGACTTTGATTCCCCCACCCGAGGTCGAAAGACTGCAATCATCGGTCGGCTGTCCGGAAATATAAGCGGTGATTCCGCCCCCGGAAGTTGAAGCGTCAATGGAGCCTTTGATTTCGTCAATATCAATTCCCCCGCCCGAAGTCGAGGCATAAACTTTCCCCTCGGTTTCTTCTATATCAATTCCCCCGCCGGATGTTTCCACATCGATATGGCCATTGCATCTAATTATTTCAATTCCGCCGCCGGATGTCCGCCCTTGAATTTCACCGACAACTCCATGAAATTCCAAACCGCCTCCGGAAGTCTTACATATAACATTGCCATTCAAATCGCTGATAGATATGCCGCCTCCGCCCGTTTCCACATCGATTTCGTACTCTTTCGGAACTGTTACCAGGAATTTAACCCGCATTAAATTGCGCCGGTTTCCCCAATAATTCCAGCGATCATTATCATATTCGCCGAAAACCTGAACATTGTCTCCCGTCTGTTCGAATTCCACATGGAAATCTTCAAAAATCTCTTCGGCCTTTTTCTCATCCCGCGTGTCAGCTTCCATTAACACGCGAATATGTACCTTATCACCGTTTACGCCGGTAATTTCTATCGAGCCAAGATCCGATTCAATTGTCAACATTCCCCCGGCCTTAACATTGAATGATTCTTCCTTTTCCTGTTCAATTCCGCCGAAAACCGTCGCCGCCGACAACATTGCAAAAACAGTATAGATTAACCCAATTGATCTGATTAATTTTAAGCAGAAATGCATATCCTCTCCTCCGGCTCTTTTTTTATTATCTGATTTAAACTACGATATATTTCTATCATTGTTTCCAAAAATTCGGAGAATTATTGATTATAAATAAAAAGAGAGAATTACGTGTATTTATTCCGTCGTCGATACAATCAGGTCAATTTCTTCGCCAACCTCAAGTTCGGTAGCTGGCTCGACCGATTGTTCCAGAACGGTTTCAGGAAGATAATTTTCGTTGGTAACTTGAGTTACTAATCCGATTATCAAACCAAGATTACCCAAAATCGTCCGCGCCTCGTCAAGTGGCCGCCCGACCAATCGCGGCATGTAGACGATTCCTGAAAGCGAACCTCGGTTGACCATCAAATTAACCTGCGAACCCATCGGAATTTCCATTCCCGAGGCAGGGTATGAAAAGACAACCACTTTTTCCGGAAGCGAATCGGAGTAGGTCCAGACAATATCGCCTAAAATAAGTCCGGCCGCCTCGATATTTAAAAGCGCCTGCCGAACCGAAAAACCGGAAAGTTGCGGAATCATAACATTTTTTTGTCCAACTGATGTCACTATCTTAATTTTTCGCCCCGCCTTGACCATGGTTCCGGCCGGAGGATATTGAGAAATGATGGTCCCATCCTCCTTATCCGGGTGATATTCCGCGGAAATTACCTCGCCGGACAAATCAGTCATTTCCAGAATATTTTCGGCATCCTCAAGCTGATAACCGATTACATTGGGCAACTCAAACTCAGATCCGTGCCTCGTAATAATCGGCATAACAATATTGTCTGCGATTAAATATAAAAGAACAAGTAGGACTATCGAAAAAACGGCAAATACAATAATTTTTCTCTGCCAGCTACCGGTTGGAAAAGTAGAATCAAAAAATGATTTTGAATATTGTCCGAGTTTTAATTTCCCCTGTGCCATACATAAATGATACAATTTTAATCATCAAAGTTCATCATTTATTTTTAACTTTTTTACACAATCGGGCGGCAAAGGAACCGGATAAATTGGGAATGTTAGGGTAAGTTTTCAAAAAGCCTCGTTCATTGACGACATCGTCGGTAAAAAATTGCGAGGCGGATTCGAGAGAAAAATTTTTATTTCTTAAGAGAAATTCTTCAATCACCTGATCGTTTTCATTGCGAATTATCGTGCACGTGGAATATACCAGAACTCCCCCCGGTTCGACCAATTTGGCGGCCCGATCCAGCATCATTGATTGTATTTTAAATAGAGTCTCAATATCCTCTTTCGATTTGCTCCACCGCAAATCGCTGTGCTTGCCGGCGTTGCCCCACCCGGAACAGGGAGCATCAAGCAAAACCCGGTCAAACGGTCCCCCCTTGAACTCCAAATTATCGGCCGCGACCGGATTGACATTGGTTACGCCAAGCCGTTTGCAGTTTGAGACCAGAAGTTCCAATCGCTTGCGCGATTTGTCAATGGCCGTAATCATTCCCTCATTGCGCATTCGAGCGGCAATATACGTTGTTTTTCCGCCCGGGGCAGCCGCCATATCAAGAACCCGAGAGCTTTTCTTGGGATCGAGGAGTCTGACCGCCATACCGGCCGATTCATCCTGAATATATATTTTGCCGGTTTCCACCAATGTTTTTTCAAGTGGAATTCCACCCTCTTCCAGATGAAAATACTCATTGATATATCTGCCCCGCGAATATTTCAACTTGGCATCGTCAAGCGCCTTGGTGATTTGTTCAAATCTGACCATTAGAGAATTGGAGCGGAACGAAACCAATGGCGCCTGATTCATTCCCTCGAGAAGTTTTTCGGTTTCTTCCAATTGAAATTCATTCAGACAATATTTAACAAACCATTCGGGATAGGAATAGTAATCGGCCAGATATATCTCCGGCTCTTCATTTTTATCGCGAAACACAACCTTATCGGGTTTTCTAAGGGCAGCGCGAAGAACAGCATTAACCAGCCGGGCACGAGAAAGATCGCAAAAATAATGGGCCAGATTGACCGATTCGGAAACGGCCGCCGCCGAGGGAATTCGATCGGTAAATCTTAATTGATAAAAGCCGAGGCGAAGGATATCGGCCAGCCGCCGGGGAATTTTTTCCGATGGTTTGCTCAAATAAAATTTTATTTCATGATCGAGCCGGCGCTTCATCTTGATAACGCCATTAACCAACTGCCGTAAAAATCGAATATCAAGAGGGCGGAATGGTTTTTTCTCTATCAAAGCCGCAATCGCTTCATCGGTCGAAAACTTACCGCTCTCCACCAGTCCGATCGCCTCTATCGCCGCACCCCTGACCGGGTCATATTTAATCTCTTTTTTCGCCATATTAAAACTCCATCGGAGTAAACCGGTTGCCGTCATCATCGATATAGAGTAAATCCTTGCGATGAATATGAAATGCATCCACTTTATCTATATCGGAAATTCCGCTGGCAATCAACACCTCGGTCGGACGCACATAACCGGCATTGCCGACCCCCAATTCCATAGATACTTTGGCTTGAACGGACTCGGTTCCCGTATCGATAAAATTGATATTGTAAATCGCCTTGCGAATATCAACATTTTTAGGGCCGTCTTTCGATTGCCGTTCGAATTGAATCTCGTCCCGCTCCAGCAGTTTTATAAACCTCTCCTGATATTCCGAATCATTATCCAGAAAAATTTCATAAACGGCCCGATTCAGCCTGCCCGCCAGAGAAATTTTATGATTAACAACTATATTCGATTCGGCCAAAAAATAACCGTTGGGCATCGCCTTTTGAAGCCGCTCTGTCATCGCACTCTGAAATGGCTGGATCAGCGTCATATCGAAATATTCCGCCTCCGATGAATACCCCAATTGCAATGGCGGCCCGAAAGATAATTTCATATGGGGATGAAAACCCTGTGAATACTCGACCGGGATATTGGCCCTTCGGATCGCTCTTTCTATCGCCTGCATATTATCTCGATGCGATAGAAACCGTGTCAAACCCATTCTTCCCCATTTGATTCGGACTCGATTTTGAATAGGCGAAGCAACTGACTGTTTGATTACCTTTTTCGACATTCTACCAAAAGCGCCGTCATCAATCTCACCGGTTTCTCTAACCTCGGGCGGAACCATAGCTTTTCGCGATTCCTTCAATAACGATGAGGTTCGGTTGCGCTCCTTAATCAGAAAATCATAAGAACGATTGGTTTCGATGAACGACCAGGGGAGTTTTTCCGAAAACGGTTTTCCCTTCAGATAGGCAAACGGATCAATACTGCATTTATCAAAAGCCTTTATCCATGTTTCATAATTAAAATGCTCACTCCAGCCGTCAAACCGGGCGCCGGAAATAAACACCTCTTCGATAACGTCACTCATTTCCCGCCCGCCCCGGCCAAGAACGCCCTCGAGAAACGACAACTTCGGATCGCGAAGCTTTAAATTTACCATTGAACTGCGGACATTTCGGCGGATATAATCATTCTTTCGCTGAGTCTCATCAGGCGATATCTGCTCATCCCATTGGAAAGGCGTATGCGATTTGGGAGAAAAGGGCGAGATGGTAATGTTTATAATATTCTTACCGCGGCAACTCTTGGCAATCGAAATCGCCTTCCATATCATTTTGACCATTCCGTCAAGATCCTCATCGGTTTCGGTCGGAAGGCCAATCATATAGTACAACTTAACCAGATTCCATCCATTATCAAAAACCATCTTTATTGTCTCAAACAGATCCTGATCAGTAATATCTTTACGGATGACCGCCCGAAGCCGCTCCGTACCTGCCTCGGGGGCAAAAGTCAATCCGGTCTTGCGGGTTGTCTTGACCGCTTTGGCCAGCTCCTCTGAAAAAGTATCGGGACGAAGGGATGGCAAAGATAACGCGACTTTTTTCTTTTCCAGCGAGCGAGCCAGTTGAATCGTCAATGGAATAATCTCGGGATAGTCGCTCGAGGAAAGCGATAATAGCGAAACCTCATCGTAGCCGGTCAAAGCCACCTGCTTTTCAACTTGCATAATTATTTCATTTTTCGACCGGGGCCTTACCGGTTTGTACAGTTCGCTGGCCTGGCAAAAACGGCATCCCCGGGGACAACCGCGCATTATCTCGACTGTTAATCGATCGTGCACCGTCTCGATAAATGGTATGATCTGATTATCAGAATAGATTTCCCGCCGAAGATTCGATACCCGAGCCGATTTTATTTTATCAGGAACAAAATCATACAATGGCTGATGCGTATCGCCATCATAAAAGGCGGGGATATAAACGGAACGAATCTCCCGGACAACCGCCTCCAACCGTTTTAAACGCGTTTGTGATTTTGTCTCTGATAATATTTCAAAAATCCTATTGATCTGATCCTCGGCATCGCCAATATAAAAAAGATCAAAAAAGGCGGCCGTCGGCTCCGGATTGTGTGCAATCGTGCCCCCTGCCATGACAAGCGGATCATCGTCGGCACGGTCTTTCCAGCGAAGCGGTATTCCGGCCAAATCAAGAATGTTCAAAACATTGGTGTAAACCATCTCATAGGCGAGGGTGAATCCAACAACATCAAACTGTTTCAGGGGCCGAAAGGATTCAAG
The DNA here is from genome assembly GCA_043825815.1 of Candidatus Zixiibacteriota bacterium. Lineage (GTDB taxonomy): Bacteria > Zixibacteria > MSB-5A5 > GN15 > PGXB01 > JBDRRI01. The sequence continues at coordinate 10,716 of JBDRRI010000381.1, forward strand.
AGAAAAGTGCGGAATATTTTCTCGCCTCATTATCGCTTCGGCATCGACATCAGGCGCAAAAAATCGCTCACAAAGAAAACGATCATCACTATTGATGACATTATACAATATCTGAAGACCCAGATATGACATGCCGATTTCATACAGATCGGGATAACCGAGAGCTACTTTAAATCTGCCCGTTTCATCTTTTACAATGGAATTATGCTCGGAACCGATATATTGTCCCGGTTTATTGACAAATGGAATAAGTTTTTTTTCGAGTAGGTGCTTCATATTCTATTTCATAAAAAAATTCCCGCTCATATATAAGCGGGAATCACAAACTATGCAAGAAATATATTAACCGTAAACCTCGGCATGATTGCATTTACAAACGGCCACGTTAGTGGTCCGAAAACGCCATCCATTTTCCGAGCGTTCCGCTTTGGCATATTTGACATAAGCCACTTCCGTATTACAGATGGGGCAGGTCATTGCATGCTTTTTCTTGCTGGCTTTATCCGCAAAACTTTGCTTTTTCGCCATATCCGAATCTCCTTACGCTGATACCTTTTCAGTCTCCAGCTCAATTATTTCATTCTTAACGGCCAACAGCAGTTCGGTCGTTTCCTGTAATATACGGAATTCCAGCGAATCCGCAAACTGATTTTCAGCCGCCTTAAAAAAACCTACCGCCGCCGAATAATCTTTATTTTTAAGCGCTATCAAAGCCTGAAAATATTTTTTATTCAAATCGGACATTATTTGGTCCCGCTCTCAAAATTACTGCCAAATTTGTTTTTCTCTATCTCTTTGAGTCGCTTGACGAAAGGAGATATTTTATACCCGTTCATCTTGAGAAAATATATCATTGAGGCGGCCAGATGAACATACATCGGATCCGGTTTCAATTCCGCCGATTTCAAGATGTCATCCAATGCTGTCAAAAGATGTTTGCCCGAATATTCTCCGGAATCAAATATTTTTGATTCTGTTTTTAGCATATTGTTCAAATCATCAAGTAGCTTGTTTTCTTCTGCCTTGTGATGTAACTTCAACACCAGTTTGCGCTTAGGCTTAAAACCGTGTTCTTTTAAATCAGCGATCTCTGAGGTCAGTTTTTTTGTTCCAGGATCGGATTCATCCAGTCCCTTTTTAATATCATCAAGCAAATTACCTATCATGGAAACTTCTTTTTCGTCATATTGATGGGTATCAAGTATATTTCGATTAACCGCCAGCCAATTCCCCAGCCGATTATTTATATAACGGCCCCTCAGGCAATCACTCGCAATTTCTTCAAGCATATCGATACTTTTAAAATTACTTAACCGGTCGCTCTCAATTTCAACCGCTCCCTCGAGGAAACTGACCAGAGTCGATTCTAAAGTCTTCAATGTTTCCAGGCGGCTCAATTGTCATCTCCAATCAGGCCGGCGGTAATTTGCTCGTTCGACAATCTGGATTTGACCGGTTCCGGTATTTCCGTAACGAATGTCTTTTCGTTTCCGGTGATAGGGGATTTCCTGGCCAGGTATTGCTCCAGAAGACCGCTAACACGATTAACCATAAATTTTATCCGATCCTCCGGTTCATCTTTGGCAATTTTTGTCTCTTTAATCAGACCGGCCAGCTTCAGAGCGGCCAATTTATTCAATGTCGCCAGTTCTGGAAGGTTGGAAATTTCAATTATATCGCTGATAGTCCGCCGTCCGGAAACCAATGATAGCAGGTTCCATTCATCGGCCTCAAGTGATATTTTCGTATGGCGGTCTATTGGCGTTACGGAAATTGTCAGGCGGGTACCAAAATCGGGAAGGGCCTCTTTGATTCGATTCATTTCATCAATCCGCCGGCATCCCTCTAAAATCGCATTTTCCACCGAAATATTGACCGTTATTTCTTCATCGGTCGGGTATTGATTTTCATAGAATTTGAATGTGCCGGTATCCCAGGAAAGAAGCGAATAAATTAAATCCTCAATCTGAGACCTGACCACATCCTCCAGATCAGCCCGATCAATATATTTTTTTTCCATTAAAATCTGCCCCAGCCGTTTGGATGATTCCTTTTTTGACTGGGTTCGGACGGCATCTTCCAACTGTTTATCCGTCAAACGCCCTTTATCCTTCAATATCTGTCCGATATGGAAAGTCTGGCGCGGTCCGTAGCCGTAAATAATCTTCCCCTTTTTAAAATAAACCATAACGATATCATCGTCTCTTTGGATCCCGAGCGTGCCGGTTTTTTGACTATTGGCAACGAGCTGAAAGATTTCGGGCAAAGTAAAACGACCGATATTTCCTTGTAAAGCCTGATCCATCTTTACTCCACTTTAAGGGTTCGGGCTAATATTAAGGCAGTACTATATGTTTGTCAATGAATGTTTTTTTGATTTATCAATAAAAATAAATTTAAAAGCGCAATCCTCTAATCTTCCGTCATATCCACATTTTTTGCCGTCCCGCGGACGTTTTTAATCCTGACTCGATTCAGATTTGGGTCAGTTTCCATCCCCGTCCCCTGAGTCGTATCTCCGGTACTGTCAATAATAATAAAAAAACTGTCGGTTTTAATCAGGTTCTCCGCCCCCATCCAGATTAATTGCTCGCTTTCCAGTTTTGTCCCGTTGTGGCTGACCGCAACGACATTGCCATTAGCTATCATATAATTTATATTCTCTTTAATCATTCCGGAATCGGCGATAAGATGGGACCTTTTATCGGGACCATTCTTAATATAAAGATATACATCCAGTCCCCAGGCATAGGTGGAATCAACTTTGAAAAATTTCTCTATCGAATCGGCATTAATATCGGCCGATTTAAAAGACCCGTCGTACATCGAAATTTTGACATTGGTTAAAATCTGATCCGGTCGAAGCGTATCGTAATTTATTTCTTTATCATAGTCCGAATCGGTTGTTTTTATTTTCGGCTCGGATTCGCATCCGGCTAAAATAAATCCAATTACAAACAAAATTACTACTATCTTTTCAAACATCGACTTCGCTTTATTAACTATCATTAATAACCTGCTTCTAATTTTCCGGTGATGAGCGCCAGCGATTATGGATCCAGATCCACTGATCCTTATACTCTGTTATTATTTTATCAAGCGCCTCAGTGCACCGTTGCGTAATATTATACACATCTTTATCGAAATTGCCAGATGTTTCGGGAATAATTTCCGGCCTTATAATAATTTTATATCCGTTTCCGTCGCGGACGCAAGCCATTGGTATAAATGCCGCGCCGGTCTTTAGACCCAGGATTGACTGCCCCACCGGCGTCCGGGAAAGATGCCCGAAGGCCGGAATAAATTCCGATTTAACCCGCTTGGAATCGGTATCGATTAAAACTCCCAGTGCATATCCGTCCTTGAGAACTTTTAAAACCTTCTTGGGTGAATCCTTGGTATCGATATTAACAATCCCCATTGATTCGCGGTTATCCACCAGCATCCGATCCAACCGCCTATCATACATCTCCCGGCCGATTGCCGCACAATTGTAACCATTATTGGCAAACCAGACCGCCAAGAGTTCAAAATTGCCAATATGCCCGGTAATGGCGATAATCCCCTTCCCTCGCCGGTAAGCCTGATCAAAATGCTCTCTTCCCTCAATCGTGACCAAATCGGCAATCTGTTTCTTGTAGTACTTCTTAAATCGGAGAACATCAATCAGATTCTTACCGGAATTTACAAAGAAATTACAGACAATATCAATCTTTTCGTTTTTCGTTAAGGTGTCGCCATAAACCATCTGCAGGCTATCAAAGGCTCTCGATTTTTCCGACTGATATATCATAAATAAAAACCGGCCGATCCCGCCTCCAATTAATATAGCCGCCGAACGCGGTATTATATTTACCAGAAATTTAAAAATGACAACGAAATAATAGATAAAGCTGTTTTTTATTTTTTTGAGTAGTCGCGATCTTTTCACAGCCGGCTAAACCAGTTTTGATTTAAGAATATCGTGCAAATGTATGATTCCGACCGGATGATTGCTCTCGTCGACCACCGGCAGGACAGTAATCGAGTATTTCTCCATCATTGCCAGCGCCTTATCGAGAATCGAATCGGGATGGATTGAT
>JBDRRI010000382.1:0-2545 GCA_043825815.1 Candidatus Zixiibacteriota bacterium
GTTGGATTTAATTTGATGCAATCATCATTTACCAAATTTTGCCCGGCTGAAATGGTTTTTGCCAAGCTCTTTTTCAGCAAAAAATAATCTCCATTTTTTAGGTTAGTTTGCAATTCGGAGAAAAAAGCCGCCATTAATTGGCGGCTTTTCTATTTTATCGAAACAGCGCTGAATCCTGATTAAAATCAATATCTAATTCCTTTGCCGCCGTCTTCAAAATTTCATAATTGATTTTATTTTCCTGAACCATAGCCTTTAGAGCCGCATAGACAATGTGTTTGGCGGAAACTTCAAAGAAATCCCTCAGACTTTCCCGAGTATCACTTCGGCCAAAACCATCTGTCCCCAAAATATAAAACGGTCCCGGAATCCATTTGCCAATTGAACCCGGCAAAGCTTTAATGTAGTCCGAGGCGGCGATATATACGCCTTTGGTTCCGGCCAACTGTCGAGCGATAAAAGGCTCTCGTGAGGAATCATTACCAAACAGATTCTGTCGATCGCTTTCAATGGCGTCATGATACAATTCTTTATAACTGGTCACGCTCCAAACGTCAGCGGCTACATCGAATTTCTGTTCCAAAATTTCTTGGGCCCTGATTGCCTCATTAAGTATCGTACCGCTTCCAAATAAATGCGCTCTGATTTTGGTACTCTTTTTTGAAGATTCCTTAAATCTATATATTCCTCTTAAAACACCTTCCTCTACCCCGTCCGGCATGGGTGGCATTTTATAGAATTCATTCATGGCTGTGATATAATAAAAAATATCCTCGCCATCCACATACATCCGTTTTATGCCATCCCTAATAATTAAGGCCATTTCATAGGCAAAAGCCGGATCGTAAGCTTTCAAATTGGGAACACTGTAAGCCAACAAATGACTCTGACCATCCTGATGTTGCAGTCCCTCTCCTGACAAAGTCGTTCGTCCGGCAGTACCGCCAACAAGAAAACCCTTGACCCGGGAATCGCCTGCCGCCCAAATCAAATCACCGATTCGTTGAAATCCGAACATGGAATAATAAATAAAAAACGGTATCATATTGAGTCCGTAATTGGCGTAGGCCGTCCCGGCCGCAATAAATGAAGACATTGACCCGGCCTCGGTTATCCCCTCCTCTAAAATTTGACCATCGGTTGCCTCTTTATAATAAAGAAGCGTTTCCCTATCAACCGGTTCATAAACCTGGCCCAATCGGGAATATATTCCAAATTTTCGGAAAAGCGATTCCATCCCGAAGGTTCGTGCTTCATCAGGAACTATCGGGACCACATATTTACCCACCGTTTTATCGGCCAGAAGTTTCGATAACATATGAACGACGGCCATTGTTGTCGAAAGCTCAAGTTCATCACTACCATTCATATATTCATCGAAAATATTATCATCGGGAGGTTCAAAGGTCGATGCCGTAATTTTGCGTTCGGGAACAAAACCGCCCAAAGCGTGTCGCCGCTCAAGAAGGTACTCAATCTCTTTACTATTATCGGGCGGACGATAAAATGGGGTCTGAACAACGTCTGCATCGGAAAGAGGAATGCCAAAACGACTGCGAAATTCCCGCAACTCCTCTTCATTTAATTTTTTTTGCTGATGGGTAACATTGCGACCTTCGCCAGCTTCGCCCAGTCCATATCCTTTAATCGTTTTGGCCAGAATAACGGTTGGTGAGCCCTTATGATTAACAGCCGCGTGATAGGCAGCATATACTTTGGCCGGATCATGCCCACCGCGCCTCAGCTTGGCCAATTGCTCATCGGTATAATTTTTTACTAATTCGGCGACATCCGAATAGGCATTGAAAAAATCCTCTCGGATATATTCACCGCCGGCAACGGTATATTTTTGATACTGACCATCGGGCACCTCCCCCATCCGTTTGATAAGAAGACCCGACTTATCAGCCAACAAAAGCGGATCCCAATCAGCCCCCCAAATGACCTTAATAACATTCCATCCGGCACCATGGAAAGCTGCCTCCAGTTCCTGAATAATCTTTCCATTGCCACGAACCGGACCATCCAATCTTTGCAAATTACAATTTACGACAAAAATAAGATTGTCAAGTTGCTCTCGCGAAGCAAGCGTTATTGCTCCCAGAGATTCAGGTTCGTCTAGTTCCCCGTCTCCCAAGAAAGCCCAAACCTTGGCGTCGGTCCGCTCCTTTAATCCTCGATCGGCAAGATAGTGAGCAAACCGGGCCTGATATATTGCAGTTATCGCCGCCAATCCCATTGATACTGTTGGGAATTGCCAGAAATTGGGCATTAGCCATGGATGCGGATATGACGACAGTCCGCCTTCCGATTTCAATTCCCGCCGAAAATTTTCCATTTGTTCATGTGAAATTCTTCCCTCCAGAAATGCCCGGGCATAGATACCGGGTGCCGCGTGCCCCTGAAAATAAATCAAATCTCCCTCATGATCATCGTTTTTGGCCCGGAAAAAATGATTAAAACCGACTTCCAATAAATTGGCCGCCGAGGCAAAAGTCGAAATATGGCCGCCTATTCCATTTTCCTTTTTATTAGCACCGACAAC
>JBDRRI010000383.1:0-13048 GCA_043825815.1 Candidatus Zixiibacteriota bacterium
TGAATATTCGCTCGAGCAGAATTACCCCAATCCGTTCAATCCGACCACGACGATTTCGTTCTCACTTCCGCAGTCGGGTTTCGTAACACTTGCGGTCTATAATATCTTGGGACAGGAAGTAAAAATGATTACTGACGGCCAAATGGAAGCCGGCGCTCATCGCGTGGAATGGAACGGAACCGACAATAACGGAACCGAGGTCGGTTCGGGAATCTATTTTTATCGATTAATTTCCGACGGTTTCAGCGATAGCAAAAAAATGACACTCATCAAGTGACAAAATTGACTATAGATGTTATATTGTAATAAAGCAAATAAAGTAGAGAGGAATATATTATGAACCGGTATCGAATATTAAGAACTATCTTACTGCCGCTGGTACTTTTGCTATTATTAAATGTAACAACATCGGCCGTTCAGATTTCTCCGGAAGCCCGGCAAAATCTGGCCGATTCGGGAGAACTGGAAAAAATAGTCTCGCTTTTAAAAGAAGCTCAAACAGACGGTTTGGACCAGCCGGAAGATGTTAAATTTAGCGCCAAACTTTCAGCCGATGAACCGATTGATACCTTGACAGTGATGGTTCTTCTGGTTGATTTCGATGATCAGCCGGAATCAGCCAATAGTGTCTCAGGGTCAACCCCGGCTAATTTTGATTCAATTTTGTTTTCGTATGATATCAACCCGACCGGCTCCATGACCGAATATTACCTTGAAAATTCCTATGGCAAAATGCTGATTCGCGGGCAGATTTTTGGCTGGTATCGGATGCCTCAGCTTTACTCTTACTATGTTGACAGCAGTAGCGGGATAGGGCCAAATCCATATAATTCACGAACAATGACTTATCATGCCATCCTGGCGGCCGACGCTGCCGGCGTCGATTTTTCGCAGTTCGATACCTTTAACGATGACAATGAAATCGATGGCCTGGTGATTGTGCATTCGGGACCGGGGATGGAATTGACCGGCGATGTGACCGATATGATTTCCCATAAAACGACTCTTGGTTCACTGGCCTTGACTCTTGATGGCATTCTGGTCGATGCCTACTCGGTACAGCCGGAAGAGTATGGAAACACAGGAAGCCTGTCTCCGATTGGCGTCTTTTGCCATGAATTCGGCCATATTCTCGGCCTCTTTGATTTGTACGATATAGACTACATTCCGGCCAGCTCCGATGGCGTGGGCAAATGGTCGTTGATGGCAACCGGTTCCTATAACAATAACAGCAAGTCTCCGGCGCATATGGATGCGTGGAGCAAGGCCTATGTTGGATTTTTACAGCCGACAAACCTGATTGCCAATATGACCGATGTTAATATTCCACAGGTAGAAAACAATCCGGTAGTTTATAAGATGCTGGGTGATATTAGTGATCCGACTGAGTATTTTCTGGTGGAGAACCGCCAGAGAATCGGCTTTGACCAATATATTCCCGGAACCGGGCTCTTGATTTATCATGTCGATGAACTGGTAAGCGGTGATAATATCGACGTTAATCATTATCATGTTGCCGTGGAGCAGGCTGACGGGGCATATCAATTGGAATTTTCTGAAGGTAATCAGGGCGATCCGGGCGATCCGTTTCCCGGCGCTTCCAATAAACGCTCTTTCGATGATCTTTCCACTCCAAATAGCAGACTATATGGAAATATTATTTCTCAGGTTTCGGTCTGGGATATTTCCGATTCCGATTCCCTGATGACGGCCAATCTTGATATTGAGTGGTCGCGGCCGTATCTGGAGCTTTCCAACTATGCCTTCATGGACGCCAACAATAATCAGATATTGGAACCGGGCGAAGAGGTTCAATTCTATTTTGAGTTAACGAACTCCTGGAAGACCGCCTCCGGGGCAACCATAACCATGTCGGTCAATGACCCGGCGATTTCTTTTACGAATGACGATGTGTACCTGGCGACGCTTCCGGGCGACGGCGGATTTACCGGAAATATCGGCGATCCTATCAGTTTTCAACTGCCGGATGTTTTCATACCGACTTTTGATTCATTCTTCATCGCGATAGAGACCGACGGAGGCAGTTATTTTATTGAATTTGCTATTCAAAAACAGATTGGCTCTCCCGATATTCTGGTGGTCGATGACGACCGCGGTGCGAGCTATGATACCCTGTATATCGCCGATCTGTATCATCGATTGATACCCGCCGATGTTTGGAACAAAAATGTTTCCGGGACTCCTCCGGCGGTTATCCTGAACAGCTATCGGACCGTCTTCTGGTTCACCGGCGATTTCTCGACGAATAAACTGAATGCCAATGATCTGAATTCATTGAGAGCGTTTCTTGACGGCGGCGGAAATCTGTTTATGACGGGGCAGGGAATAGCCGGAGAGTTGCATACCGAGGATTCGGTATTTCTCCGGGATTATCTTCACGCCCGATATGACGGAAATATATTTTATCCAAAGCAGATCGGCGAGGTCGGTTCACCTATCGGCGACGGGTTGAAAATAAGGTATTACAGCGGGACCAATCAGGATTATACCAAAGCCGAAAAAATTCTGCCGGTGGGCGATGCTATTCCGGCTTTCTCATACGATTTGGTTGGCGGGGTAACATCATTGAGCTATCAGGATGAAAATAGTAAAGTGGTCTTTTTTGACTGGGGTTATGAAGGTCTGGACAATTCTTCCTCCAGTTATGCCAAACGGGACATTATTCTCGGCAGAATTATGGATTTCTTCGGGCGAGTGGCGCTTGATGCCGATGATTATGATAATAACCGAAAGTTTTTGCCGAAAAGTTTCTCTTTGGAACAGAATTACCCCAATCCGTTCAATCCGACTACGACAATAAATTATTCTATCAGTGCCCAGGGTTCAAGCCTTCAAAAAACGATTCTGTCTATTTTCAATATTTTGGGACAGGAAGTCAATGTTTTAGTCAATGAAAGCCAGGCGCCCGGCAACTATTCGGTGGTTTGGGACGGCGATGATAAATCGGGGCGGAAAGTGGCCAGCGGAATATATTTTTACAGACTATCCAGGGACAATGAATCTGTGACCAGAAAAATGGTCCTCCTCAAATAAAACCAAATGTTTATTGTCCCTATCTTATAGAAACCGCCCGATCGGGCGGTTTTCTTTTATTTATAAAAAAGTTAGATTGACAGAGCGATGCTTTCGGCTTAAATTTTCCCTTTGAAGAAAGGATAAAAAATTGACCGGACAATTTATTATTGGTCAATATCAGCCATCCGATTCATTCGGCCATCGCCTTGACCCTCGGACAAAGATAATTATTGCCGCTGTGCTGATGATGCTCTCCATTTTTACGACCTCGCTCAGTTTTTATATTCCAATAATAATTCTGACGTTCGGATTTCTATTGTTGTCGAAAATTACAATGGGGAAAATTTACGAAAATTTAAAACCGCTATTTGTTTTAATAATAATCACCGCCCTTTATCATCTTCTTTTTTCATCGCGAGACTCATCGGTTTTATGGAATATTTTCGGATTTAACATTACCGAGGGCGGCGTTCGATTGGCGACGGTCTATTCGTTGCGGCTTCTGGTTTTTGTTGGTTTGGCTTTTTTTATATCGTTGACAACTCTGCCGTCCGATTTTGCCATGACGCTGGTTAATTGGCTGAAACCGTTTAAAAGATTTAAGCTTCCAGTCAATGATATCGGCTTAATAGTCTTTATTGCGATGAGGTTTATTCCGGTTTTGGCGGAAGAGTTTGAAACGATAAAAAAGGCTCAAATCGTCCGGGGTGTTAATTTTGGCGGCTCGCTGGTCAACCGGGGGCAAAAGATGCTGACGTTGTTTATTCCGGTGCTAAGGTCGGCTATTCGCCGGGCGGATGATCTGGCCATTGCGATTGAATCGCGCGGCTATGTCAGCGGCGGCGAACGGAGTTCCTATCGGCAATTTCATTGGCAATTTACCGATTGGTTTTTTATGGTGGGGGCGTTATCATTGGCAATCTTAATTTTTTACCTCACGAATAAATAATATGGCTGAGAAAAATATAAGGCTTGATATTGAGTACGATGGCACCCGGTTCTCCGGCTGGCAGGTGCAGGCCAATGCCAATACAATTCAGGGGTATATAGAAGAGGCGCTGGAGAAAATAACCGGACAGAAAGTAGCAATTCATTCGGCAGGGCGAACCGATGCCGGCGTGCATGCATTGGGGCAGGTGGCTAATTTTTGGATTGATCACCATATCGCTCCCGAAAAATATAAGGATGCCCTAAATTATTATCTCCCACATTCAATCTTAATTATCAATGCCAGCGAAACCGAGCCCGGCTTTCATGCCCGCAAGTCGGCCAAATGGCGGCATTACCAGTACCGCATTGGCCGCCGTAAATCGGCTCTGCATTTCAATCATCGGTGGGAATATGAATATCCACTTGATATTTCAAGAATGAATGAGATTGCTCAATTTATTCTGGGCGTTCATGATTTCGCCGCTTTCTGCGTGGTTTCTTCATTGAAAGAAAATAATGAATCTAATATTATGCAATCGGGCTGGATTGAAACTGAGGATGAGCTGATATACGAGGTTCGCGGCAATCGATTTTTGCATACGATGGTTCGCTCATTAGTCGGAACGATGGTTCAGGCGGGAAGAGAGAAGGATTACTTGACATTGACGCAATTTAAGGATATTTTGAACTCCTTAGACCATACGAAGATAATAACGGTTGCCCCGGCTCGAGGATTATATCTTAAAGCTGTGGGATATTAAAATATGAGGTGTAAAAATGAAGTTATTTATTGATACGGCCAATCTGGATGAGATCAGGCAGGCCGCCGATATGGGCGTTCTGGACGGCGTCACGACCAATCCTTCGTTGATGGCCAAAGAAAAAATGCCGTATAAAGAACTGCTGAAAGAAATCTGTAAAATAGTTGAAGGTCCCGTTTCTGCTGAAGTCGTCTCACTTGAGGCCGCGGGAATGCTGAAAGAGGCTGAGGATTTAATTAAAATAGCCAAGAATATTACTATTAAAATTCCAACCACAGTCGAGGGACTGGTGGCTATCAAGAAATTATCTGAACAGGGTATTATGACCAATGCGACCCTCTGTTTCTCGCCGACGCAGGCTTTATTGGTGGCCAAGGCAGGCGCCACTTTTGTCTCTCCGTTCGTGGGTCGGCTGGATGATATTTCGCAGGACGGTATGGAACTTATCAGCCAGGTTTCGACGATTTACGGCAATTACGGACTCGATACTGAGATTATAGTCGCTTCTATAAGGAATCCGATGCATGTGGTCGATTCGGCCCTGATCGGAGCCGATATCGCAACGGTGCCATTCAAAGTGATTTCACAGCTTATGAAACACCCCTTAACCGATAGCGGCCTTAAGAAATTCCTGGAAGACTGGGAAAAGGTAAATAAGGGATGATTCCACGATATACCCTCCCCGAGATGGGGAATATATGGACCGATGAGGCCAAGTATGGATTCTGGCTCGAAGTCGAAATAGCGGTCTGTAAAGCGATGGCCGAGAAAGGAATAATTCCCCAAAAATCTCTGGCCAATATTATAAAAAAGGCAAATTTCAAAGTCGATCGGATTAATGAAATTGAAGCAGTGACCAATCATGACGTGATTGCCTTTTTAACGTCGGTGGCCGAATTTGTCGGCGATGATGCCCGTTATATTCATTTTGGAATGACCTCTTCGGATATGCTCGATACTGCGCTTTCGCTTCAGATGAAAAGGGCGGCTGAAATTATTGACAAGAAAATTGTTATTGCCCTCCGCAAAGTAAAAAGTCTGGCCCACAAATATAAAATGACACCGATTATCGGGCGGACTCATGGCGTCGCCGCCGAGCCGATGACGCTTGGTTTGAAATTCGCGGTTTGGTATATGGAATTGAAACGGGGTCGGGAGAGATTTAAGACGGCCGCCAAAAATGCGGCGGTGGGCGCAATCTCCGGCGCGGTTGGGAATTTTGCTAATATTGATCCGGCCATTGAGACGCGAGCCTGTAAACTGCTCGGATTAGGCGTCGAAAAAATTTCGACGCAGGTTATCCAGCGGGATTTGCATGCCGAATATATTTCCGCTCTGGCGATTCTGGCGACCTCGCTGGAGAAATTCGGAACCGAAATAAGATCGCTTCATCGGACCGAAATCGGCGAAATACAGGAAGGTTTTGCCAAGGGGCAGAAAGGTTCCTCGGCTATGCCGCATAAGAAAAACCCGATCGCCTGCGAAAAGTTATCAGGCCTGGCGCGGCTTCTTCGAGGCTACGCTATTACCGCAATGGAGAATATTCCTCTGTGGAATGAGCGCGATATCTCTCACAGTAGCGCCGAGCGGGTGATCTTCCCCGATAGTACCATCGCAGTCGACTACGGATTAAATCTATTCAACGGTATTTTGGATAGACTGGTTATCAATCCGAAAAGAATGATGGAAAATATCTATACCAATGGCGGCGTCTTTTTCTCGCAGAGATTGCTTTTAAAATTAACCGAAAAGGCCGGGAATCGCGATAAGGCTTATTTGATGGTTCAGCGCAATGCGATGCAAGCGCATAAAGGCTCTATCGGATTTCAGGATTTGGTTAAAAAAGATGATGAAATATTATCATACTTGACTATTGCGGAAATAGATAAAAGTTTTGAACTTGATTATTACTTGAAAAATGTCGGTAAAATATTTAAACGGGTGTTCGGCAAATGATAGCGGCTTTCGGACTTAAATTCATAATCCCGGGATTTTTAATTGCGGTCATCTGCTCGCTGTGGGGAGCCTCGCGCAATTCGGTTTTAATTTTTATTCTGGCGATAGTTTTTGCTCTGCTGACATTGTTTCTGACCTTCTTCTATCGCAATCCGATTCGGAAAATTCCGTCTGAGAAAAATCTGATTTTATCAATTGCTGATGGAACAGTCTTATCGGTTAAGGATATCGAAAATGATTATATTGGAGGAAAAGGCAAAAAGGTTTCGATATTTCTTTCGGTCTTTGATGTTCATATTAATCGTCTGCCAATAGACGGCCGGGTTGAATATGTCAAATACAATCCGGGGAAATTTCATATGGCGATGGTTGATAAGGCCTCGGATGACAACGAAAACTGCGAAATCGGTCTGGAATTCAACAAAGGAAAGATGATTTTTAAGCAAATAGCCGGATTTTTGGCGCGCCGAATTGAATATACTATCAAAGAAGGCGATATGGCAAAAGCCGGAGATATCTATGGCATGATTCATTTCGGTTCACGGGCGGAGCTGTTTTTACCGGAAAATGTCGAAGTAGTAGTAAAAAAAGATGATAAAGTGCTGGGTGGCGAAACTATTATTGGCCGGGTTAAATAAATGAAAGCGCAAAGAATCAAAGGACTGGTTCCGAATATTTTCACGATGGGCAATGTTGTCTGTGGTTTTCTGGCAATATTGTCTTCATTCGAAGGTGAGATCATTACCGCCTGCTGGTTGATTATTCTGGCCGGATTTCTGGATGTGATGGACGGCAAGATTGCCCGATTTTCCGGGACGACCTCGCAGTTCGGCGTGGAGCTTGATTCTTTATCCGATTTTTTATCATTTGGCGTCGCTCCTTCGGTTATAGTCTATGTTGTCAAACTTCAATATATGGGTAAATGGGGCTGGCTGATAAGTGTTGTTTATATCATGGCGGCCAGTTATCGATTGGCGCGATTTAATGTGATGGCGGAGGAGGGCGAAAAGAAAGATTTTGCCGGTCTTCCGACACCGATGGCGGCCGGGGTGCCAGTCACATTTATTATTTTCATTAATCATTTTTGGAACGGGCAGATGTATACCGAGTATCTGGTAACGATTATGATTCTCTGCTCGGCCCTGATGGTTTCACAAATTGAATATGACGCTTTTCCTGATGGAATCAGCACGCGTAAAAACAAAATTAAATTTATGTTTATCATAATAGCGGCGATTGGGGCATTGATTAAACCGGAACTTTTATTATTTCCAATCTTTGCCCTTTATATTATAATTGGATTAGGCCGGGAAATTTATCGGTTTTTCTATCTTGGAGTTGGTTTGGTTCGCAAACACCAATTGAAAAACCGCAACGATATGGAGAAATTAGATGGCGAGTAAAAAAGCTGTTGTTTATGTTCGGCTCAAGGAGGGGGTTCTGGATCCCCAGGGTGTTACTATCGGCCGCGCTATTGCCAATATGGGTTATGATGTGGTCGATGATGTTCGTTCGGGCCGGTTTTTTGAACTGACTTTATCAGATGATAACGATAAAGCAAAGAATGAAATTAACGAAATTTGCAGGAAGCTATTAGCCAATCCGGTCATTGAAAATTTCAAAGTGGAGTATGCATAGATGAAATTCGGCGTTGTTACCTTTCCCGGCTCCAATTGTGATTATGACGGATATTCTGCCATAAAACTGTTGGGTGAGGAGGTCGAGTTTTTATGGCATCAATCATCGGATTTAAGCGGTTGCGACGCCATTATTCTCCCCGGCGGATTTTCCTATGGTGATTATCTGAGAAGCGGCGCGATTGCCCGATTTTCGCCGATTATGAAATCGGTCATCGAGTTTGCCAATAGCGGAGGCTTGGTTATTGGAATTTGCAACGGTTTTCAGGTTCTGGTAGAATCGGGTCTGTTGCCCGGAGCCTTGATGCGCAATGATCATCTCCGATTTTCATGCAAATATATTTATCTTAAAGTGGAAAAAACCGATAATCCGTTTACTTGCGATTGTAATCAAAGTGAGATTTTGAAAATACCGATTGCACATAAGGATGGCAATTACTATAATTTTAATGGCGATCTGGAAGAACTTGAAAAAAACGGCCAGATATTGTTTCGGTATTGCGACTCTAAAGGTGAATTTACTGAGGGCAGCAATCCCAACGGTTCACTGATGGATATTGCCGGGATATGCAATCGCGAGGGCAATGTCATGGGAATGATGCCGCATCCGGAACGAGCGGTTGAAAAAATATTAGGGTCCGATGATGGAATGAAAATATTTAAATCGGTTAAAAAACATTTCGAGAAATAGAGAGTCAAATTGAAACGAAGAGAACTTACATTTATCATAGTGGCGCTTTTGCTGGGAGCCATATTGGGCGGATTTTTGGGAGAGATGGTCGGGGCGTACCTTCCGACCGGCGCGGCCAAGACATTATTTACCAAGTCGATAAAAATCGGATTTGAAACCACGCGGGTTGAGCTGTACGCTATTTCATTTACCGTTGGCTTGATGTTTAAAATAAACTTCTTATCCGTCTTAGGCGTATTATTAGTAATCGTCTATTTTAAGTGGTGGTATATTTAGACAGATTTTAACGAGGAGATAGATATGTTTGGTTTAGGATGGCAGGAAATGCTGGTGATTCTTTTAGTGGTGCTTCTCCTGTTCGGTGCCAAGCGTCTTCCGGAAATCGCCAAAGGCTTGGGAAAAGGCATCCGCGAGTTTAAGGGCGCCCTCAAGGAGACCCAAAAAGAAATTCAATCCAGTATCGATGATGAGAAATCTGATAAGAAATCGGATGAAAAGTAAATATGATGAAATTCTCGGAATCTGATATTAAGAAGATAGCTAAGGTCCTTCAACCTGAAAAAATAATGAAGGAAAAAGACCACTATCATTTGAAATTAAGCAATACCGAGGAAAAACGCGTCCTGATTCTGGAAATCTATCCCGAAACGGATTTGGGTCACACGCGGGGGATGCTGGTCGTTGTATACAGCGGCAATACTCATCTTCAAATTCATAACTGTTCCGGTTTTGTTATATCGGAAGAGTTGGGCGAGGTGACCTTTATTACCGAATCTCAAAGGCGTCTCTCCGGTCTGGTTGTGGAGCGCGGTGCTTCTTGCTCTCTTTATGCCGGAATGAATCGCGAGTTAATTTCGACCGATTTTACTAATCTGGGAGTCGAGGTGATGCTATCGGGAGTGGCGTTGTCGCTGGCAGAAGATATCATTGATTCCGAAGACAAAAAAGAATAGCCGACTTTTTCAAGCCGGCTATTTTTCAATAAAATATTCCAAAAAAATTAACGTTTGGCCGCAAACGATTCAATGAAATCAGACAGATTGGCTGCGATTTCCGATGCATGTTGATACCGGTTGGCCGGATCTTTGGCCAACGCTTTTTCTATAATGCGGTCAAAGATAAGAGGAATTGCCTTGTTAACTTTCGACGGTAACTCGACCTCGCCGTTGACAATATTATAAATCAGCGAGGTTAGATTTTCGCCGCGGAATGGCCGCCTCTGAAGTAGCATTTCATACATGAGCACCCCAAGCGAGAAAATATCGCATCGCTTATCGACCGGTTTGCCCTGAAGCTGTTCCGGCGATATATAATTGGGCGTTCCCATGGCGATACCGGTGCGGGTCATCGAAGATGAATCAACGCGGGCAATACCGAAATCCATAACCTTTACCCGATAATCATTGGTAACCATGATATTAGCCGGTTTGATATCGCGGTGAACAATGCCCTGGTTGTGCGCGAAATCAAGAGCCGTACATATCTGCGTAATTATCTGAGAGATAATCCGGTAATTAAATTTGACTTTTTTACGAATCATATCTTCCAGAGTCTGTCCCTGGAGATATTCCATAGCGATATATTGCAGAGAACCCTCGGAGCCGACGTCATAAATAGTTACGATATTCGGGTGCGAGAGCATACCCGCCGCTTTTGCCTCGCGCGATAGGCGCTCTTTGAGCTCTTCGAGTTCGCTGGGATCATTGACAAAATCCAACCGGATTGTTTTAAGTGCGACATTACGGTCGATAGCCGGATCGACGCCTTTATAAACAGTTCCCATCGCTCCCTTACCGAGAACGCCGATGACTTTGTACCGTCCAAGATTTTTAATGTTGACCGGTCCTGATCCAATATCGATAGATGAATCGGAACTGCCTGGATCGCCTTCTATATTAATTCCGCCAGAATCGAGCTTGTCCGCCTTAGCTTCCACATCTTTTTCTTCATCAATATTTCTTGTTTGATGATCAAACGGTTGTTGCGATTCTGCCGGTTTCGAAACGTTGGATATTTCCCCAACTTTTTTAGAGGAATCCTCAATTGCGGTGGTTGATGAGATTTCGGGACCATCAATTATAGTATCCTGTCCGGCTTGGGTTCCGCCGGAATCCATATTAAGTTGAGTCTTGGAAGAATCATCGGTCAATACAGTCGATTCAATTTCAACATCTTCAACCTTTTGCTTGCGTTTTTTGGAATTGATGACGTGAGATTTGGGAAGTTCAACCTTGGGAAGAACGTTTCCGCTCGCTTCTTCGTCAAATCCGATATGCAGGTGCGTAAATTTTTCAAAAAAATCTTTGTCAAGGAACGGGATGGCCAGAAGGAAGAAGAAAAGTTCCATATAAAGATAAAGCGGCCTGGTCATTATGTTGGATGAATTAAACAGGAAGAATGAAACATTCGTAATGACGACAAAAGTTACGCCGATTACAACCAGCCGATACACCATTGATAATTTGGGCAGGGCAAAGGCGAAGACAAGCCCCATGCCGATCAGAATTAAAATATCAATTCCGGGAGTGGCATCCATCCGCGTTATAAAATTGGTATGGATGATATTTTCAACAACATTGGCAGTTTTTTCATAGGCCATTAGCTGATCGTCGACCGGAGTCTTATAATATTCAGCCAGCAGATCATCAGAGATACTGATAATCACTAATTTGTTTTTAAGATTTTCAAAATTGTATTTTTCATTCAGAATATCGGCTGCTGAAATAATCGGGAATGAGCTTTTGGGCTTGTTATAATTTATAAACAAACGACCCTCGGCATCGGTCGGAATTTCCGTACTTCCCATTTGAATTTTTTCACCGCCGTAAACCATTATTAATGAGGCCGGTACATTTTTATAATGAGCCGCCGCCATTAAAGAGGCCGAGGGGTAATAGTAGCCTTGAAAATGGGTGACCAACGGTTGCCAGCGCATAATTCTATCACTATCGAAAGCATTGGCATTAAATCCAAAGCCGGCGACATATTCACACACCTTATCCGGTGGGAGGAATACCTTTTTTGCCAGTAACGATTGATGTTCCTCAAGGATTCCGATATCGCTATTTACCTCAATAGAAGAATTAAAGAGGTACGGGGGATTGTAAATTTTGCCGATAATATATTCGGCCGGTGTAAATTCAAAGGGAACAATTACATTATTGACCCATGAAAGCTGTCCGGCCAGAATATCGGCGAAATCAACCGAATCATTGCTCTGAGTGTGCTGGTCGAGCGGGATGTCGAGCAAAATTGTCTTGGGTTCGCCGTGGCCGACCGCGGCGACGAGATCGGCAATCTTATCCCAGGTCCATGGCCATTCACCGAATCCGGATAACGTGCGGTTATCCACATTCACCAATTGAATATCATTATAACGAGGGTTATCACTTTTAAATGAGTACATCAGGTCTTGAAGAGACCATTCTATGCTTTTCATAAATGAAAAATCATTAACATATAATGCTACCACCAATAATGATAACAAAAAGCAAAAAATATAAGTCGAATATTTCCGAAGCATAAGCGCCTCCTAAACTCCTACGGCAAGTCTATCAATTAAAAATTCAGGCAAATCTGCTTTTCGCATCTTATCCTGTGTCTTTTTATAGTCATATTCTATTCGCTGGTAGCAAATGAATCTATTTTCAGTATCATATATTAAATAGCAGGCTCTGGGATCATTATCACGCGGTTGCCCGACTGAGCCGACATTAATTATATATTTTGATACATCATCAAGTTGAAAAGAATCGGCAATTGTCTTAAGGCAATTGCCCTCAGTATCTTTGCGGAAGATAGCCGGAATATGCGAATGTCCTACAAAACAGACCGATTGATCAAAATCATCAAAACTCTCCAGTGCCTGTTCAGTATTTAGAATATAATACCATTGATCCGGGTATTTTTCGATATACTCCTCAAATTTTTTAATCAATTTTTCCATCCCGTTTCGAATGACCGCTTCCCGGTCTTTCCTTGCAGTGGCATCGAAATGGATGGGGGGTTCGATGATGCCTCGATATTTTCTGTTTTTT
>JBDRRI010000384.1:0-12824 GCA_043825815.1 Candidatus Zixiibacteriota bacterium
GAACTACCCCAATCCCTTTAATAGTGAAACGGAAATAGAAATAAATCTTCCTTATCGCTCAGAAGTTTCAATAAAAATTTATAATATTTTAGGTCAGGAAGTAAGTACCATCTTTGAGGGGATTATGCCATTGGGTAATAATATCGTGAAATGGGATGGTCTGCTTCACAGCCGCGTAATCGCCCCCAGCGGAATTTATTTTTATCGCTTAATTGCCAATGATTTTATCACCGTACGCAAAATGGTTCTACTCAAGTAATAATCCGCGGCATTTCCGATTTTTGCAACTTTTTCTCTAAATTTACGTCCTATAGAAAAAGGTAAATAATTTGCAGGGAGAAAGTTATGAAGTCCTCACTCGTTTGTTTTTCGTTGGCCATTTTCATACTGGCCCTGGCTTTGCCGCTATCGGCCCAACAGGGCATTCTTTATGGGAAGATTTATACCGTTGATAATGAAGAATTGGAGGGTTTTATCCGTTGGGATAAAAACGAAGCTTCCTGGGATGATATCCTCGACGGTAATAAGGAATTGGACCGGCAACATTCTAAAAAATATAAAAGTCGAATGCGCGATAAATATAGGCGCGATCGTGGCCGGGATATCAGTGTTTTCGGGATAAAGTTGTACAGTGAAGGAAATAACTATTTTAGCTGGGGAGATGATGAAGCCCAATCCGGAATTAGATTCGGGCATATTAAATCCTTTATTCCTATTGGCGATGATCGGGTCGAACTGGAGCTTAAATCGGGAGAAACGATTGAACTATCCGGAGGTTCGGGCGATATTGGAGACGATAATCGGGAGATATTAGTCGATGAAATCAACGAGGGCATACTGGAGTTGGTCTGGGATGATATCGATCGAATCGATTTTATGCCGTCGCCAAACAAAGAGACAGCTTTTGGCAAGCGCCTATATGGTAAAGTAGTTACGCGGCGTGGCTCGGAATTTACCGGATTTATATGCTGGGATAAGGATGAGGCCTACGATGAAGATATTCTCGATGGCGATGAGGGTCGGCGTTCCCGTAAAATTCCATTTAGCAAAATAGAAAGGATTGAAAGACGGTCATCCGGTTCCGCGGAAGTGACTCTTAAGGGTGGAAAGATGATGTCTCTCGACGATTCCAATGATATTGACAGTGGCAATCGCGGTATCGTTATTTCTGATTTAAATCTCGGTTCGGTCGTCGTTGACTGGGATGATTTTGACCATATTGAATTTGCCGATCCGCCCAAGGGACCTTCGTATGATTCCTTTGATGGTGGCAAAAAGCTTCATGGCACGGTTTATACCGAGGATGGCAAAAAATATACCGGAAATATTCGCTGGGACGATGACGAGGAGTATACCTGGGAAATTTTGGATGGAAATGTTCGCGATATTGAGTTCAATATTGAATTCGCAATGATTGCCTCAATTGAGAAAAATTCTCATCGCGGTTCAACGGTTATCATGAAAGACGGACGGGAATTTGAATTGCGTGATTCCAATGATGTTGATGATGAAAATAAGGGGATATTCATATATTCCGATGATGACAAAGATGAAGTTATGGTCGATTGGTATGATTTCGAAAAAGTAGAATTTTCTAAATAAAGTATTGGTTTTGCAATGAGGGGGAACCAATACCTCACGAGGCCGGATTTATGATCCGGCCTTTTTATTTCACTTATTTCCTGTTCAAATATTTCACATTATTTCTTATTAGTGACTGAATAATGTGGGTAAAATTCCGATAAAAATAATAAGTAATAACATATACAAAGATTATGATAAATATTTTAGGCGCATACGTTTGTGATATTTATCGATGATCCTTTAAAAGAAATTTTAAATAGGAGTTGCTATGCCTATACAGTCTATTGAAGGCTTGGCCTCAAATTTAGATATATCCGGTATCGTAGACACAATTATGTCCTATGAGCAATATCCGGTTACTCTTTTGGAGCAGGATAAGGCGTTAAAGACGCAGCAGGTTGCCGCTTATAAAGCGTTCGAGGCTAAATTGCTGGCTCTTAAATCGCAAGTGCTTACTTTAAAAAAGGAAAGTTCTTTCAATAAAGCAAGTATTCAGGTTTCGGATGAAACTATCCTGAGCGTCACATCAAATGGTCGCATTACCCCCGGCTCTTATGATTTGCGCGTAACCGCTCTGGCCCGAAATCATCAAATTGCCTCGCAGGGTTTTAATAGTGCCACCGATAGCCTTTTTGGAACCGGTACTATTCAGCTTGCGGTTGGATCGGCCAGTACGACGACTATCGCCATTGATTCCGGCAACAATTCATTAATCGGAATTAAAGACGCTATAAACGACGCTAATATTGGAATCTCCGCCTCGATTATTAATGACGGCTCAACATCTAATCCATATCGCTTGCTCTTAACATCGAATAAAACCGGAGCTGCTAATAATATAAGGCAGACGGTTTCCTTAAGCGGCAGTCAAACAGTCGATTTTATGAATAGTTCCTTTGACGGTCCTGAAACAGTTTCATTCTCAACGGGGACAACGACGGCCGTTTCGCTCGGCTCAGTCGCCTCATTTACCGGAAGTACCAATAAGACCTATACTTTCACGGTGGCCGGTTCCGGCGCCCAGACAATTGGGACTGATAATGTCACAATCAACTGGACCGATGGAACCAATTCCGGCTCGATTGTGGTGACCAATGCCGACGCTGATGTGGACCTGATTGGCGATGGCGCCAACGGGTTATCGCTTTCTTTTTCGGCCGGTGATTTAGTTGGCGGCGATACTTTCCAGGTCGGGACATTTGCTCCGCTGCTGCAAAGCGCTTCTGATGCCAAAATACAAATTGGCTCGTCCGATTCCGGAGGCTCTCCAATTGTAATCAGTTCAGCCACAAATCGCTTTGAAGACGTTCTACCCGGACTTACAATCGACGCTAAGAAAGTAAATTCAGCCGGTGAGTCGATTACTATCAATACCGATGTTGACAGTAATGAAATAAAAAATATGGTCAGCGAACTGGTAGCGAAATATAACGATATTATGAATTTCGTCGACGATCAATTTACTTATGATAAAGAAAAGGGCGAATCGGGTGTTTTGTTCGCCGATTATTCCTTGCAGGTGATGCAATCGACTTTGCGTTTGTCGACGACCTCGATTGTAAAAGGCCTACAGGATGGCATAAATTCACTGGCTTCCATTGGAATCAGAACTGGACAGAATGGCGAGCTGAAAATAATGAATTCGGCCAAGTTGACCGATGCTATACAAAACGATTTTGACAATTTCATAAGTCTATTTGTTGATTCCGGAATCGGCTCATCGTCCTATATCGAATTTATCTCGGCTACAGAAAAAACGGTGCAAGGTGAAGACTATATCGTAGATATAACGCAGGCCGCAACCAAGGGATATTTTCAAGGGGCAAGCATCAACGATCCGGCGGTTTCTTCTCTCACATTGGACAGCACCAATAATAAAATTAAAATCAAAGTAGACGGAATTATTTCCAATGAAATAGCCCTCTCAGAAAGATCTTATACATCCGGTGCCGATTTGGTCAATGAAATCCAAACCCGAATTGATGCCGATTCGAAAATCGGCGGACGAGGATTAACGGTTGAGTGGGTCCAGATGTCCGATAGCGGCTATCTTAAATTTAGCTCCGGGACATACGGTTCAGGTTCTAAAGTAATCATGGAATCCTCGACTGCCAATAACGCCTATTCCATTACCGGATTAGCAGGAGGAAGTGCCAAAGTCGGCCAGAATGTCGCCGGAACCATAAATGGTGAATTGGCTACAGGCAACGGCCAGGTTTTGAGTGGCGATGAAGGCAACGCCACCACCGAGGGTTTGAAATTAAAAATTACTTATACGGAAAGTATGGTTTCTTCGGCAACCGAGGGTTCTTTTTCCTATGTCAGCGGACTGGCGACCAAATTGAATAATACTTTGGAAAACATGACCAAAAGTATCGATGGGACAGTCCCCCGGCGGACTCTGGCCATTAATAATCAGCTCGCCGATATCGACGAACAAATTGAACGGTACACCGATCGTTTAGCCCGGCGGCGGGAAGATCTCTATGCCGAATTTTTGGCCATGGAGCAGGCCCTTTCGGAATTTCAATCGGAAGGCAGTTATCTGGAATCGCAATTGGCCGGTTTACAGTCCAATTGGAATCAAATCTCAAGCAATAACAGTAAATAGGAATTATGAAAAAAACAATAGGAAATTATCAAACGGTGGAGACTCTGAGTGCTACTCAGCTGGAGTTAGTCATTAAAGTATATGACGGGGCAATCAGCAATTTTAAACAGGCCAAAGAATGCTATCAGAAAGAAAAAATTCAGGCCGGCCATGATGCGCTTGAAAAGGCTAAAAAATTCATCGTTCATCTTTACACGACGCTCGATGAAGAAAAAGGCGGCGATATTGCTGAAAAACTCTCACAGTTATACGCCTATGCTATTGAGCAAATTCATTTCGTTCAGGCAACTAAGGATTGCGACAGGATTCAAGAAGTCGTTGATATTTTCGATAATATTCGCGAAGGATGGGCGGAACTGAATAAGCGCTCTAAAAATGACAATGCCGTTGAGAAAAAAAATCCGCATCAGGATAAGCCCAAAAAAGGAATATCAATTTCATTATAAGAGGATAAAATGGAGTTTAATCAAATTACACAATTGGAACGGGAACTCGTTTTCGTTCTAAAAGAAGAGTATTCATTCTATCAGTCGCTTTACATTTTGATTGATAAACAAAAAGATATGATCAAATATCAAAAGGATGAAAAACTTCTGGATTTGTTTACTGAAATTGAAAGATGTCATCAGAGAATTCAATTGTCGGAAGAAAAGATTGCGGACCTGAAAAATAAAAACATTAAGCTTTTTCCAGTAGCCTCATCGGCACCGGAAGTAAAAAAACTGGTTAATAGTATTATTACTCTGGTAAAAAAATCTGCCTCACTGGTTAAGGAAAACGAAGAATATTTGCGAGGGCGCCATAGCCGCCTGAAGACCGAATTGAAAGAATTGAAACACAGTCAAAAAATACTTCAATATTTAAAAGATGCACCGGCCACCCCGCAATTTGTGGATGGCAAAAATTGATTTGAATATAAGGGGTGAAAATGTCTTCTATAACAACAACCAATAATTCGCTGGAAAAAAGATTAGAACAAATAATAGGAAATATTAGAAGTCTGCCGACACCGCCGATTGTTTTTGAACAAATACAAAAAGTAATTAATAGTCCCGATGCCTCGGTTAATGATGTCGCTCATATTTTGGCTGAAGATCCGGCTATGTCCGTGAAAATATTAAAACTTACCAACTCGGCCTTTTACGGCTTATCTCGCGAGATTGATTCAATTAGCCAGGCCGTGATGATTATCGGGCTCGAAGCGGTTAAGAATCTGGTTCTATCGGCCTCGGTACTTAGCATGTTTAAAGCCAGCGAAGAGACCAAGCAGTATCATGCTGATTTCTGGCGCCATTCGTTAACAACCGCTCTCGTGGCGAGAATGATTGCCCGCAATTTTAAGAGCGGTAAAAAATTTAATCCTGATCCCGCTTTTTCAATGGGTTTGCTCCATGATGTCGGTAAGATGATTATCTGCTCGTTTATGGAGAATGAGCATAAACAAATTCAGACCTATCTCCTAAATAGTGATAATGCCTCCGATTTAGAAGCCGAAACCGCGGTAATGGGTTTCAATCATGCCCAATTGGGCCGGCAACTGGCCTTTTCGTGGAAACTGCCGCAAAGGCTGGCCGATACGATTGGATATCATCATTCACCGAGCCTTGAAAACGAAAGCGATGATTTTGCTTATTTAATAAGTCTGGCGAATTATATTACCAATACAAATGTCGTTGGCGATAATGATAATACTGGTACTAAATACCACCTCAGTCCGGAAGTAAAAGATTATTTTGAGGCGGATGATGACTATATTGCCGGTTTTAAATCAAGAATTATTGAAGAATATATGAAGGCTGAGACATTTATGAGTATTGCCGCGAAAGGATGATAAAGCTCCGATTATTGATTTAATTGCACAGAGTTCCTTGACAACCCGGCGGTTATATGCAATATATCTGAATTAAATTTGATATGCGTGGAATAAATGGATATATCGCTGTTTGACTATGACCTGCCGGATGGATACATTGCGTATTATCCCGCCCGTCAGAGAGACCTTTCCCGATTGATGATTGTCAATCGTGAGACCGGTGAAATCATTCATGGAAAGTTTCCATCGATAATTGACTATATGAAAGAAGGCGACGGTCTTGTAATAAATGACACCAAAGTCTTTAAAGCTCGCTTAAATGTCCGCCGCAAAAGCGGGGGAAAAGTCGAAATATTTCTTCTTGAAGAAGTAAAATTTGAAAATAAAAGCTGTTGGAAAGTCCTGACCCATCCCAGTCGACGCATCAAAGAAGGTGAAGACCTCTATTTGAGTGAAAATGCGACATTACAGGTAGTCAGCAAATTGCCGGATGGCAAAACCATCATAAAATTCGGAAGTAAAGCCGAGGCTAAACGGCTAATTGATAAATTTGGACAGATTCCTCTCCCGGTTTATATTCATCGCCCTACAGAAAAGCGCGATGAAGAACGTTATCAGACGATTTTCGCCAAGGCCAAGAATGCCAAAGCGGTGGCGGCGCCAACCGCCGGCTTGCATTTTTCTTCACGGAATATAAAACGAATTAACACCAAAGGGGTTGAGGTCATCCCAATTACGCTTAATGTTGGCTATGGCACTTTCAGGACGGTCAAGGTTAATGATATTAACGAGCATTCTGTTGATGCTGAATATGCCGAAATTTCCCCGGAATCAGCCGAAAAAATGAACGATATTCGGCAAAACGGAGGTAAGCTGTTTGTGGTCGGAACGACCTCGGTAAGGACTCTTGAATCAGCCAAAATAATTAACGGCAAAATCCAACCCTTCGCCGGTTTTGTTGATCTCTATATAAAACCAGGCTATGAATTCAAGGTTGTCGATCATCTGATTACCAATTTCCACTTGCCCAAATCATCCTTGATGTTTTTAGTCTCAGCCTTTGCCGGACGTGAAAAAATTCTCGAAGCCTATAATTTGGCTGTTAAGGATAAATATCGCTTTTACAGTTATGGCGATTGCATGCTGATTCTCTGAGCCAATTCTTTTAAAATAGTTGTTTCCATTTATATACTGAAAAAATATATTGTGCCGTATGAATACGGTAGGATTAATTGTGGCCGCCGGAAAGGGCATTCGCTTTGGAGGCGCCGTCCCCAAACAATTTCGCTCTATAAATGGAAGACCGCTCCTGAGCTGGACGATCGAGCGTTTTGAAAAATCATCTCTAATTGACAATATTGTGGTAGTTGTTTCTGAAGAGTTTCTACTTTATACCAATGAAAAAATTGTCAACCCATACGGTTTTAATAAAATCAGTAAAATCGTTGTCGGTGGTTCCGCGCGTCAGGAATCGGTAAGAAAAGGACTTTTATCGCTTCCCTATTCGACAGCTTTTGTCGCGATCCATGACGGTGCCCGGCCAATCGTCGACCCGCTGGATATTGATCGTGTCATTGAAAAGGCTAAAACGGATCGAGCGGCTATATTGGTCCGGCCGGTTTTAGATACAATTAAGCGAGTGGAATCGGACTTCATAATAACCACCGTTGACAGAGAGAAATTATATCGGGCCGAGACTCCTCAGGTCTTCCAATATGATTTGATAATGTCGGCCCATGAAAAATTTATCGGTCGGGCCAATCATACCGATGATTCGGCTATGATTGAGGCGCTCGGTTTCAAGGTGAAAACGGTTATTGCCGAAAGGCCGAATATAAAAGTAACGACCGAAGATGATTTACGCATTGCTTCATTATTTCTGGAGAAAGAGAAATGAAACTGCCCGGAATAAGAATAGGGGTGGGCTATGATTCTCATCGGTTTGAAGAGAATCGCCCGTTAGTCATGGGAGGCATTATCATTCCGCATACGTCCGGTTTGAGCGGTCATAGCGACGCCGATGTGCTGCTCCATGCTATTGCCGATGCCATTCTTGGTGCCGCCGGCCTGGGTGATATCGGCCAGCATTTCCCTGATACCGATATAAAGTTCAAAGATATGGCCTCGATTAAAATTCTTGCCAATATTTTTGAGAAAATCGTAAAAAAGGGATTTTTAATTGGCAATATCGACGCTGTTATAATTGCTGAATTTCCTAAAATGGCTCCGCATATTCCCAAAATGATTTCCAAAATCGCTCGGATATTGATGATTGATAAATCGCAAGTTTCCATTAAGGCCACGACTAATGAAATGATGGGCGCCATTGGACGCGGCGAGGGGATAGCCGTTATCGCCAACGTTATACTCTATGAGGACAATGGAACAGACCTTTGATTATATCAATGAATTTCTGAAGCACATCTTTGCCTATGGACCGATATGGATATATCTCATCCTGATTGCCGCTTCGTTTGTAGAAAATATCTTTCCACCCTTTCCCGGAGATTTTTTTACTCTGGCCGGGGGAGCACTCGCGGCTGGAGGGTGGCTCAATATTTTTGGCGTATTTGCCTGCGTCTATATTGGCGGCATTGGTTCAACAATATTCGTTTACCATCTCGGAAAAAGATACGGCTTGGAATATTTTATCAGGAAAGATTTTAAGGTTTTTTCAGCTCAGGATATTATTTCATTGGAGGAATGGTTTTCCCGGCGGGGCGCCTGGCTGCTGATTT
The DNA here is from genome assembly GCA_043825815.1 of Candidatus Zixiibacteriota bacterium. Taxonomy (GTDB): domain Bacteria; phylum Zixibacteria; class MSB-5A5; order GN15; family PGXB01; genus JBDRRI01. The sequence goes on from JBDRRI010000384.1 coordinate 8,747, forward strand.
TTAGTCGATTTATTGTTGGCGCCCGGGCGGTTATTGCTCTGGTTAGCGGAATAAGCCAGTATCGTAAAGACCGGTTTATACTTTTCACGTCAATATCATTCTGGTTCTTCAATGGGCTTTTACTTTTTAGCAGCTATCTTTTTGTTGTCAATTTCGAAACAATTGCCAAATATTTCCACGCCTATGAAAAAATCGCCTGGCCGATTATTATTGCGGTAATTGTAGGTATTATAATATGGAAAATTTTAAAGGTTCGAAAAAATGGAAAATAAATTGAATATCGTTATACTGGCGGGGGGAACCTCCGCCGAGCGGGCAGTCTCGCTAACATCGGCTCGGGCGATTTATGAGGCAACCCAAAGATTGGGATATAATGCCAGGGTTATTGATTCGGCCTCAGGAAAATCACTTCTTGATGACAGCGGTAATTATCTTATTAAAGAATCTATTGATTCTAGTTCCAAACTTGTTTCAGAAATGGGTTCTTCGGCACTTATGGCGAGTATCTTATCCGACAGAGAATTTCTTAAGAACACGGATATTGTCTTTAATGCTTTACATGGTGGTCATGGCGAGAATGGCACGATTCAAGCAATACTTGAAATAACAGGCGTAAGCTACACAGGTTCAAGAGTTATGGCATCAGCTATTGCGATGAATAAAGCATTTACAAAAATGGTTCTGATAAATGCCGATATTCCAACTCCGAACTGGAAACTAATCAAATGCAACGATCCTGACCATCTGCCAGATTTTATCGATGAAATCAATGAACAGTTTCGTTTCCCCTTAATCGTCAAACCAAACGATTCCGGATCAACCGTTGGCTTGACGCTGGTAAAGGTTTATTCCGATCTAAGGCGATCCCTGCAAATATGCCATAAAGAATCAAGTGAAATATTGATTGAGGAATATATCAAGGGCCGAGAGATTACGGCCGCCGTTCTCGATAATGAAAATCTCCCGCTGGTCGAAATTATACCATCGGGCGAGTTGTACGATTATCATTGTAAATATACTAAAGGCGGCTCGCAATATATTTGCCCTGCCCGCATTCCTGATTCCGTAACGGAAAAAATTAAAAATTACGCCCTAAAGAGTTATCAATTAATTGACTGCTCAGGCTTGGCGCGTGTAGATTTCTTGTTGAATGAAGACAATGAACCATATTTGTTGGAAATTAATACTCTCCCCGGCATGACCGAATTGTCCCTCGCCCCGATGGCCGCGAAGGAAGCAGGTATCAATTTTGACCAGCTGGTTGAGAGAATATGCCAATCGGCTTTGAAAAATGACGCGAGAAAAAATCGAAATTGATGGCGTAATATTCGATCTCGGTTCAACACTGCTCGAATATGAAAATTCTCCATGGGATGAAATAAATGCAAAATGCGTTGATGCCGGTTATGAATTTCTGAAAGAAGAAGGCTATCGACTTCCGTCGAAAGAACAGTTTTATAATCTCCAAATGGAGATTCGACAAAAATACCGAGAAAGGGCCGATCAAAGTCTGGCTGAATGGTCGCTAATCGATGCTCTATATGAGTTAATAGAGGCTCTGCATATTAAAGGCTCGTATGGTATGACCCAATCCTTTTACGATGTCTGGTATAAGCCAATTGCCGATCAGATAACTATTTTCGATGATACTCAGTCAACTCTTAAAGCCATTCAAGAAAGTGGCAAAAAGATAGGCTTGGTTTCCAATACTATTTTCCCCAGAGAATTCCATCATGCCGATCTGGCCCGTTTCGATTTGCATAAATATTTCGATTTTCAAATTTATTCCTCGGCTTTCGGATGGCGCAAGCCGGATCCTAAAATATACAAAAAAGCGACTGCTGAGATGAATCTTCCGGCTAACCGGATATTATTCGTCGGCGACCGATTTCTCGAAGATATCAAGGGCCCTCGGGATTTTGGAATGAAGGCGATTTTAAAATACCGCGAAAATCGAGAATATCCTGACCCGTTTCCCGATGATTTAACGGTTGTTGGTTCCTTATCCGAACTGCTTGACAATCTGATATAATAAATTGACGAACCTCGCTTATTTGAATATATTCCTCAATTATATGTTAAAAATAATGGCAAGGAGTAAACATGGACCAAACTGAAGTTTTATTGCAAGAATTGACTGATGCCTATGGTGTTTCCGGTTACGAGGGGGACGCCCGTGATGTCATGGCCCGCTATATGAAAAAACTGACCACTCTTGAATATGACCATCTGGGATCATTAATCGGTACCAAAAAGGGAACCGCTGAATCTCCGCGGGTGGCGTTAGTCGGTCATATGGACGAAATCGGATTCATGGTTAAGGAGATTACCAAGGAAGGTTATATTAAATTTCTACCGCTCGGCGGATGGTGGGGACATGTTGCTTTGGGTCAAAGAGTCCAGATCATGACCGATTCAGGCCCGGTTGTCGGCGTTATCGGTTCCACTCCGCCTCATCTGTTAAAAGCAAAAGAGCGCGAAAAAGTGCTCGAAATCGACGATATGTTTATAGACGTTGGAGTTATGGAAAATTACGATATAACCAAAAAGCTTGGAGTCAAAGTCGGCGATCCGATTATCCCCGATTCCAAGTTTACTATTATGAATCATAATAAGATGTATCTGGCCAAAGCTTTTGATAATCGTGTCGCCTGCGCCATGGTTATCGAGGTCTTGAAAAATTTCCAAAAGACCAAACACCCCAATACCATTCTCGGAATCGGTACTGTTCAAGAGGAGGTCGGTCTACGCGGTGCCCGGACGGCGGCTTTTCAGTCCGAGCCGGATGTCGCCATTATTCTCGATGTCAGCGTGGCCCGCGATATTCCGCCGGAAAACTTTGATCGCGCTGAAAAATTTGGCGGTGGTCCCGGAATTTTGGTCTATGACGGCTCAATGATTCCCAATCAACGTCTGAGAAAACTGGCTATAAAGACGGCCGAAGAAAATAAAATTACTTTTCATCTTACAGCCCTTCAACGGGGAGGTACCGATGGCGGGGCTTTCCATATTGCCCGAACCGGAGTTCCCTCGATATTTATTTGTATTGAAACCCGTTATATTCATTCCCACAACAGTATAATTTATCGCAAAGATTACGATAATGTAGTTAAACTGGCGACGGCCTTGGCCAAAAAGCTGGACAAGAAAACGGTGGAATCGTTAACGAAAGTATAGAGGTGATTAGAATGCCGCTTCGTTTTACAAATACTATGACCAGAGAGAAGGAAGAATTCAGACCGAGCGAGAATAATCATGTTCGGATGTATACCTGTGGTCCGACAGTTTATGATTACGCTCATATCGGTAATTTCCGTACCTACATGTTTGAAGACCTTCTTCGGCGGTATTTGAAGTACAAAGGCTATAAAATCACACAAGTAATGAATCTGACCGATATTGATGACAAGACTATCAGGGACTCAATAAAACTTGGAATCTCTCTTGATCAGCATACCGCCAAATTCAAGAAGGCATTTTTTGAAGATATTGATCTGATTCGAATCGAACGGGCCGAAATTTATCCCGAAGCGACCAAACATATTGAAGAAATGGTAGCACTTGTTAAGATATTGATCGAAAAGGGCATGGCCTATGAGGTTGATGGCAATTACTATTTTTCGATTGAAAAATTCAAGGAATACGGAAAGCTTTCGCATGTCGATCTAACCGGCCTAAAAGCTGGCGCCCGGGTGGCCTCCGATGAATATGAAAAGGAGTCGGTGTCCGATTTTGCCCTTTGGAAAGCCTGGGATGAGAATGACGGCGATGTTTTCTGGGAAACCGAATTGGGCAAGGGGAGGCCGGGATGGCATCTGGAATGCTCGGCGATGTCAATGAAATATCTTGGTGCCACCTTTGATATTCATACCGGTGGAGTCGACAATATTTTCCCCCACCATGAAAATGAAATTGCTCAATCCGAGGGCGCAACGGGGAAGATGTTTGCCAAAACCTGGATACACAGTAAGCATCTGGTAGTCGACGGTCATAAAATGTCGAAATCACTGAATAACTTCTACACTATCAAACAGCTTATGGAAATGGGGCATTCGACAATTGCCATCAGGTATGTTCT